>CAYODB010000065.1:4955-17361 GCA_964402495.1 uncultured Bordetella sp.
ACGGGACGCGTAGCGCCGGGCGTACCGACCAACTTCGATCTGGCTGCGAGCATCCGGGCGAACCAGCCGAAAGTGGATGCGAAGCCCCAGGCGGCGGGCACGCTGATGGCCGATCTGGAGAAGCAGGTGTTCGCCGTGACCGGCCTGAGCGTGAAGCTGGGCGGTGAGGTAGCGGGCGTTAGCGGCCTGGCATCGGAGCTGCAGGCCGAAATCGAAGCACGCATGGCCGAGCAGAAGATCCGCATCAGCAGCCTCAAGCTGGATGCCTCCGGAAACATTGAGTCGGGGAAACCGGCCAAGGACAGCTTCAGGCTCAAGGTGACGGCTCCCGGCATCGAGAAGGATGGCGGCAGCGTGGCGGTCAGGGATTTTTCCGCGACGATTGGCGGCGTGCTCGCAGGCATCACCCTGTCAGAGGGCAACTTTCGCATCCCACAGCTTGCCGTGAATCTCGACAGCCAATCGGTCCTGGTCGATGGCGTGACGCTGGCCCTGAAAGGCAAGCGCGACGCGGACAGCTTTGAGGCAAAACTCGATGCGCCGAAGGTCAGCATCACAAAGGACAAAGCTGGCGGCAGCGACATCACCCTGTTGCTTAAGGCGCAGGGGCCGCAACTTGACGCAAACATAGGTCTGAAGCTTGCCGGCGTGGAAGGATCCGGCAAGGCGGTACGCATCGGCCAGCTTGTGCTCAATGTCGACGTGAAGCAGGCGGAAAACCAGGTGAAGGGATCGCTTTCCACGCCGATCCTCGCCAACCTGGAAACCCAGGTCTTTCAGGTGCCAAAGCTGGCCGGCGAATTCGAACTGGCAGCGCCTTCGCTGCCGATGAAGAAATTCAAGGTGCCGCTGACGTTGAGCGCCATCGCCGATCTGAAGAAGCAGACGGCCAATGCGGACCTGGCGATGAAATTCGATGAGAGCAACATCAAGGCGAAGTTCGCGTTCGCCGATTTTGCCGCGCTGCGCAGCACTTTCGACATCGCCATCGACAAGCTCAACGTCGACAAGTACCTGCCGCCGAAGAAGCAGGCGCCGGCGGCCGAGCCCGCACCGGCGCCGCAGGCCGAGCAGCCCATCGACTTCTCGCCGATCAAGGCACTCAACGTGTCCGGGAGCCTGCGCATCGGCGACCTGGTGGCATCCAACATCAAGGCGCAGAACGTGCGCCTCGACGTGAAAGCCAGGGATGGCCGCCTCGATGTGAATCCACTGGCGGCGAATCTCTACCAGGGCAGCGCCAAGGGTTCCGTATCGGTGAATGCGAATACCAATCAAATTGCCGTGAAGCAGAGCCTGAGCGGGGTCCAGATCGGACCCTTATTGCGCGATGCCGCCGGTCAGGACATCCTTGAGGGCCGTGGTGACGTCGCGCTGGACGTGACGACTACGGGCAATCTGGTCTCCGCGATGAAGAAAACGCTCAATGGCAAGGCCAGCCTGGAGCTTCGCGACGGCGCAATCAAGGGCATCAACCTGGGGCAATCGCTGCGCAACGCCAGATCCATGGTTACCGGCGGCAAGCGTGAATCGGAGCAGGGTGCGGCGGCGGGCGAGAAGACGGATTTTTCCGAATTAAGCGCCAGTTTCGATATCAGGAACGGCATTGCCCATAACGGTGACTTCCTGGCCAAGTCGCCGTTCCTGCGGATCGCCGGCGAAGGCGACATCAATATTCCGGAAAGCAGTCTGAACTACCTGGTGAAAGCGGCCGTGGTCGCCAGCAGTGGCGGCCAGGGCGGCAAGGACCTCGGCGACCTCAAGGGATTGACCATTCCTGTGCGTGCCTCAGGCCCATTCACTGCCCTCAGGTACAAGCTGGAGTTCGGCAGCGTGCTGTCGGATTCGGCCAGGCAACAACTGGAAGAAAAGAAGGATTCGCTGAAGAGCAAGATCGAGGACAAGCTCAAGTCCAGGCTGCTCGGCGCCCCCGGGGAGGAAGCCAAACCGGCGCAACCCGGTACGGATTCGGCCCCGGCGGAAGGCGCCCCGGCGGCACCGCCACAGAAACCCGAAGACGCGCTGAAGCAAAAGCTGAAGAAGCTGTTCTGATGCCGGCGTTGCCGCCGGAGGCCTTCGCCGCTCGCGTGACCGCCTGGCAGCGCCGTGCCGGGCGCCACGACTTACCCTGGCAGGTACGCGACGCCTATCGCATCTGGCTGTCCGAAATCATGCTGCAGCAAACCCAGGTCTCGGCGGTCATTCCCTATTTCCTGCGGTTCATCGAGCGCTTTCCCCGCATCGCCGCCCTTGCCGCCGCGCACGAGGACGAGGTGCTCGCCTTATGGAGCGGACTGGGCTACTACGCCCGCGCCCGCAATCTGCATCGCGCGGCGCAGTTGATGGTCGAGCGCCATGCCGGAGAGTTCCCCCGCACGTTCGAGGACATTGTTGCCCTGCCGGGCATCGGCCGTTCCACCGCCGGCGCGATTGCCGTGTTCGCGTTCGGCGCGCCCCATGCGATTCTCGACGGCAATGTCAAGCGGGTCCTGGCCCGTTGTTTCGGCATTGAGGGTTTTCCCGGCGAACGCAAAGTCGAGAATCAGCTCTGGGCGCAGGCGGGAGTCTTGCTGCCGGAGACAGAGATTGAGGCCTATACGCAGGGCCTCATGGACCTGGGCGCAACGGTGTGCACGCGGCGTCGGCCGGCCTGCGGCGCTTGTCCCCTGCGGGAAGATTGCGTGGCCGCGCGCGAGAATCGCACGTCGGCGCTGCCGTCACCGCGGCCGCGCAAAGCCCTTCCGGAAAAAGCCACCGTGATGCTGATTCTGCGGCGTGGTCGCGAGGTGCTGCTGGAGAAGCGGCCGGCGCCGGGAATCTGGGGCGGGTTGTGGAGCTTTCCCGAGGTGGGCGAAATCGAAGAAGCGAGGCGCGTCTCGCAGCAACGCTTTGGCGCGGTGGTAAGCACCGACGGCGCGCTGCCCGACGTGCGTCACGGCTTCACGCATTTCGCACTGACCATCAAGCCTGCCCTGCTGCGCGTCGAACAGATGGAAGGTCGGGTGCAGGAGCCGGGGCACATCTGGTTGACGCTGGAGGATGCGATGGGCGCTGCAGTGCCGGCGCCCGTGCGCGAAATCCTGCGCCGCCTGCGCAATGATCAGGGCGCCGGACCGACGCTCCCTATCCCACCGGGTTGAGGAAGGCCTGCAGTCGCGCCAAGCGCTCGCCGTCGTCTCGAGCTTCCAGCAGGGCTTGCCTGTCCTCCATGCCCAAGGGCAGCACTTCCGCAAGGCGGTAGCTTACCCAGCGTGGGTTGCCGAAATCGAGGGGCGCGAAGAAGTAGTCGTTGCCGATCCGGTTCACAATCTGTTCCAGCACCTGACGGCAGAGCCGCAGGGCTTCCGGCGCCGGATTGCCCGCCTCATCCTCCAGCAGCTCGACTTCGGCTCGAATCAAGCCGTCGCGTTGCGTCGATTTTTCGACGATCCGGAAGGCCTGCTGGCCCCGGCTTTTGAGCAGGAAAACGCCCACATGGGGCATTTCCCATTCGGCGATGATCGCGGTGCAGCCGATCGGCTCCGGGACGGCGGGTGAGCCGACCTCGAGCCCTTCGCGGATGCGGCAGACACCGAACGGCGTGGTATCGCGCAGGCAGGCTTTGGTCATCTCCTGGTAGCGCTGCTCGAAAATCTTTAAGGGCAGCAGGCCGCCGGGATAAAGCACGGTGTTCAGCGGAAAAATCGGCAGCTGCATGCGCATGGGCGACGAGCCTTATTCCTGTTCGCGCCCGGATTCGCCGCGTTCGCCCCAGCGGGGCATCAGATCGTGGGCAATGCCGAGTTGATCCAGCACCCTGGCGACGACAAAATCGACCAGGTCCTCGACCTTGCCCGGATGATGATAAAAACCGGGATTCGCCGGCAGGATCACGGCTCCTGCACGCGCCAGCTTCAGCATGTTCTCAAGATGAATTGCGGAAAGCGGCGTTTCGCGTGGCACGAGGATCAGCTTGCGCGATTCCTTGAGCATGACGTCGGCGGCACGCGCGATGAGATTGTCGGAAAGGCCGGTGGCGATGGCGGCCAGCGTCCCCATGGTGCAGGGACACACCACCATGGCATCGGCCGGATTGGAGCCGGATGCCACCGGCGCGAACCACTCTTCACGGCCGAACGCCTGCAACTGCTCCGGCTTGGCGCCGAAGCGCGAAGCGAAGAATTGAGCGGCCTCGCTGGCTCTCGCCGGTAGCCGTAGATCCATCTCCTGGCGCGCGACGATCTGCGCAACCTGGGAATACAGCAGAAACACGCGCGTCCCGGAACGGATCAGGCATTCGAGCAGGCGCACGCCGTAAGGCATGCCCGAGGCGCCAGTAAAGGCGAGCGTAACGGTTCGCGGAGTCATCGCGCCGATCCGGCGGCTTCCTGCATTTCCAGGCCCCTGCGCAGTTTGCGGATGTGGGCCTGCAGGGCTTCGACTTCCTGACGCAGCTCGTCGAGTCCATCCCCGGATCCGGCAGGCGGCTGTGGTTCGGTCTGGGCGGTGCGGACCAGCGGACAAAGCAGGTCTTCCAGATGCTGCACGGGCGTCGCGTCCGCTATGGCGACGGGTGGCGCCTCGGGCGCATAGACGTCCTCGATGATGGCGCCATCGGCGGTGTAATGCAGGTAGCCCAGCGTGCGCAGGCTGCGAGAGGCGCAATCGATCTGTTCCCGGTACAGGCCCAGTTGCGCCAGGGCGGAACGCACATACAGGGGCATGCGGAATTCCACCTTGCGCCAAAAGGTTACGGTCTGGTCCTCGACGTGCAGCTTTGCGCTGTCGTAGTAGTGGGTGTCGCCTTCGGACGTAGTCGTCACGGAGATCCATTCCGATGCCTGTGTCGTCATCGCCAGCGCAGATGCGGCCAGGAACAGAAATACCCTCAAGAGGACAACTCCCGATGCCGTACCAGCACGCGGCGCCCGCCGCGGAAATGCGTCGCAAGCTGCTCCGCAAAATACACCGAGCGATGCCGCCCGCCTGTGCAGCCAATTGCGATGGTCAGGTAGCTGCGGTTGTCGCGCACGAAGCACGGGAGCCACTTCTCCACGTAGTTGTGGATGTCGTCGAGCATGCCTTGCGCGCTGGCATCCGCCTGCAGGAAGGCGATGACCGGCGCATCGCGTCCGGTAAGCGGACGCAGCTCGGGGTCGTAATGCGGGTTGGGGAGGCAGCGCACGTCGAACACCATGTCCGCATCAAGCGGAACACCGTGCTTGAAGCCGAACGACTGGAACAGCAGAGTGAAGCCGGTTCCGCCGAGGTCCAGCAGTTCCTTCACCCACAGGCGCAAGGTGCTGGGGCTGAGGTCGCTGGTGTCGATGTGGTGACCGAAGTCGGCCAGTTCGGCGAGCAGTTCGCGCTCGAGCTCGATCGATTCGGGAAGCGTTCGCACGTCGTCCGCCAGCGGATGCCGGCGGCGGGTTTCCGAGTAGCGCTTGACCAGGGTATCCGTCTTGGCGTCAAGGAACCCCAGGTGCACTTCGATGCCGTTCTTGCGCAGTTCGTTCAGGTAACCCGGGAGTTCGGACAGGGTCGCGCCGCTGCGGACATCAATACTCACCGCCACCCGCTCGTAGCCCTCCTGCGCCAGGAACTGGGTCAGCCCGGTCAGGAGTTTGGCCGGCAGGTTGTCCACGCAGTAATAGCCGCTGTCCTCCAGCACGTTGAGGGCGATGCTCTTGCCCGAGCCGGACAGGCCGCTGATTACGATGAGTTGCATGGAGCGAATGATGCCGCGTTCAACCGCGCTTGCTCAACTGCTTTTCCTGGCGCTGGATGAATTCCTGGGTACTGTCGATGCCGCGAAGCTGCAGGACATAGTTGCGCACCGCGGCCTCAGCCAGCACGGCCAGGTTGCGACCGGCGGCAACCGGCAGCATCACTTTGCGTATGCTGATGCCCATTATGTCCTCCGAACTGGCGTTCAGCGGCAGCCGCTCCAGGCCCGGTATAACGCCGCCTACCGGTTTCTCAAGCTGCACGATGAGTTTCAGATTCTTCTTGGTGCGCACCGCGGTCTCGCCGAAGATGGTGCGGATGTTGAGCATACCGAGGCCGCGCACCTCCAGATAGTCCTTGAGCAGTTCGGGGCTGCGGCCCTCCAGCGTCTCTGGAGAGATGTGGTAGAGCTCGACGACGTCATCCGCGACCAGGCCGCTGCCGCGCGAAATCAGCTCCAGCGCGAGCTCGCTCTTGCCCACACCGCTTTCGCCGGTGATCAGCAGGCCCATTCCCAGCACGTCGAGGAAAACGCCATGACGGGTTACGAACTCCGCGAGCGCGCGGCCCAGGTAGGTTCGCACCACCCATATGATCTGCAGGCTGTGCAGCGCGGAGGCGAGCAAGGGAACATCGCGTTCGCGCACGAACTCGCCCAGGGTGGGGGGCGCCGTTTCGCCGTCGGACAGGATGATGCACGCCAGGCCGCTGTCGGCGAGCCGGGACAGGGCCTCGCGCTGGGCTTCCTCGCCGAGCGAGGCGAAATAGGCGGCTTCGGTGCGGCTGAAAATCTGGATCCAGTTGGGATGGACCAGGTTCAGGTGGCCGATCAGGCCCTGCGAAGCCTGGTTGATTTCGCTGCTGTCGAGATGCGGAGAGGAGTCCCGCGGGCCGGAAATCCAGGCCAGCTTCAGGGCGTCGGCGTTTTCCTCAAACAGCTGCGCGACGCTGATTTGGGGCATGGGGCTCCCATTGCGTGATGAGTTTCTGGACCGCCGCAGGATCCGCCAGCGCCACGAGCTGCGCCCGCATTTCGCGGTCGCTGAACAACTGCGCGAGTTCGGAGAGGATCTGCAGGTGCAGGTCGGTGGCCTTCTCCGGCACCAAAAGCACGAATATCAATTGCACCGGGTTGCCGTCGGGTGCCTCGAAGGGAATGGGCGCGCTGGCGCGGACAAAGGCGCCGGCCGCCTCGCGCAGGCCCTTGATGCGGCCGTGCGGGATGGCGATGCCGTGCCCGAGGCCGGTGGAGCCCAGGCGTTCGCGCGCAAACAGCGCATCGAACACCTGGCCGCGGCCGATGCCGAGCGAATTTTCGAACAGCAGGCCGACATGCTCGAACACCCGTTTCTTGCTGGAAACGTCGAGGTCGAGGATGACGCTGGATTCCGGCAGGAGCCTTGCTAGCAGACTCATGAGGGCGCTCGAGGCGGTGTCGCGATCAGACTACCGGCCGGTTGCGTGCAGCTTCGGCCTCGTGATGATCCACGATCTTTTCCTTGTGCTTGATGATCTGGCGGTCAAGTTTGTCGACCAGGGCATCGATCGCGGCATACATGTTGGTATCGATGCATTCGGCGTAAATGTCCTTGCCGCGCACATGAAGCGTCGCTTCCACTTTCTGGTCCAGCTTGTTGACCGACAGTATGACGCCGACGTCGATGACGTGATCGAAGTGGCGGGTCACGCGCGACAGCTTCTCGGTGAGGTAGGAGCGCATGGCGGGCGTGATCTCGAGATGGTGTCCGGAAACTTGCAGGTTCATCGCAATTCCTCCATTCGGTTGATCAAATTGACTTACGCAGATTGACAGGCAGAATCTGCAGGGATTCCCGGTATTTCGCGATGGTGCGGCGCGCAACTACGATGCCCTGCTTGCCGAGGACCTCCGAGATCTGGCTGTCGCTCAGGGGTTTCTTGCGGTCTTCCTCGCCGACCAACTGCTTGATCAGCGCGCGGATCGCGGTGGCCGAGCAGGCGCCGCCGGTTTCCGTGGTGACATGGCTGCCGAAGAAATACTTGAGTTCGAAAATGCCGCGCGCCGTCAGCATGAATTTCTGCGTCGTCACCCGCGACACCGTGGATTCGTGCAATCCGAGGGTCTCGGCGATCTCCCGCAATACCAGCGGGCGCATGGCAACTTCGCCGTGTTCGAAAAAATGGCGCTGCCTGTCCACGATGGCCTGCGACACGCGCAGGATGGTGTCGAAACGCTGCTGCACGTTCTTGATCAGCCACTTGGCTTCCTGCAGTTGGCCGGCGAGCTGCTGGAAGCTGGCGTCACGATTGCGGTGCAGGATGTCGGCGTACATGCGGTTGATGCGCAGTTTCGGCATGGCGTCGGGATTGAGCGCCGCCACCCACATGCCCTTGACCTTGCGTACCACCACATCGGGCACGATGTAGCGGGTTTCGCCGCCGGAATAGTTTGCCGCCGGCCGCGGATTCAGGTGGATGATCAGATTCTGCAGGCCGCGCAACAGGTCGTCGTCACAGCGCAGCAGCTTTTTCAGCTTGAAATAGTCGCGCGAGGCAAACGCGTCCAGGTGCTGGGTGACCACCTGCAGCGCTTCCTTGCGGAAAGGCGTGTCCTCGGGGGAGGATTCCAGTTGCAGCGCAAGGCATTCGCTCAGATTGCGCGCACCGATTCCGGGCGGATCCAGGCTTTGCACGTATTTCAGCGCGATGGTGAGTTCGTCGGCCTCGATCTCCAGTTCCGCCGGCAGCAGTGCCGCCAGTTCCACGAGGTCCTGGGTCATGTAGCCGTCGTCGTCAAGGTTGTCGATGAGGAAGGCGACCATGCTCCTGTCGCGATCAGGCATCTGCATCAGGCTGATCTGGCCCAGCAGATGGTCGCGCAGCTTGGTCTGTTCCGGCGCCGCGAGGGGGGTGTCGGAATCGTCGTCGCCGTCCTGCCCGCCGAACGACCCATAGCCGTCATCCAGCGACCAGTCGGAATCCGAGATGCCGCGTTCTTCCCCCGCATCGCTGTCGTTTGTCGGCGCGCTATCGGTGGTCGTCGTCGCAGGTGTGGTCGGCAGCGTGTTGGGTGGAGGTGGTGCGGCGACCTCTTCCTCCTCGTCCCGCTCCAGCAGGGGGTTTTCCTGAAGGAAAGTCTCGATCTCCTGGTTCAGTTCCAGGGTCGATAGCTGCAACAGGCGGATGGACTGCTGCAGCTGGGGCGTCAGCGTCAGATGCTGGGAAAGCTTGAGCTGCAGGGAATGCTTCATTAGCCGGCCGGTGTCACCTGGCCCTCGGGGCGCATTTTGCCGGCCTGCAACACACGCTTGACCACCCCGCCACGAAGCGATCCGCCCATTGGTTCGCGACGGCGTGCTGGCGCCGAGCCTTACCCGATGATTTTGCTGCGTCTTGCATTTTAATGCCCGAGTGCAGGCGAGTGGTTTAGGGGGCCGGCCTGCCAGAACTTACAGCTTGAAGTGCTCGCCCAAGTAGACTCTTCTTACGCTTTCATTATAAACGATTTCCTCCGGTTTGCCGCAGGCCAGCACGGAGCCGTCGTTGATAATATAGGCGCGGTCGCAGATTCCCAGAGTTTCGCGGACGTTATGGTCCGTGATCAGCACGCCGATGTCCCGGTCCTTGAGGAAGCGGATAATTTTCTGGATGTCCAGGACGGCGATGGGATCCACGCCGGCGAAGGGTTCGTCGAGAAGGATGAAGCGGGGATGGGTCGCCAGGGTGCGGGCGATTTCCACCCGGCGGCGCTCGCCGCCGGACAGGCTGATGGCCGGGCTGTTGCGCAAATGTGCGATGTGCAGGTCATGCAGCAGCGAATCGAGCTGGTTGCGCATCTCGGTCTCGGACAGGGAGCGCAGCTCCAGTACGGCACGGATGTTTTCAGCCACCGTCAGCTTGCGGAAAATCGACGCTTCCTGGGGCAGGTAGGACAGGCCGAGGCGTGCCCGTTTGTGGATCGGCGTATGCGTGAGGGCCTGATCGTCGAGAAACAGGTCGCCACCATCGAGTCCGACCAGACCCACCATCATGTAGAAGCAGGTGGTTTTGCCGGCGCCGTTGGGTCCGAGCAGACCGACGACTTCGCCGCTGGAGACGTCCAGCGAAACATCCTTGACGACAGTCCGGGCCTTGTAACGCTTCTTGAGTTTCTCGGCGCGCAACTGACTCATTGTCGGGTTGCCGGGCGTGGCGCCGCAGCCGGGGCCATCAGGGCCGCGCAGGCTTGACGCCCGGGGACGGTTGCAGCTCAAGCGGGGCCTTTTTGCCATCCTCGGCGCCGGCTTTGGGCTTTGGCTGGATGACGGCGCGGACGCGGCCCTGGGGGTTATTGGCGGAGGCCGCAGTCTTGCCACCCCCGATGACCTGGAAAAATTCCGTCACGGCGTTGTAGGCGATGTAGTCGCCCCGCACTTCGTCGCCACCCCGCAGGATCCTCGCATTCGTGAACATCTGCATCTTGTCCACCTTGCCGTCGTACTCCAGGCGTTCGCCGTAGCCCTCGATGTATTCGTCGAATCCTTCACGCCTCTGGCGGAAATATGCCGGCTTACCGAAAGCGATGCCGTACTGGAAACCGTCCGCATCCTGCTTGACGATGATCTTGTCGGCCTTGATCACCAGCGTGCCTTGGGTCATCGAGACGTTGCCTTCGAATATGGCTTCCTTCTTGGCATCGTCCAGGTCGACGCGGTCGGCCTCGAGGTTGACCGGTTTGTCGCGATCGGCTTTTTCCGCCGACGCCGGCAGGCTAGCCACGCAGGCAATCCCGATGAATCCGGCCACGAGGGCGGCTTCAAGGGCGCGGGGGGCGTAGCGTCTTCTGCGGGGCACGTTTTGGGATCGCATAGTTGGCTTTTACTTCGGACAGCAAGCGGATCTGCCGCGTCCGGTTGTCGAATTCTAAGCCAACTGCGCTGGCTGTGGAGTTTCCCTCCACGATCCGCACCGGCTTGTCGGTCTGCGCGAAATCCTTGTCGGGGACGACATGCAGATAGCTGGTGAACATGCCGAGCTCGGCATTGGTGTCATAGGCCGAACGTACCACCTGCACGTCGCCGCGGAAGTAGACGTCGTCGCCGCCCTGGGTGGCGTCGGCCGTGTCGGAGCGCACCGTGACCGGCGCCCGCTGGTAATCGAAGTAGACGAGACGGGGCGCATCGAGCTGGGTGCTGTTGTCGTCCGGATAGTGCACCATGCGCTTGGCCGACAGGGCATAGCGACGCGTGCCGTCGGGGTTCATCTGTACCGCCGAGAATCCCTCGATGATGAAGTCCGGGTCGTGGCGCGTGCTGCCGTCGGGCATCCGCCCCGTGGGCTGCACCTTGCGATCCAGCCAGAAAGTGAGCGCCGCGAGGAGGGCCAGCAGGATCAGCGGCGACCAGCTTATGAGCCGGTCCCTCACCGAAGATATGCCTTCATCTGTTGGTCCAGCGTTCCCTGCGCCCGCATCAGCAGCTCGCAGGCTTCGCGCGCCGCGCCGTGCCCTCCTGCTTTCTCCGTCACATAGTGCGCCTGCTCTCGCACGACCTTCGCGGCGTTTGGCACGCTCAGTGCCAGGCCGCAGCGCCGCAGCACCGGGATGTCCGGCAGGTCGTCACCCATGAAAGAGCATTCCGACTCCGCGATGCCGAGCTTGCGGAGCAGCTTCTCATAGGCAGCGAGCTTGTCGTCGATGCCCTGCAGGAGGTGCGTGACGCCCGTTTCCTTCGCGCGCAAGCGGACGATCTCGGACTTGCGACCGGACAGCAGGGCCAGTTTCACGCCGCTGTCGGCCAGCATCTTGAAGCCGAGCCCGTCGAGAATATTGAAAGCCTTGGCTTCCTCGCCCCGGGCGGAGAGGTGGATCGTGCCGTCGGTCAGCACGCCGTCGACATCGAAAATGGCCAGCCGGATGCGTCGCGCGCGGGACGTGAGACGCCTGTTCATCCGCGAGCTGCCCGCTGCGGTTTCCGAGGATTCGCCATCAGATGACCTTGGACTGCATCAGGTCGTGCATGTTGAGCGCTCCTACAAGCCTCTTCTCCGCGTCGACGACCAGCAGTTGGGTGATCCTGTGCTGCTCCATCAGTTGCGCTGCCTCGGCCGCGAGCTGGTCGGCACCGATCGCGCGGGGATTGGCATGCATCACGTCACGGATGCCGAGGGTGCGCAGGTCGCCCGGTTTCTCCAGCGTACGTCGCAGGTCGCCGTCGGTAAAGATGCCGGCAATCCGGCCATCGTTACCCGTAATCGCCGTCATGCCCATCCCTTTGCGCGACATTTCCAGGAGCGCTTCGGAGAATGAGGCGGTTTCCGGCACGGACGGAATGGCGGGGCCGGTGCGCATGACGTCCGCGACATGTGTGAGCAGGCGCCGGCCAAGGCTGCCTCCCGGGTGGGAGCGCGCAAAATCTTCCTTGCCGAAGCCGCGGGCCTCGAGCAGCGTAACCGCCAGCGCATCCCCGAGGGCCAGCGCCGCCGTGGTGCTGGCGGTGGGCGCGAGGCCCAGTGAGCAGGCCTCCTGATCGACCGCCGCATTGAGGTGGACGTCGGCTGCGACCGCCAGCGGCGAACGCGGATTGCCGGTGATCGCAATCAGGTGCGCACCCTGGCGCTTTATATGGGGGACAATGACCAGCAATTCGGCGCTTTCGCCCGAGTTGGACAGCGCGATCATGACGTCCTTGCTGGTCACCATGCCGAGGTCGCCGTGGCTGGCCTCCCCGGGATGGACGAAGAA
>CAYODB010000066.1:0-4629 GCA_964402495.1 uncultured Bordetella sp.
AAATGAAGCTGTGGGGGCAGGCCCTCAAGCTGTACCGGTTGCGGGACTGGGATATGGCAGAATTGCAACTGCTCAACCTGCTCAAGATCAATGCGAACAGCGGACTTTACAAACTTTTCCTCGAGCGCATAGTGCATTTCCGCGCGAATCCACCGGAAGACGGCTGGGACGGCTCGTGGAGGTTTGATACCAAATAGTTATGCAGATCAGAATACTCGGATGCAGCGGCGGCATTGGCGGCAACCTGCGCACCACGTCGATGCTGGTCGACAGCGACATGCTCATCGATGCCGGAACGGGCGTCGGCGATCTGACGTTGACCGATCTGCTGAAGATCGACCATGTTTTCCTTACGCACTCGCACCTTGACCACATTACTTCGCTGCCGTTTCTGGTCGATACCGTGGGGCCTATGAGGGACACGCCGATCACTGTCTATTGCACGGAAGCGACACGCAGGATCCTGCAGGACCACATTTTCAACTGGAAGGTGTGGCCGGACTTCACGGAGATACCCACCAAGGCGGCGCCCTGCATGCGCTACTCCACACTCGAGATCGGGCAAACCAAGGTCCTCGATGGCAGGCGCATCACCGTGCTGCCCGCCAATCACGTCGTTCCCGCCGTCGGTTTCCAGCTTGACAGCGGGGAGTCAAGCCTGGTCTTCACAGGGGATACGACGGCCAACGATGCTTTGTGGATCGAGGTCAACAAGATCGAGAATCTGCGTTATCTGATCATTGAAACCGCCTTCCCAAACATGGAGAAGGAACTGGCGATTGCCTCCAAGCATCTCTGTCCGAGCATGCTTGCGGAAGAGTTGTCGAAACTCAAGCGCAGCACGCGCGTGTTCGTTACGCATCTGAAGCCCGGCGCCGGAACGCTCACCATGCAGGAAGTCGAGGAATGCGCGGAGAGCTACAACCCGCGGATGCTGTCCAACGGCCAGGTATTCAAGTTCTAGAGCGGCAACAACGACCGATGTTAGCCGCCGGGTCGACGCTGGGGTAGTAATCCCCGCAGTGGCCCCGGTCATGATGGAAGGATGCACGCCATGAGCACAGTCTTTGAGACGAAGCCACAAGCCGGGCAAAACCTGGCCGAGATGAGCAACAAGCTGGAGTTTCAGAAGAAACTCCAGGCGGTGACGAACAAAGTCCACGCCACCAGCAACATCGACGAGCTCATGCTGGAGCTGTCGCAGGATATCTGCTCTCTGTTCGATGCCGATCGCCTCACCATCTACGTTTCGTCCGACGACAGGACTTCGATCATTTCGAAGGTCAAAACCGGCCTGTCCTCCTTCAAGGACCTGAAGCTACCAATCAACGAGCAAAGCATTGCCGGCTTTGTCGCGCTGTCCAGAAAGCTGATCAACATCAGCGACGTCTATGATGACGCGGAGCTGCGGAGCCACAATCCGAACCTGAAGTTCCTCAAGGAAGTGGACCGGCGTACCGGCTATCGCACCAAGCAGATGCTGGTGGCTCCGGTGATCGACGGCGGTCCCAACGGCGAACTGATCGGCGTCGTGCAGGTGATCAACGCCAAGAGCGGGCACCCGTTCTCGACGGTCGCCGAAGAGGGGGCGTCGCACCTCAGCGAAACCCTGGCCATTGCACTCAAGCAGCGCAGCCGTCCGACGACGATGCTGCGCGGAAAGTACGATTATCTGGTTACCGATGCCGTGCTGTCGGCTGAGGAGATGGACCTGGCGACTCGCTCCGCCAGGCGCAAGAACCTCGACATCGAGGAAGTGCTGATCGACGAGTTTCAGGTCAAGGCGCCCGCGATCGGCGAGGCGCTGTCGCAGTTCTTCAAGGTTCCCTACGAGCCTTTCAGACAGGATCGCGTAAAACCACTCGATCTGCTTAAGAACCTCAAACGGGATTTCGTCGAGAGCAGCTCTTGGGTGCCTGTGGAAGACGTCAAGGAGGGCCTGATCGTGCTCACCACGGACCCGGAAAAAGTGCGGGCCTCGAAGGTGGTCACCAATATCTTCCCCAAGCATAAGATCGTCTACAAAGTTTGCACCCGGCGCGAGTTCAGCGCCACGCTGGACCAGCTGTTTGGTGCCGGCACCGGCGGCGGGGATTCCGGCAACATCAGCGACCTGTTGTCCGGGATGGACGACGCGGAAATCGGCGAGGACGGGAGCACCGATGATGTTTCGCTCGCCGAGGACAATGAGCTGGTCAAGTTGGTTAACAAAGTGATCATCGACGCCTACAACCAGGGCGCGTCGGACATCCACATCGAACCCTATCCCGGCAAGGGCAAAACGGAAATCCGCTTCCGCAGGGACGGCACTCTGCAGCCTTATATTTCAGTTCCGTCGAGTTACCGTAACGCCATCGCCGCACGCCTGAAGATCATGTGCGACCTCGATATTTCCGAGAAGCGCAAACCGCAGGACGGCAAAATCAAGTTCAGGAAATTCGGGCCGCTCGACATCGAATTGCGGGTGGCGACCATACCCTCGGCGGGCGGCGTCGAAGACATCGTCATGCGTATCCTCGCAGCCGGCGAACCGATCCCGCTGGACAAGCTCGGATTGTCGCAACGCAATCTCGGCACGCTCAAGGAAACGGTGACCAAGCCCTACGGCCTGTTTTTCGTATGCGGCCCGACGGGTTCGGGCAAGACGACCACGCTGCATTCCGTCCTGGGTTTCCTGAATACGCCGGATACCAAGATCTGGACGGCGGAAGACCCGGTTGAAATCACGCAAAAGGGCCTGCGCCAGGTGCAGATGAACCCGAAGGCAGGCCTTACGTTCGCCGTGGCGATGAGAGCCTTCTTGCGCGCCGATCCGGACATCATCATGGTCGGCGAAATGCGCGACAAGGAAACGACCTCGACCGGTATCGAGGCCTCGCTCACGGGCCACCTGGTGTTCGCAACGCTGCACACCAACAGCGCGCCGGAGTCGATCATCCGCCTGCTGGACATGGGCATGGATCCGTTCAACTTCGCCGATGCGCTGCTCGGCATCCTGGCGCAACGCTTGGCCAAGCGCCTGTGCTCCAAGTGCAAGTCGCCGCATACCGCCACCCAGGAAGAACTCAGAAGCATGCTCGAGGAATACTGCGTCGAGCTGAAGGCCACCGACGCCTGGAAACGCGATCCGAAAGCGGCGTACGAAGGCGTCTACCGCGATTGGAGCAAGCTGTTCGCGGACGACAAGGGGCAATTCACCGTATACACCCCCGTGGGATGTGATGCCTGCGGCGGCAGCGGCTACAAGGGCCGGGTCGGCTTGCATGAACTGCTGGTCGGGACCGACACGGTGAAAAAACACATCCAGGACCACGCGCGGGTCGCAGAGATTTTCGCCACGGCGCTGGCCGAGGGCATGCGTACGCTGAAGCAGGACGGTATCGAGAAGGTCCTTATGGGCGTGACCGACATGCTCCAGGTGCGCGCCGTGTGCATCAAGTAGCGGCCTCCACGGGCGAAACCGAGACACACTCTCCATGAGCGAATCGAGCACGGCGGAAATGTTCCGCCGCCTGGAAGAGCTGAACGGCATCGGAATCTCCCTTTCCCAGGAAAAGGACACCAACCGCCTGCTCGAGGCAATCCTGGTAGCCGCCAAGAAAATCACAAATGCTGATGGCGGCACCCTCTATCGCGTGGACAACGACAGGAAGCTCGTTTACTTCGAGATCCTGCGCACCGATTCCCTGAACGTTGCGATGGGCGGAACGACCGGGGTTACCGTGCCGTTCTATCCGGTGCGCCTGTTCGACGACGAAGGCCGGGCCAACAATTCCATGGTGGTGGCGTATTCGGTACTGCGTGACGAGACCGTCAATATTGCCGACGCCTACACGGAAAAGGGGTTCGACTTTACCGGCACCAAGAACTTCGACAAGAAGACCAATTACCGGTCGAAGTCCTTCCTGACGGTGCCGATGAAGAACCATGAGGACGAGATTATCGGGGTGTTGCAGCTGATCAACGCCAAGGATCGCGTCAGCGGCGGCATCGTGCCCTTCTCGGAGGCCGACCAGCATCTGGCCGAGTCGCTGGCGTCGCAGGCGGCAGTTGCCCTGACGAACCGGCAGCTCATCAACCAGCTGGAAGGCCTGTTCGAATCGTTCATCAGCCTGATCAACGCTGCGATCGACGACAAGTCGCCCTATACCGGCGGACACTGTCAGCGGGTGCCGACCCTCACAATGATGCTGGCGGAGGCGGTGAACACCACGAAGCAGGGCCCGCTGGCGGATTTCACCATGAGCGAGAAGGATCGCTACGAACTGAAGATCGCCGGACTTCTGCACGATTGCGGCAAAGTCACGACGCCGGTGCATGTCGTCGACAAGGCCACCAAGCTGCAGACCATTTTCGACCGCATCGGGCTGGTGGATACGCGCTTCGAAGTGATCAAGCGCGACGCGGAAATCGCGGCGATGAAAGAGAAGCTGGCGGCACCCGCGAATGCCAATGGCGAGTGGCAGAACGCCGATCGTGACCTCACCGTGCGGCTGCGCAAGATCAACGAGGACCGCCAGTTCCTGCGCTTTTGCAACTTCGGGTCGGAAGCGATGCGCGACGACGACCAGGAGCGCGTGCGCGAGATCTCGCGGAACTATCGCTGGCGGGACGTGGATGGCAACGGCG
>CAYODB010000066.1:4639-17218 GCA_964402495.1 uncultured Bordetella sp.
GGCCAGGAACCTGACCATCCGCTCCGGGACGCTGACGCCTGAAGAGCGCCAGACCATCAATCACCACATCGAGGTCACGATCAAGATGCTGGAATCGCTGCCCTGGCCCAGACACCTCAAGAACGTGCCCGAGTATGCCGGCGGCCACCATGAGCGCATGGACGGGAAGGGTTATCCCCGGGGGCTTATGCGCGAGCAGATGTCTGTTCAGGCCCGCGTCATGGGCATCGCCGACATTTTCGAGGCCTTAACCGCCAAGGATCGTCCGTACAAGAAAGGCAAGACCCTCACCGAATCTCTGAACATCCTTGGTAGATTCAAGCTCAACGGCCATGTCGATCCCGACCTGTTCAACGTATTCGTCCGGGAGAAGGTTTATCTCCGATATGCCGAACAGTTCCTGGATCCGGAACAGATCGACGCCGTCGATGAGGCAGCCATTCCGGGGTTTCAGCCGCAGTGACAAACTGCGTCAGTTCCTGACAGTTGCTTGAAGCGGCATCGGATTATCGTTTGGGCAGACGCCGGACAAAACCCCGGAAATCCTGTGGCGCGCGCGCTTTGCCGGGTGCTCGGGCATTTAAGAACCTTGCACATGGGTCTGATATCAGGCGAATTTTTATGGCACCCCGCGATTTCTGACCACTCTTTTTAAGCCTGCGGAACTGTTGGCACAGGGCTTGCGATATGGACACCGAACACACGGAAAACAGGTGTGTTTGATCATCCAACCAGTTAAGGAGCAATTCCATGAAGGCCGTACAAAAGGGTTTTACCCTGATCGAACTGATGATCGTTGTCGCGATCATCGGTATTCTGGCCGCGGTTGCGCTGCCGGCGTACCAGGACTACACCGCCCGTGCCAAGATGTCTGAAGTCATTCTGGCCGGTTCGGCTTGCCGTACCAGCATCACCGAGACCGTCCAGTCTTCCTCCACCTTGCCCGCTGGCGGCCAGTGGGGTTGCGAGTCGCGCACCACCGACCCGAAGCCGATCACCAAGTACGTGCAGATGATCGAGACCAGCAACCTGGGCGAGATCCGGGTTACGGTCAGTGCCGGCATCAATACCGAGCTGTCTGGCCGCTTCGTGTACCTGAAGCCTTGGGCGGACACCCTCCGTGCCCTTCCGCCGTCCGCTGGCTCCGCGATTGCCATCTGGGATTGCGGTGGCGATGGTGGCGCTCCGAACATGGACAAGTACCTGCCGGGTTCCTGCCGTGCACCCCAAGCTGTCGGTGTCGGTGCGTTCTCCGAGAGCACGAGCTAATAGTTGCTCAGAGTTCTTTGTTGACCACGGCGATTCTTTAGCCGCGGATGCAGGGAAAGAGGGTGCCGCAGGGCGCCCTCTTTTTTTGTTTTTTGCCTGGCATTCAAGCCGAACCAACGGAATTCAACCATGTCGGCAATCACACTTCGCCACAAGCCTCTTTTTTTCTCACGGATACTAGTCCTCGCGGCCGGCTTTTTGTGCTTGTACCTGATGTTCAGCCCGGTCTGGCTGCCTTCGATTGTGCCCCGAATGTACGACAATTCGCGCATCCTTGAACTGATAGCGCTTTGCCTGTTGTCATTGTTTGCATTGGTGCCCGCGTTCTCCCGATCCATCGGCCAGGCCTGGCTCGGGCTGACACCTCCGGTACGCTGGCTTCTTGTGATTTTCGTAGTTGGCGGTGCGTTCAGCGCGCTGGCCTCGGAAGCGAAGCAGGTCGGAATCCAGCAGATCGCCCTTAACGTCCAGCTTCTCGCGCTGTGCCTGATGGTCTGTGCCATCGTCCGGAATCAGGGTGCGGCAGTCGAGAAAGCGCTGGCCGTGGCCATATTTGCGGGAGCAGGCCTGGTGGTGCTGAAATTCTGGGTGACTTATGTTCTGTACTTCCTGGAAGGCAAGGCATTCTCCTGGGTCAGCCCGTTCATGGATTTCGCCAATGTCCGGTTCTTCGGACAGTACCAGGCCTATGCCCTGCTGCTCATGCTGCTGCCGGCCGCCGTCATGGACCTGAAAGGGTTGCGGCGTTACCTCGTCTATTTCGTTGCGGCAAACTTCTGGGCCATGCAGTGGATGGTTGGAACGCGGGCGGTGTGGGTGGGATTCGGTGTCGCGATGGTTGCCACAACCATCGCATTGCCGCAGAAGCGCATGCAATGGATAGCCGGGCAAATCGCACCGGCCCTGATCGGCGGCGTCATTTTTGCCATCTTTTCCTGGCTCATACAGGACTCTCCGAAAGCCACCCAGATTCCGGCGATCAACTCGATCGTCGAACGCAGCGGAGAAAGCAACAGGGAGAGAGTGACGCTGGCCAGGTCCGCGTTCGAACTCATCGTTGAACATCCCCTCACTGGCGTGGGGCCGGGACAGTTCGGCATGCATTACTCGAAAACTACCGCTGCGCATCCGCACAATTCGCCGCTACAACTGCTTGTCGAATACGGCATTCCCGCGGGTGGGGCTGCCATTGCACTTGGGGCGATACTGGTGGTTTATGTGCTGCGGCAGATTCGCAGGAGATCGCTGCAGAGATTCGATGCCCCAGGCACGATCCTCGGCGCGGCGCTCATCATGGGGCTGGTCGATGCGTTGTTCAGCGGCAATCTGACCATGCCGTATGGCCAGGTCTTTCTGAGCGTTGCGGCCGGTTGGATGATCGGCAGACAGCGGCCGGAGCCTTCCGCGCCCTATGTTCCCGCCGCGAGACAACGCCAGCTTGAGGTCGCGGTTGCGGGTACAGCGGTGCTCGCCGCTTTGGTGACCGCGGTCCTGGCAATCGAGTACGTGTCTCTCATACGCGAGATGCCCTACCCGCCGAATCTCAGGATTCCTAGCTTCTGGCAGTACGGCCGCTTCAGCGCCTGGTAGCCGCCGTAGCGGATCCGCTAGACCAGTTGGGGCGCATGATCCGGATCGATCCGATTCGCTTCTTGCGTCTCAGGTGTTCGATACGATCTCCCAAACCGCAGGGCTGCCGGGCTGCGTGTCGCGGGCCGAGGCCCAGCTTGCCTCCCTGTAACGCCAGCTCACCTATACCGGCACGCCTCCCCAGTCACGCAAACCGGGGCGCCGGTCACTTGCGGTAGACCGCCGCGCGCAACGGCAGTCCGTTGCTCAGGTAGGCCAGGAAATATTCCAGATTGTTGAGTTCTTCGCTGCCGGCCGGAAACGGCGCGGCGCGCATCTGCTCCATGCAGCGCCGCAAGCGGATATGCAGGGTATTGAGGTTGTCGCCGGCGCGGAACACGGGCCAGTGGGTAGCCTGTCCGACCGAGGGCGAGATGATCTCGGTGCGCAGGATCCGGCCGGCGTTGCCAAGGTGGCAGGAGGAACAGGCGAAGTTGTACTGGCCGATGCGGGTGAAATAGAAACGCTTGCCCTGTCCGTACTTGGCCAGCGCGCCGGCCCCTTCCACCCTCACGTCCATGCGCATACCGTCGGAAAGCGAACGCGCATGAGCCGTGAGCACGCCCATCGTTGCCCGATCGCCGTATTCAAACTCTTTCTCGCCATTGCGCTGGCGGCAGTCATTCAGCGCCATCTCGAATGTCACGACTTTCCCCGACGCTTCGTCGAAACGCGGATAGTCCCCCGCGACATTCCGTCCCCCGTTCGCAAAACAGCCGGCGTAGGTCCCGCCATTGGCAAACCGGGTTTCCCAGAGTTTCCTTCCCTTGTCCAGGTCCGCCTGGAAAGGCGGAAACTCCATGATGCTGTCGAATTGCGATTTGGCATCCCGGGACAGCATCAAAGCGCCATCCACATAGTCGTCCAGGGCAACGCCGGGGAATTTGTCCTGGTAGTGCCGGATAAAATCCGCGCGGTCATCCTCCGGCGCGGTGAGCGCAGGCAAGGCCGCGGCGGCCAGGAAGATCGCGAGAGCTATGACGGGCGGGCGCAAGGCTCAGTTGAGCGTGGTTTCGATGCTGGCCTTGTCACCCTTGTTGTCCTCCCAGCCCACAGCGATCCTGTCGCCGGTTTTGGCTCCGCGCACGCGGAAGTTGAGGAACGGGTTCTTCGACACCGCCTGGCTCCACTGCGCATCCAGCACGGTCTTGCCGTTGTGGGTGGCGAAGACCCGCTGGATGAAATGCAGCGGAATCACATCCCCCGAGGACGGATCCTTGCGCAGGCCGGTCTCCATCGGGTGGAACATCAGGACTTTCACATCCGCGACGTCGCCCTGCAGTGTCGCGCGGATTTTCATCTGGTCTGCCATCGTTTGCTCCTCCCGCGGGGGCGGTCAGCCGCCGCAGCCACCGATCGTCACCTTGACGTCGCGGGTGGTTGCATAGAATTTGCCGCCGGCCTTGACGATCACACGCACCTTGGAGGTCTCGCCCATCTTGATGCGCGTGGATATGAACGGATCGGTGGCGCCGGTGAAATCGAATTCGGCGACGAGCGGCTGCGGGTTCTTGTCGGCAATGATGTAAATGGACTCTGTACCCGGGATCCTGCTGGTAATTTCCACTGGGACGATGGCGCCGTTCTCGGCGATCTCCGGCGCCCTGAGTTCGATCTTGTCGCTCTCGACGACCGAACTCGCACCAATGGCTTTCAGCACTTCGGGCAGCGCGTGCGCGTCGAACGCGACTTTGTTCCATGCTGCCGCCAGCGCCCAGAGCGGAACAACGCCGGAGACGAGCGCGGCCACCATTCCGAGGATCATGTGGCGGCGGCTGCGTGTTGCGAACGACGGTTGCATCAGGTGATGAGTCACAAGGTGTAAAGATAGTCCACGATTCTGTCGATCTCTTTGTCAGTCAGGATCCTGTGCTTTCCGAACGGCGGCATCACCGTGTCGGGATTGAACTGCATCGGATCCCGGATTTGTTCGCGCAGGCGCCCGCGTTGCGGGAAACGGGAGCGGATTCCGACCAATGGAGGACCGATGTTTGCCGACGTGACGGCCTGCGGATCGCCAGGCACCGCGTGACAGGCGAGGCAATTGCCCTTGGCGATGTCGATCGCCAGCGCGCGCCCCGCAGTTTCATCGGACGTCATTTCGGCCTGCACCGGTACCGGTGCAGCAACCATTGCCAGCAAGGCGCCTGCCGCAAGATCACGCCTGTTCATCGCATTGAATATCACATCTGTTCAGACCGCCGCAGAACGCCGTGGTTCGGCGAAAGGCGCGGTTGGGCGATACGCACGGTTCGGCGAAAATCAGGGTCGTCCGGCATCGGCCCGCCAGTGACCGGACTTACCGCCGCGTTTCTCGATCAGGTGAATGCCCTCGATGCGCATGCCGCGATCCACCGCCTTGCACATATCATAGACGGTGAGCAGTCCCACGCTGACCGCGGTGAGCGCTTCCATCTCGACCCCGGTGCGGCCCAGGGTTTCCGCGGTTGCGACACAGCGCACCGAATTGTTCTCCCGGTTCACCTCGAATTCCACGCTGACCCGGGTCAGTGCCAGGGGATGGCACAACGGAATAAGTTCCGAGGTGCGCTTCGATCCCTGGATCGCGGCGATGCGGGCAATGCCGAGCACGTCGCCCTTGGCCGTGCTGCCGTCGACGATCTTCCCGAGCGTCTGCGGAAGCATGAGAATGCTGCCGGCGGCAACGGCCACGCGGTGGGTTTCCTGTTTCTCCACCACGTCAACCATGTGCACCTTGCCGTGAGAATCGAAATGCGTGAGTTCGCCCAAACCGTGTCCGTATGAGAAGTCGTCGTTGCAGACGAGGAACTTGATGAAGTGTGGCGCTATCATAGCACCATGAAAATTCGATCTGTGCTTGCCGCTGCCCTGGCTGCTTCCACCTTCGCCATGGCCGACGAGCTGCCCAATCTGGGCGACGTTTCCTCTGCCGTGATTACGCCGGCCCAGGAGCGGCGGCTGGGCGAAAGCATCATGCGGCAGATCCGGGCGGATCCGGCATACCTGGACGACGCAGAAGTGTCCGATTACCTGAATGCCGTCGGTTACCGGTTGGTCGGCAGCAGCCCGGATCCTGCCGGTCCGTTCGAGTTTTTCTGCGTCCTTGACAATTCAGTCAATGCCTTCGCGTTGCCGGGTGGTTTCGTCGGCGTCCATTCCGGCTTGCTGCTCATGGCGCAAAGCGAATCCGAACTGGCCAGCGTGCTGTCCCATGAAATCGCGCACGTGACCCAGCACCACATCGCCCGCGTAATCGCCGGGCAGCAGAAAGCCGGGCTCGCTTCCATGGCAGCGCTTGCGATCGCCATCCTGGCGGCGCGCTCGAATTCGGACATTTCACAGGCTGCGATCGTCGGGGCTCAAGCTGGCATGATCCAGTCACAACTCAATTTCACGCGCGAGCATGAACGCGAGGCGGACCGCATCGGGTTACAGATCCTCGATAAATCGGGTTTCGACGTGCACGCGATGCCGGTGTTCTTCGAGCGTCTGCAGAAGGCTACCCGCGTCTACGAGAGCAATGCGCCTTCCTACCTGCGCACCCACCCGGTGACCTACGAGCGCATCGCGGATGTGCAGAGCCGCATCCAGGGCGTGCCGTTCCGGCAGGTGCCCGACGACATCGACTTCCAGCTGGTCCGGGCGCGGCTGACTGCCATGGACGGGAATCCGCGGGATCGAGCGGCGAATTTCATGCGGCTTCTGAACGAGCGCAAAGTCTCCAGCGAAGCGGCCGCCCGCTACGGCCTGGTCGTCGCCTTACTGCGGGCCGGCGACTTTCCGCGCGCGCGCAGGGAACTTGCCACGCTGCAGGCGCTGAAAGCCAGAAGTCCGATGATCGATGCGCTTGCCGCGCAGACGCTGGTAGCCGGCGGGGAGGTCGAGAAGGGACTGGCTGCGTATCGTGAAGCGTTGCGCGCCAATCCTGGCCGCCGCGCCTTGGCCTACGGCTATGTGGACGCCCTGATCAACGCGCGAAGGGCCAAAGAGGCGGTTGAGTTCTTGTCCACGAAGCTGGAATCACGCAGTCCGGACCCACGGCTCCATGAACTGCAGGCGCGGGCATACGCCGCCACCGGCCAACGCCTGCAACAGCACCGCGCCCTAGCCGAGGCTTACGCGTTGCGAGGCAATATTCCGGGGGCCATCGATCAATTGCACATCGCCCAGAAGGCCGGGGACGGCGACTTTTACCAGCAGTCGAGCGTCGAGGCCCGTCTCAAGGAACTGGTCTCCCTCGACATGGAAGCGCGCGCCAAGCCGTGAGCCGGCCTGTCCGGCCGGCTCGGGTAGCCTCCGGGATGTACGGTCCCGGTCGCGGAATCCACCTAAAAACCTCGCCTTATCGTCTTGAATTTCCTATCATACGGCACGCTCCGCCGCCGCGTATGCGGGGCTCCGTAAATCACGATCATGGACAAGATCGGCAAATACGAGATCATCAGGGAACTGGGCAGGGGGGCAACCAGTGCGGTCTACCTAGCGAACGATGCGTTCGCCAACCGCCAGGTGGCCATCAAGCTGGTGCGTGCCGATGCGCTGGGCAACAAGGAATACGGCAAGCGCTTCAATAAGCTGTTCCTGACAGAGGCTTCGCTGGCCGGCAAGCTCTCTCACCCGCACATTGCCGCGATATTCGACGCCGTCTCCGACGACCAGGGCAGCTATCTGGTCATGGAGTATGTGGCGGGTGGCACGCTGGAGCCGTTCACTCAGCCAGCTGGCCTGCTGCCGATCGACCGCGTCATCGAAGTCACATTCAAGTGCTGCAAAGCGCTCGACTACGCGCACCGGCACGGCATCATCCATCGCGACATCAAGCCCGCAAACATCCTTCTGAGCGGGGAATCCGACATCAAGATTTCGGATTTCGGCGCGGCTCTGACGCTGGCTGCCGAGACGACGCAGGTGTCGGGAATCGGCTCGCCCGCCTACATGTCGCCGGAGCAGTTGCAGGAAGCCACGCTCAACCACCAGACCGACATTTTTTCGCTGGGCGTGGTCATGTACCAGCTGCTCACCGGCTCGCTGCCGTTCAAGGCAACGAACAACTACAGCATGGTGTACCAGATCATCAATGTGGATGCGCCGCCGTCGAGCCTGCTGCGTCCGGAAGTGCCGGTGGCGGTGGACTCGATCGTCAAGCAGGCGCTCGAAAAGGACATCTCCCGGCGTTTCCAGACCTGGGAGGATTTCGCCCAGGCGCTCGCGGACACGTTCAACCACCTGCAGAAGCCGGAAGAGATCGTTCCGGAAGCCGAGAAATTCAACACCCTGCGCAAGCTGGAGTTCTTCAATACGTTCTCCGACGTGGATCTCTGGCAGGTCATGCGCATCTCCAACTGGGTGAGGTATTCCAGCACCGACAGCGTCATCAAGGAGAACGACGTCGGCACCTCCTTCTTCGTCATCGCGGCGGGCGAGGTCAAGATCACCAAGCAGGGCAAGCTGCTCAACATCCTCAAGGCTGGTGAATGTTTCGGCGAAATGTCCTACCTGGGCAAGCGCCAGTTCCAGCGTACGGCCAGCGTCTCCGCGGTCAATGACATTACCGTGATCGAAATTGCCGCCGACTCGCTCGCGCAGGCCACGGAAAGCTGCAAGCATGCGTTCAACGCCGCTTTCCTGGAGTTGCTGGTCGGGCGCCTGGAAGCGGCGAATACGCGCCTGTCGCAGCTCCTGCTTGACCGCAACATCAGCATTTTCTGACGCGGCTGGCCGCGAGGTATCATTAGGCCATCCCGATCCCTTGCTTCACCAAATGGGCGATTTCTCGAATATCGACGCCACGCAGTTGCAAGACCTGCAGCGCAACGGCAATCTCGTGCTGATCGACGTGCGCACCGACCCCGAGGTCGGCCGGGGCGTGATACCCGGAGCGCGCCACATTTCGCTGCAGACCCTGGCTACCCGCTTCGGGGAAATTGAGCGCGACCGGCCGGTCGTGTTCTACTGCCAGTCCGGCGCACGTTCGGCACAGGCTAGCTACTTCCTGGCGAGCCAGGGCTGGGGTGAGGTCTACAATCTGGGCGGCGGCATCGTTGCCTGGGTTGGCCGGGGGCTGCCGATAGCGGCCATCGGATGATCGCAGGCGTTTAAATGATGGATAACGGAATGGATACCGAAACTCAGATTCAAATCGACCGCGAACTCGACGCCCGGGGGCTGAACTGTCCGCTGCCCATCCTGCGGACCAAGAAGTCCCTGAACGACATGGTTCCCGGCCAGGTGCTCAAGGTGATGGCCACCGATCCCGGCTCGGTCCGGGATTTCCAGGCTTTTTCCAAGCAGACCGGTAACCTGCTGCTGTCCTCGACGGAAGACAAGGGCGAGTTCCTGTTCCTGATGCGCAAGAGATGAACATCCCCGTGTCCGATCCGGATCGCCTCATCGCCAGCTTCGACCGGGCCCTGCGTACGCTGTGTGCGCCGGCGATGTCGGTCCGGCCTGTGCCTGGCGAGCAACTGCCGGAAGCCGATCTGAGCGAGCAGGAAAAGCGACATGCCGCGGCCCTGATGCGGGTCAACCATACCGGTGAGATCTGCGCGCAGGCTTTGTACCAGGGTCAGGCGCTGACTGCCCGCAATCTGGACACCCGTGCCGTGCTGGGACGCGCAGCGGACGAAGAGGTCGAACACCTTGCCTGGACGGCTCAGCGCGTCGAACAGCTGGGCGGGCGCCTTAGCCTGCTGAACCCGCTTTTTTACGCCGGCGCATTCGCGATGGGTGCCTTGTCGGGCCTGCGCGGCGATAAATGGAACCTCGGATTTCTCGCCGAGACGGAACGCCAGGTGGAAGGCCATCTCGGCAGTCACCTTGACCGGCTGCCCGGACAGGACGAGAAAAGCCGGGCGATCGTAAGCAAGATGAAGGAAGACGAAGCGCGTCACGCATCGTCAGCGATCGATCACGGTGGAGCGGAACTCCCGGACCTGGTGAAGCGCGCCATGCGCCTCGCTTCCAGGGCGATGACCGGTTCGACTTACTGGGTCTGACCTCTTTCCGGGTCTGAAGTCTTCGGACCACCGGTCCCACGAGGGCAAGGAACCAAGCCCTATAGCTCCACAATCTCGCAGTCGTGCGAAGCTAAAATTTCCACGATCTCGTGATCGTGCGAGGCTAAATATCCACGATCTCGTAATCGTGCGAGATCTTTGCCGTCTTTCTCAGCATGATCGAGGCGGAGCAGTATTTTTCCGCCGACAGGTGGATCGCCCGCTCGACGTGTTCCTTCTTGACGTTGCGCCCCTTGATCGTGAAGTGGAAATGGATGCGGGTGAACACCTTGGGATCTTCCGCCGCGCGGTCTGCCTCGACGTCCACCACGCAATCGGTGATGTCCTGGCGCGCCTTCCTGAGAATGGCCACGACATCATAGGCGGTGCAGCCGCCCGTTCCGGCGAGCACGGTTTCCATCGGCCGCGGCCCGATGTTGCGCCCGCCGCCTTCCGGCGCGCCGTCCATGACGATCGAATGGTTGCTTTCCGTTTCGCCGACGAAGGCGACGTTCTCGATCCACTTCACCCTGACTTTCATCCCTGTCCTTCCGCTGTATTCATCCGGTCAATCCTTGACATGCAGCATGCGCCGCACATGGTACCAGCCGAGTCCAAGCGTCTCGTGGCAGAAGATGCGGCTCTGCAGGAGCCCGTGAGCATTGGGCAGAAAGCTGAGGGCCGTCGTCGGCCCCCTGTTCGAAAACGCCGTCGGCGCGTCCAGCACCGTGAAGCCCGCCTGTTCGTACACGCGGTGGGCGCGGCGCATGTGACTGGCATGGGTCACCAGCGCAATGCGGGTGACACCGTCCTGTGTCAGGATTTCCCGGCTGAACAGCGCCGACTCCAGCGTGTTGTCGGAGCGCTCTTCCAGCCATTTGACCGGTACCTGAAAATCGCGTGCCAGGGCATCCTTCATTTGCGCCGCTTCCGATGTCGCATTGCCAAACGGCAGTCCGCCGGTGACCAGGACGGGCAATCCGGTTTCGCGGTGCAGGCGGGCGCCCCAGCGCAGGCGCTCAAGCGTGACGCTGCCGACGGTATCGCCGCCGTACTCGGGAGCGTCGAAGTAGGTCCCGCCGCCGAGCACGACGATGGCCTGCGCGTTCTTCAGGACATTCACGTCCGGCGTCTGCCGGGGTTCGACCAAAGCCATCAGGTTGCTGCCGACCATCGGCGTGGAAAGCAGCCACAGGCTGGCCACGGAAAGCGCCGTAATGCCAAGCCCCAGGCGTCGCCACCTGCGTGCCATGAGCAGCCCCAGGGCTGCCAGCAACAGCAGGCCGAGCGGAGGCATCAGCAGCACGCCGGCCAGTTTGGTCGTCCAGAATTCCATATTTATTTGTTTTTAAGACGGAAAATAGAAAATGACCGCGTTTGTCCCAAACAATGCCGATCCCCCGCATTGGCGCGAAGCGGCGCCGACAGACGAATTCGGCGACTGCGGAGGGTGGAATTGGACAGGGACGATTTCACTAGATTTAACAAGGTGTTAATGCCGTGAGACTGTGATTCTGCGGGGCATCTGCGGTAGAATGCAACGCTTTTGCAACCTGACTGACCGGATCATGGCTGATAACAACGTGGATCGAGGCAAGCGGCGCTTTCTCTCGATTGCAACCGGCGTGGCCGGCGGGGTGGCGGGTGTCACCGTCGCCGTGCCGTTCGTCCTGAGCATGAACCCCAGCGCGCGGGCCCGTGCAGCAGGCGCGCCAGTCGAAATCGATATCTCCCGCATCGAGCCGGGCATGATGATCACCGAGGAGTGGCGCGGCAAACCGGTTTGGATCGTCCGCCGCACCCAGGAAATGATCGACAGCCTGAAGGACCTCGACCGGGAAGTCGCCGACCCCGACTCCAGGGTGAAAATGCAGCCGGACTACGCGAAGAACGAGTATCGCGCGATCAAGCCGGAGTACCTGGTTCTCGTCGGCATCTGCACCCACCTCGGCTGTTCGCCGTCGCAGAAACTCGCCGCCGGCACTGAAAGCGGCCTCGGCGAAGGCTGGAAGGGCGGCTTCTTCTGTCCGTGTCACGGCTCCAAGTTCGACCTGGCCGGCCGCGTGTACAAGGGCGCCCCGGCGCCCGCCAATCTCGAAGTTCCGCCGTACACCTACCTGAGCGATACGCGCCTGCTGATCGGTCAGGACAGCAAGGGAACCTGATGCAATGGGCAAGCTGACCGCACTCCTCAACTGGGTCGACGAGCGTTTTCCAGTTACCGCCAACTGGAAAGCGCACATGTCGGAGTACTACGCGCCGAGGAATTTCAACTTTTGGTACTACTTTGGTGCGCTGGCGCTGCTGGTTCTGGTGATGCAGATCATCACCGGCATCTTCCTCACCATGCACTACAAGCCGGATGCGGCGCAGGCTTTCGCCTCCGTCGAATACATCATGCGCGACGTCGCCTGGGGTTCGACCATCCGCTACATGCACTCCACTGGCGCCTCGCTGTTCTTCGTGGTGATTTACCTGCATATGTTCCGCGCCCTGCTCTACGGCTCCTACCGCAAGCCGCGCGAACTGCTGTGGCTGGTGGGCGTGGTGATCTACCTGTGCCTGATGGCCGAGGCTTTCTTCGGGTATCTGCTGCCCTGGGGCCAGATGTCGTACTGGGGCGCTCAGGTGATCGTCAACCTGTTCTCGGCGATTCCCTTCATCGGTCCGGATCTTTCGGTATGGATCCGCGGCGACTATGTCG
>CAYODB010000067.1:0-1497 GCA_964402495.1 uncultured Bordetella sp.
GATCACCATCGACTTGCCGTGTGTCTTGTGCGCGTTCTCGGCGAACTGCCGGGCTACCGCGATTAACTGGGCGCGTGGCGTGCCCGTGATGCGCTCCTGCCAGGCCGGCGTGTAGGGCGTGTCGTCGTCGAAGTCTTTTGCAGCCAATTCGCCCGGCAGCCCGCGAGCAACACCGTAGTTCGCCACCTGCAGGTCGAATACCGTGGCGACCAGCGTCTCGCGCTTGTCGCCTGCCTTGCCGAGCGCGATGCGCTCCACAGGCACGGTGCGCACCAGCACGTCGCCATGCTCGCCCTTGAGCACATTGTTGGGGAAGTGCTCGCTCTCGATGCCGCCGAAATACGGAAACGCGACCTTTGCCGTCTCCTGGCTCGGCGCGCTGCCTTCGAGCAGCGACAGCTTGAGCTTCACGTCGTTGCCGTGGCGCGCCTCCTTCGCTTCGAGATTCCACTGGCCCTGGTCGGCACGGCCATCAGGACCCCAGCGAAAGCCGATGGCGCCGTTGGGCAACACCACTTTACCGGCCTCGTCGAAAGCGACCGTCTTCCACTCTGGATTGTTGGCCTGGCCGAGCCTGCCGTTGAAGTCCGATGCACGCACGTAGCGATCGGGCACCATGACCGTCTCACCGCTGGGCAGCGTATGTTCCTTCAGGATCACCAGCATCGGCATGTCGGTGTAGCGGCGCACGTAATCGTCGAAATAGGCGCTGCGCTGCCCGCTGCCGTCGGGAAAGTAGAACTCCTTCAGGATCACATGGCCCATCGCCATCGCCACCGCCGCATCGGTGCCCTGCTTCGGGTGCATCCAGATGTCGGCCAGCTTGGCGACCTCTGAATAATCGGGCGTCACCGCCACCGTCTTGGCGCCCTTGTAGCGTACCTCGGTGAAAAAGTGCGCGTCCGGCGTGCGCGTCTGCGGCACGTTGGAGCCCCAGGCAATGATGAAACTGGAGTTGTACCAGTCGGCCGACTCGGGCACGTCGGTCTGCTCGCCCCACACCTGCGGGCTGGCAGGCGGCAGATCGCAGTACCAGTCGTAGAAGCTCATGCACACGCCGCCGATGAGACCGAGATAGCGTGAACCTGCGGCATAACTGACCATCGACATCGCCGGGATCGGCGAGAAACCGATCACGCGATCGGGCCCGTACTTCTTGATGGTGTAGACGTTGGCGGCGGCGACGATCTCGTTGACCTCGTCCCAGCTCGAGCGCACGAAACCGCCGAGGCCGCGCACCTGCTGATAGTCGCGGCGCCTGGCGTCGTCTTCGACGATAGAGGCCCAGGCTTCGACCGGATCATGCGCCTTGCGCGCCTCGCGCCAGCTCTTGAGCAGGCGGCCGCGCACCATCGGATACTTGACGCGGTTCGCGCTGTAAAGGTACCAGCTGTACGAGGCGCCTCGCGCACAGCCGCGCGGTTCGTGGTTGGGCATGTCCCAGCGCGTGCGGGGATAGTCGGTCTGCTGCGTTTGCCAGGTGACGATGCCGCCCTT
>CAYODB010000067.1:1507-17168 GCA_964402495.1 uncultured Bordetella sp.
CCCTTGACGTAGATTTTCCACGAACACGAACCGGTACAGTTGACGCCGTGGGTGGAGCGCACGATCTTGTCGTGCGCCCAGCGATTGCGGTAGGCATCTTCCCAGGTGCGGTCCTCTCCGGTGACCACGCCGTGGCCCCCGGAAAAGCCTTCCTTCGGCTGGGTGAAGAACGTCAGACGGTCAAGAAAATGGGACATTTGGTGCTCCTGTTAGTCGCAAGTGATCGGTGATCGGCGAACAGTGAACGGTGATTCGGAAAAACTGGAAATCGCATTCCTTGAGCTACTGGCGATATTCCGTTCACCGTCTTTACTTGCCCTTCACTTTTCACTTTTCACTTTTCACTGATCACCGTTCACCGTTCGCCGTTCACCGATCACCGTTCACCGCTCTCAGCACGGCATCCTTGCGCTCTTCCTCACGTAGAACCACCAGGTGGTAGCGATGCAGGTGAGATAGAACGCAATGAAAACGTACAGTGCACCCTCCGGTCCGCCGGTCAGCGAGATCGAGGTGCCGTAGCTCTTGGGGATGAAGAAACCGCCGTAGGCGCCGATGGCGCTGGAGAAGCCGAGTACCGCGGCCGCTTCCTTGTTGCCTTCCTTCAATGCCTGTGCCTGCGCTTGCTCGCCCTTGCCTGCCGCTTCGCGCGTGCGCTCGGTGGCGAAAATCACGGGGATCATGCGGAACGTCGAGCCGTTGCCGATACCCGTGGTCAGGAACAGGATCAGGAACATGGTGAGGAAACCGGCAAAGCTGCCGCCCGAGGCGCCCGAGGGCAGGAAGTACAAGACGCCCACCACCGCGAGCGCCATGACGGCGAAGTTCCAGAACGTTACCCGCGCCCCGCCCCACTTATCGGCAAGCCAGCCACCGAACGGCCGCACGATCGCGCCGACCAGCGGCCCCAGCCAGGCGTACTGCAGGGCGTTCACTGCCGGAAACTGGGACTTGATCAGCAGCGGAAAGCCCGCCGCGTAGCCGATGAAGGAACCGAAGGTTCCGAGATAGAGCCAGCACATGATCCAGTTGTGCTTGCGCTTGAAAATAATCGCTTGTTCGGTGAACGAAGCCTTGGCATCGGCGATATCGTTCATGCCGATCCACGCGGCGATCGCGGCGATCGCAATGAACGGAACCCAGATGAACGCCGCGTTCTGGGTCCAGATCTCCACCTGCTGGCCGGCCCGGTTCGTGATCGTTTGCGGATCGCCACCGAGCGCGATCCAGATCGGCATGATCACAACCAGCGGCGCCAGGAACTGCACCGACGACACACCGAGGTTGCCCAGCCCCGCGTTAATGCCGAGGGCGGAGCCTTTGCGCTCCTTCGGGAAGAAAAAGCTGATATTGGCCATGCTCGAAGAGAAGTTGCCGCCGCCCAGTCCGCACAGCAGGGCGAGCCCGAGCATGGTCGGATAGCTGGTGGCCGGGTCCTGGACCGCGATGCCGATGCCGATCACGGGAATGAGCAGCGACGCAGTGGAGATCGCGGTCCAGCGCCGGCCGCCGAAAATCGGCACCATGAAGGAATAGAAAATGCGCAACGTCGCGCCCGACAATGCCGGGGCCGCGGCCAGCCAGAACAGCTGGTTGCTGCTGAAGTTGAAGCCGATCGAATTCAGGCTCACCGCCACCACGCTCCACAACTGCCAGACCGCAAAGGCGAGAAACAGCGCGGGCACGGATATCCACAGGTTGAGATTGGCGATCGCCTGCCCCTGCTGCACCCAGAACGCCTTGTCTTCCGGCGTCCAGATCGTGAGCACGCGGCCCCGTTTGGTACCAGACGGCGCCTGAACGTTTACATCTGCATTCATGTCATGCTCCTTTCAATCCGGGGGAAGCGGCCGCGGTTGCCGTCCGGGCGCCGTTGCGCTTCGGCACAATCTCGGTCCAGTACATCCAGACCAGAGATACGAGGGTGATGCCCCACAGCAGCATGAACACGCTGCTGTTGACGCCGGTCAGGTCGACCAGCACACCGAACATGATCGGGAGGACGAAACCGCCGAGCCCCCCGACCAGGCCGACGATCCCGGAAACGACGCCGATGTTGTGCGGGTACTCGTCGGAGATGTACTTGAACACCGACGCCTTGCCGAATGCCCAGGACGCGCCCATCACGAAAAGCAGCACCGTGAACATCCACCAGTTCAGTCCGATATGAAGCGCCACGTCACCGTGGGCGGTTTTCACGATCATGTCGGTCTGCGGATACGACATGAAAAACAGGCACACCCACGATATGAGCATCACCCACCACGTCACGGGATGGGCGCCGAAACGGTCGGACAGCCAACCGCCGAAAGCGCGCAGCACGCCGCCCGGCAGCGAAAAGCAGGCAGCGAGCAGCGCCGCAACCTTGAGGTCGAACGCGTACTCGGTGATGTAATACTTGGTCATCCACAGCGCCAGCGCGACATAGCCGCCAAACACGATCGAGTAGTACTGGCAGTACCTCCACACCCGCGGATCCTTGAGCGCATTGAGCTGCTGTTTCACGGTGACGCTGGAAGCAACCTTGTGGGAATCATCCTGATGGCTCAAGAGCCAGAACAGCAACGCAGTCACCAGCATCGCGGCAGCGTAGACCTTGGGCACCATCTGCCAGCCGTAGGCGACCACCAGCGCGGGCGCGACGAATTTGGTAAGCGCGGCACCGGAATTGCCCGCGCCAAAAATGCCCATGGCAAACCCCTGGCGGCCCTTCGAGAACCAGCGCGCAACATAGGCGATACCTACCGAAAACGACCCCCCCGCGACTCCGACGAACAGCCCCAGCACCAGAAACTGGGCGAACGTCGTGGCCTCGCCGATCAGCCAGATCGGCACCACGCAAGCGATCATGAGCAGGAAAAAAACGATGCGGCCGCCCACCTTGTCGGTCAGCATGCCGAGCGGCAGGCGCACCAGAGAGCCGGTGAGAACCGGCGTGGCCACCAGCAGGCCGAACTGCGTTTCGTTGAGCCCGAGCGAAGCCTTCAGCGGAATGCCGATCACGGCAAACATCATCCAGACGGCAAAGCAGATAGTGAATGCGACCGTGCTCGTCACCAGTACCGATAGCTGCTTGTGAGTCTGCGTGGCCATGTTCACCCTTTCTCCCTTGTAGCACTCAGGATAGGGGTCTTGCAGCAGGGGCGATATTCGCCCAAAGCAGGGCGTGCGGGCGTATTACGGCCTACACCGGCATACTCAAAAAGGATTAGTGACGAGGCGGATCAGCGGCGCTGGATCAGCGGCCGGGGAGTCCGCGATGCGTCACTTGGGTACCCGCCCCCGTTCCACCGCGTAGACCGCCGCCTGCACGCGACTGGAAAGGTTGAGCTTGCGCAGGATGTGCTGGACGTGAATCTTGACGGTGCTTTCCGCCAGTTCCAGGCTTCGCGCGATTACCTTGTTGCTCAGGCCTTTGGCCAGATGCGAAAGGATTTCCTGCTCGCGCGGACTGAGTGCGTCCTTCTCCGTTTCCGTCGGCGTATCGCGCGCGGCTTGCAGGCCGCGCACCAGCTTTCCGGTCATCTGCGCCGACACAACCGAGTCGCCGTCGGCGGCGCGGCGAATCGAATCCAGCAGCGTTTCGGTCTCGATGTTCTTCAGCAAATAACCACTGGCTCCGGCACGCAGCGAGTCGAGCAGATCTTCGGCGTTTTCCGATACGGTCAGCATGACGATGTGGCTCTGCGGCGCCGCCTCGAGGAACAGCTTCACCGAGTCCTTGCCGGAAATGCCGGGCATGTGAAGATCGAGCAGCACCACGTCGGGTTTGAGCGTCGCGGCGCGCCTGACCCCTTCGAGACTGTCGGGCGCTTCGCCGACCACCTCGAATTCGCCATGCTTCTGAAGCAACGCCTTCACGCCGCTGCGCAACAGCGTGTGGTCGTCCACCAACAACACGCGGATTGCGCTCACGCCGCCACCTCCTGCAGGATCGGCAGCCGCAGCGTGATGCATGTACCGTCGCCGGGCCGCGACGCCACGGCGATCTGGCCGCCGATGCGATGCGCCCGTTCACGCATGATCGCCAGGCCGACATGGCCATCGGTCCGGGCGCCGGGATCGAAACCGCGACCGTCGTCGCTGACCCGGAACGTATAGACCGAACCGCACTCGAGCTCGACGCTCACGCGCACGGCGCTGGAATGCTTGCGCGCGTTGGACAGGCATTCCTGGATGATGTGCAGGGCCTGAATCTGGATTTCCGGGGACAGCGGCACGCCCGTTCCCGACTGCTTGAAGGTGGTCGCAATGCCGGTGTCGGCTTCGAAGCGTCCGAGCAGCGCGCGGATCGCTGTTTCCAGGTCGGATTCTCCGAAGCGGGTGCGGAAGTGCACCAGCAATTCGCGCACGTCGTCGTAGCTCTCCTGGATGCCCTCGCGCATCTGGCTCACACCGCCGCGCGCCTCGGCAAGGTCGTTTTTTGCAAGCGCATCCTCCAGCATCTGCGCCTGCAGGTTCAGGAACGCGAGCGACTGCGCAATGCTGTCGTGCAACTCCTGCGCCAGCAGGTTGCGTTCCTCGGACACTGCCATCTCCTTCTCGCGCGCCACCAGACGCTGGTTCTCGATGGCCACACCCAGATGCTGACCGAGTGACTCCAGCATCAGGCGTTCGGACTCGCTGAATTCGCGGGCCTGCCGGAAGTACAGATTGAAGATGCCGAGCACCTGGTTCTTGAACTGGATGGCGAACACCGATACCGACTCGTATCCGGCCTTGCGGCAGTTGTAATCCGCCTGCGGTACCTCGCCGGCGGCAAACAGCCTCACTACGGAAGCGCGCTGCTGTGCCGTGTGGCCACACAAGCATTCGTCCCGATCGAGGCACGCCTCCTGGCTGACGAATGCCGGCGCGAGTTTTTCATGGATGTACAAATGGATCTTCCCGGTGCGTTCTTCCGTCAGCCGCACCGCCCCACCATCGGCCTTTAGCGTTGCCATCAGCTTGCGCAGAAAATCGCGGCACATGTCTTCCAGCGTACCGGGGTGATTGAGCAGCGCGGCCACTTCATAGAGCGTCGACAGTTCCCGGTTCTGGACTTCGAGCGACTGCGTCTTTTGCGCAACTTTGTCCTCGAGCGTGTGATACAGGTCCTGCAGATGCGCCGCCATGCCGTTGAAGCCAACGGCGAGAGAGCCGAATTCGTCCCGGCTTTCGATCGGCAACCGCGTATCGAACTTGCCATCCTGCATGTTGCACATCCCCTCCTCCAGACGGTTCAGCGGTCGGACGACGAGCAAGAACATGAGATAGATCAGCGAAACAGTGCCGGCCAGGGAAAGCGCCATGAGGCCCAACTGCAGGAATCGGAGCAAGGCGATCTTGCTCGATATTTCCTGTTCGATGGCGTAGACCATGCGGTCCACGGACGCCACGAATTCCTCGCTGGCCTCGCGGTAGGCAACCACGCCGGCATCGCGCGCGTGCGGGTCCGGCGAGGCGATCAACGCGGCAAGCGCGGGCTTCATGTCCTGCGACCAACGCTTCTGGAGATCGGCAAACTGCCGCTGGATGGCCGCGTCACGCGGCAGAAACATCGGCCGGGCGGGATCCCCCGCCCTGAGCGCCGCCATGCTTGCGTCGAATGCCGCTACCTCGCGGTTCACGTCGGCGTAAATGCGCTCATGCGCCACGTCAGGCAACTGCGCCTGCGACATCAGCATGGCGATGTGGTAAATGCGCATGCGCTGGCTGCCCGCCTGGTTCACCGCGGCGGCTCCGCCTTCGAGGTCCCACGATGCCAGCAGCGTCAGGCCGATGGCGATCATCGCCACGAGCAGGTAACCCGTGACAATCAGAACCAGCTTGGTGCCGAGCTTCTGCATGGCGAGAATCAAGGCTCGGGTCAAGGTCTTCTCCAGGTTACAGGACTGAACATTCGCACCGCGCTGCCTGCGCGCCGATAGTTCGATCGGCGTATGCGCCGCGCGTCGATCCACCCCCTGCGAACTAGCCTTCCCATCTCCTTCCGGGCGGGCTCATTAGCCCTTTGCAGGATGGCGTACCGGAGCATCCTAATAGATGCTGCCTGCGTAACGTTGATCCACATCAAGGAACCCCCATGCGCTCGGCACTGGCATTTGTCGTCCTCGCAGCCGCATTCTGTTACGGACCCGTTTGCGCCTACGCGGCAGACGGCGCAAGCCTTGGCGAAGCGATAGCTGCGGGCAAGCCGATCCTGAACCTACGGGCCCGCTACGAGTACGCGGACCAGGCGGGCAAGGAAACCGGCCAGGCCGCCACGCTGCGGACCCTTGCCGGCTGGCGGACCGGTTCCTGGCATGGAATTTCCGGCACGGTCGAGTTGATCGACGTCGGCCGTCTCGACGATGACTATAACGACAACCTGAACGGCAAAGTCCAGTACCCGGTCATTGCCGATCCCGACAATACCGACGTCAACCAGCTCTATCTCGATTACACAGGACTGTCCGACACCAAACTGCGCGCCGGGCGCCAGTCCATCAAGCTGGACAACGTGCGGTTCATCGGCAATGTCGAATTCCGCCAGGTCATGCAGGTCTTCAACGGCGTGACCATGGAGAACAACAGCCTGCCCAATACCCGCCTCTACACCGGCTACCTTGGACGGGTGAAGAACGTCAACACGAAGCAGCACGATACCGGCACGATCCTGCTGAACGCACGCTACGCGATCACGCCGAACGATGCGCTGGTGGGGTACGGCTATTTCCAGGACCAGAATGACGCCATCGCAGCCACGGCCTTCCAGGGCGCGGCCCCGACCGACGCCTCGAACCGGAGCACCGGCCTGCGTGCCGATGGCGCGCATCCGTTGAACGCCGACTGGAAAATCCTCTACACGGCGGAATATGCGAAACAGGCCGACTATTCGGGCGGCGACTCCCGGATCGACACCTCTTATACGCGGCTCGGCATCGGCGGACAGTGGCGCGACCTTTTCCTGCGCGCCGACCAGGAAGTGCTGGGCAGCAACGACGGGCTTTATGCCTTCCAGTTTCCGCTTGCGACCAACCATCTGTTCCAGGGCTGGGCGGACCAGTTCCTGACCACGCCACGCCAGGGCATCCGCGACCGGTTCCTGACCGCCGGCGCGAAAATCGGGAAGGCGCAACTACAGGGCGAATATCACGACTTCAAGGCGGATTTTGGTGACATCGACTTCGGCGCGGAATTCGATTTCGGCATCTCCTACCCGCTGCTGCCAAAACTGCTCGGCAAGATCGAGTACGCCGACTATCGGGCCGGCGACGCAGTGTCGGGAAAAGTGGACCTGGCGCGCGCGTGGGTGACACTGGTCTACACTTACTGAGCGGCGGATTCGCCGTCATACCGGACCGGCGCGGCGGGCGCACCGGCGGGCAGTCCCGCAGTCGTGCGCGCTCCATGTGACCGGGGGAAACGGCACTGGCATGCCCGCACTGCCCATTGTTCCGGCGGCAGGGGCGTGTGGAAAATGCATCCGGTCGCCTCACGATGGCAGCCGCCTTCGAAAACTTACCTGTCGCCGTCCATTACTTTCGCCTTGCGGAAAGTTGGCGCGCACCCTCGGGGGTCTGGATATGCGCAACCAGGTAAGGCTTCTCCCCCGCCGCCAACGGCGAGACGGAAAAATCCCCCTGGAAGCCGATGGCCTTCAGCATCGCGCTGACTTTCTCTGCGCGCGGGTGGAAGCCTTCCAGGCGGATCAGCGAGCATCCCGCATCCTGCATTCCCGCTGCGGGATGCTTGTCTTGCCACTGGATCATGGTCGGCGCAACGCCCTGCAGCGGCAGGCTGCCGTTGCGCGGGATCGTGATGATCCAGTTCAACGCCCCGCGGCTCATGGGAATTGCGTAACCGGACACGACCGGGGACGCTAGCAGCGCTGCCTTGACGTCATTGGTCCTCACCACCCACGTCGCCAACCGTGGCGGCGCCGCATTCGATTCTTCCTCGTCGAGTTCGAACCAGCGGGGCTGCTTCGGCGGCGGAACATCGGGATTGATCGAGAGGATTTCCAGATAAGCCGTGTCGCCCAGCTTCAGCAGGCAATTGTGGGTGCCCATGCGGAGATGCTCGCCACCCGGCTCGGGGGTGACGCCAAGCGCTTCGCTGACGTATTTCACCCCGCTTGCCAATGAAGGCGCGGTGACTACGAGGTGATCGATGTGGGAACGAAGCATGGAGGCCTGCGGCCGGTGAAGGGTGAAGGGTGAAGGGTGAAGGGTGGATTAAAGCACAAGGTGCCGACGGCAAAAGTCCGGTTTGCCCGGGGCGACTCCACCCGGAACGGCCGGCAATGCTTCCTTCATGTGCATAACCTCTGGAAACCCTACACAGGGAGAATTCCGTGCGAACCAACATTGTCATCGACGAAAAGCTCATTGCCGATGCGATCAAGGCGACCGGGGCCCGAACCAAGCGGGAAGCCGTCGAACTTGGCCTGAAAACCCTGATACAGCTCAAGAAACAGGAAGCACTCAAGGGATTCCGCGGCAAACTCAAGTGGCGGGATGAACTGGATCGCATGCGGCTCGACTAATGCTCCTGGTTGATTCCAGCGTCTGGGTGGACTACTTCAACGGCGTGGGCACCGCCGAGACCGATTATCTTGATGCCGTTCTCGGCCGGGAACCGGTGGCGACCGGCGATCTGATCCTTGCCGAGGTCCTCCAGGGATTCCGCAGCGATGCGGACTATGCCACCGCCAGGGAACTCCTGGCCAGCCTGGCCGTCCATGAATTTCTCGGTGCTGCCCTGGCGCTGAAAGTTGCCGAAAATTACCGTACCCTTCGGAAGAAAGGCATCACTGTCCGCAAGATGGCGGATACCATCATCGCCACTTATTGCATAAAGCATGGCATTCCCCTTCTTTTCTCCGACCGGGATTTCAAGCCCTTCGTCAGGCATCTGGGATTGAAACCGGCTCTTTCCGGCCGATGACGGCAAAACTCCATCCGGTCCGGTCCTCGATTCGCCGAAGCACGCGTACTGTCAAACCGACAAGCACGTCGAGCGCGCAATAAAATGCGCCTGCCGCGAGGGGCGGATTCGCGCTGGTCAGCCCGACATAAGGCACATCCCGGTGCCACGCCCAGTTCCCGATCCAGGTGCCGTACAGTTCCATCGTCAGGGCCGCGATCAGCATTACCGAATACAGGCGCCGTCCGTCGGATTGCAGCCAGCACAGGACGAACAGCACGATCAGCGGCACGCTCAGGGTGTCGTGGCCGGTCAGCGTCGCGAAGATCGCGTATGCCACGGCAAGGATCGGCACCGCGAGAACAAAACTTCGCGGCACCCTGGTCGCGAGCACCAGGCCGGCGTAGAACAGCAGCGCGTGCCCCGGAGGGATGAAGAACGGCACGTTCTCCAGCCTGTAGGTGTAGAGCCCCCAGACCAGCGACAGGAAAATCTCACCCGCCGTGGACCAGATCAGGCAAAGATACAGCGGCAGCCGCCATTCCCTGGGCGCGGTATGGATCACGCGGAAGAAGGCCGCCCAGGCCCCGACACCGACGGCCAGTTGTCCCGCGAGCCCGGAGTGGTGGTCGACGAGCAGGCCGGCGGTGATCGTGAAGACGACGAGTGCGAGATTGCGGTGGTCCTGCTTCACCGGGAGGACGTGACTGCGTGACTGTCGTGACTGCCGTAAGACGCCTGACGGATGATTGCGACAGTCACGATAGTCACGGCAGTCACCGCAGTCACGCAGTCACGGATTTTACAAGTACGGACTGCACGTCCCTGCGGGGACTGGGCTTCGACACGACGGTCGGATAACCAATGCGGAATGGCATCAAAACTTGTAAGCCCGGATTTCCCGCCAGTTCCTGCAGTGCATTGCCGAAGCGCGGCTCTATGCCGAGCTGCTTTTCGCGATCGGCCCGCTCCGGCATCTGGTTGAGCGGATGGGCAGCCAGGCCCATTGCCGTTGCCTTCAGGTGCAGGCGCTGCCACAACTGACCGCCGCGAAGGCGCGAGGCAGGGTCGACCGGATCGGAAACCACGATGAATCCAAAAGCAGCGGCTGTTGCCACATGAACCTCGCGGGTGGATTTAAGCCAGCCGGCGTCCGCCTGCTCCTGGCTCATCGGCGGCAGCACCCTGGCGGCGAAATTGATCAGCGGCGGCAGGGCCTGGGCATCAAGCGTCAGGCCGTCGCGATGCTCGAGCACGTCCTCCCATTGCCAGCGGAACCACCGGGCGCTGTCGCCGGACTGCTGGGGATCGGCAATGATGGCTTCAGTGGCGGCAACAGTCAGCTCGCCGATTCGCTTGCGACTTTCCGGGGAAACGAACCACTCGACTTTGGCGTCCTGCAGGCCGGTCGCCAACCCGGCAAGTTCCGAGAGCTGGTCCGCCGTTACGATGCGCGCAGTGTCATAGGCGCCCCGGTTGGTGTGCCGCTTCGGGATTGCGTCGTACAGATCGGAAAGCGCAGGTGTCGCCCTGGCCAGACGGATACGCGCCGCATGCGCAGGGTGGCCCACGTCCGGCATCAGGCTGACTTCGGTCTGGTAACCATCATGCGCCGCGGCGATCCGGAGATTCTCGATCGCGCAGCCGACGCCCATGTACATTTCGCGCAGATAGGGATCGATGGCGCCGATGTTTCGCACTGTGTCGGCGAAGACATCAACGACGTCGCTGCCGATCCTGAACAGCCAGGGCTGGGAGTTGTGCGGATTGGCGGCGAGGATTGCGGCCTGCACCAGGCGCATGGGCTCGCCCGGCTGACCCGAACCCCAGGTCTTCCACGGCTCGTACGCGGGGCCGGTTCCCGCGTTGAACACCCCACGGTCGTAAGCGCGCCAGGCCAATCCCGCTCCGGCAACGACCACGGTCGCGCCGGCGATTTTCAGTACCGTGCGTCTGTTAAAGGCCATGGCAATCCGTGAATGTCGTGAATGTCGTGAAAACGGCGAAGGCAGTTTAGCGCAGGCTCACCTTCAGGCAATGCCGAACCCAATATCGCGAATGTCGAGAACTCCAGGCCAATCGAATTCCGGTTCCCCGGCGACGGGGCACGCGCGTCCAGCCCCGCCATACATTCCAGGATTCTCGGCGCCCTCTCTTTTTCTACCTCCGTGCCCTCTGCATCAATGCTCTTCACCCTAATCAACGGCGACGACGGCCTCGATTTCGACCAGCAGTTCCGGCTGCACGAGCTGGTCAATGCCGACCATGGTCGCGGCGGGAGGATTTTTGTGCGAGATGTAGCGAGCGCGAACGTCCATCACCGCTTTGCGCCTTTCCTGGGTCAGACCGACTATGTATATGGTGAACTTGATCACGTCCTCGAACGTGGCACCGATGCCGCCGAGCGCAAGCTTCAGGTTCTCGAACACTTGCACCGCCTGCGCTTCGATGTTGCCCTCGCCTACGACTTTGCCCTGAGCATCGACCGCCACCTGGCCGCTGATGAAGGCAATGCTGCCGCCGGTCGCAACGGTGACCTGGGTGTACATGCCCAGCGGTTTCATGCCTGGCGGATTAACGAATTTCTTTGTCATTTTTTCTCCCTAAAGATTGCATCCCACCGCAACGGCGCAAAGTACGCGAAGGTACGCAAAGGAAATCGGGTTCGACACAAGAGATGATCGCTTCGCCGGAGATGCCACAAAACCGGGACGCCCCACTTGAAAATGTCCTGCATTCGCCCTTCCTTTGCGTTCTTTCCCTTCCCCCTCTGCGCCCTTTGCGTCATCGAACTTCATGGGGTCACTTCCGCGACCCCTTTCAATCCAAAACCGCTATCGCTTCAATTTCTATAAGCAACTCCGGTGCCGCCAAAGCGGAAATGCCTACCAAGGTATGCGCCGGAGGTTGTGGGAAGTGCTTCTTCACCATTTCGCCGATCCACAACCGGTCATCGGGCTTGAGGCCGACGACAAATGTGGTGATCCTGGCGATGTCCCCCATCGATCCGCCTGCCGCTTCCACGGCAACCCGCAGGTTGTCGAATACTTTCTCGGCCTGCTTCTTCACGTCGCCGACCGCAACGATCTGCGATGTCGGATCGCGGGCGGTCTGGCCGCTGATGTAGACGACCGTATCGCCGCGGGCGATGGCGATCTGGGAAAAGGTACTCGGCTTGAATAGCCCCTCCGGATTTATGAACTTCACATTGGCCTCTGCGGCTGCGGCAAAGACAGGGCAAAGCGCCAGATAGACCAGCACTCTCAATATCAGTTTTATCTGCATTTCCTTCCTCCCAAAGCATGCGCCGCAGTTAGCTTCCACCTTTTCTCTTTTCTCTCTTACCTTTTCTCTGCGACGGCAGCCCCTCACGCCGCCTGAGTCTTCTCCACCAACCCCATCACATACTGCTCCAGCTTCTGTCCATCCTGGTGGAATTTTCGGATGCCATCGGCCAGCTTGTCGGTCGCCATGGCATCTTCGTTGTGCATCCAGCGGAAGGATTTCTCGTCGAGGGAGATTTTCTCCCCGGCGCTGGCTTTTGCCGATTCCACGGTCAGCTTGCGGCCGAGTTCACCCTTCATCGTTTCCATCTTGTCGAGCAGGTCTGGGGCGATGGTCAGCAGGTCGCAGCCGGCGAGGCCAGTGATCTGTTCGACTTTGCGGAAGCTGGCGCCCATGACCTGCGTCTTGTAGCCGAATTTCTTGTAGTAGTTGTAGATGCGGGTCACCGACTGCACGCCGGGATCCTCGCCGGCGGGAATGTCGTCGACTTTGCGCGCGGCCTTGTACCAGTCGTAAATGCGTCCGACGAAGGGCGAGATCAGGGTCACGCCGGCTTCGGCGCAGGCGACGGCCTGGGCAAAGCTGAACAGCAGCGTGAGGTTGCAGTGGATGCCTTCACGCTCGAGCTTCTCCGCTGCACGTATGCCTTCCCAGGTCGAGGCGACCTTGATCAGCACGCGTTCGCGCTTGACGCCCGCCGCTTCGTAGTGCGCGATCAGCCGGTGTGCCTTGGCCAGCGTACCGCCGGTGTCGAAGGACAGGCTGGCATCCACTTCGGTCGATACGCGTCCCGCCACGTGCTTGAGGATCTCGCAGCCGAAATTGACCGCAAGCTTTTCCATCACCGCTTCGGCCTTCGCGGCGCTGTCGCCCCCGGATTTCATCCCGGACGCCAGGGCTTCGTCGACCAGCGGGCGGTAAGCCAGGTTCTGGGCGGCCTGGAACAGCAGCGAGGGATTGGTCGTCGCGTCTTGCGGCTTGAGGCGGGCAATGGAACCGATATCGCCGGTGTCGGCGACGATGACGGAGGTTAGCTTCAGGGATTCGAGGAGATTCATGGGTTGCACCATCGCCGGAGGGGCCTGAGGGCCGTTACAGTGAATACGAGTTTACATGGGTCGATCGCAGGGGTCCGCGGCGCCGGCGGATGTCGCCATCTGGCGTCATCCATGCCGACGGAATCGCCGCCTATAATGCAGGCGTTGCGACAAGCGGGGTCCGGTCATGTTACGCAGTCTGTTCCAGGCAATCGAACAATCTCTCGGGCCGTCCCTGGCCACGGTATCCGCCGTGGTTTTCTGGGCGGCGATCTTGCTGCTGCTCCACCGCATCGTCGCGCCCATCATCCGGCTGCGCATGGAAATGGTGGGAGCGCGCCTGAAGGTGGCGGAAAGCATCATGATGGAGTGCCCCTACTGCCATCGGGAAACCATTGTCCACGACAACCAATGCTCTTTCTGCCGCAAGAGCATCGGCCTGCCGTTCAGCCTGCGGGCCTGGCATTTCCTGAAACTGCGACGGCACCCGAAGTGGTTTCTCTGGACCTGCTGGAGTTGGGACATCCTCGGACTGGCATTGTTCCTCGGGATCACTCTGGCGGGCATGATTGCCATCAAGCCCTGGGCCCTGTCCGGCCCGCTTCAGCAACTGTTCGTCGGCATCGGCATCCTCTGCTGGGCAGGATTGGGCTGGACCGTCGCGCGCATTTTCGACATCAGCAGCCACGGGCCAATCGCGCGTTTGCGCGATCTGGTGTTCTCCTTTGCGATTACCGGTGTCCTGGCCGTTTCCCTGTTTCTGGCCATCGAATCGCGGCCGGTCGAGGAAGCGGTGTTGTGGAACATTCCCGTCGGCGAAGGCGGCATCGCAAAAATCGAGGACCAGGCGCTGCCGCTGCCGCAAGGAATGATCGGCTTCGAGTACCTGCAGGTGGACCACGAACTGCTGGGCTACCACCGCGTGATCCCGCTGGCGTTCCTCGGCAACGAGCGTCTGGAGGTCAAGCACGGCGGGATCGAGAAGTGGTTCCTCGACAACCTGTGGAAGCACATGCACGGCTATACCGAGCGCGGGCTTTCCGTGCGCAGCCGCGTCGAACAGTTCATCGTGGTGCCGAACCAGAATTACGAAATCGTCGAGCGGGAAAAGCAGGTTTACTTCCGCCCCGCTGCGGCGACTCAGTGACTACTACTTCAGGTCAAATCGGAACCACGGAGGGCACGGAGAGCACGGAGGAAAACGGGACGGAAAGATGGTGCAGTAGAGCTATGGTTTGATCGTGGTACCAAGCAACAGTCGCTCCGTCCACCTTTTCTTCATATCCTGCGGGATTCTTACTCTCCACGTTCTTTTTTTCCTCCGCGCTCTCCGTGTCCTCCGTGGTTCAACTGCCTTTCCTCTAACCAGGCAGGTAGTTGGCGAAGTCCTTCTCCACCGCCTTGGGATCCGCTTTCATGCCTGCCGCCACACCCTGAGCCATGTCGCCGACATCCAGGTCCTCAGTCCCGGACTCGACGGCTTTCAGCGCAAGCGAGGCAACGTCCCGGGGCGCGAGTTTGGGCATGTCGAATCCCTTCGCCATGTCGGTATCGATCGCACCGGGGAAGATGCCGACCACGAGCGTGCCCTGCTTCGCGAGTTCGCCGCGCACCGCCTGGGTCAGGCTCCACGCCGCCGCTTTCGATGCGCTGTAAGTGCCGAGCAATGGCATGTTCACGCGCGAGACCACCGACAGCATGTTGACCATGGCGCCGCCGCCGTTGGCCTTGAGGACGGGACCGAAAGCGCGGGACATGTAGAGCACGCCGAAGTAGTTCACCGTCATTTCGCGGGAGGCGGCATCCAGAGAGCTGGCTGCGAGTGCGCCGCTCGAGCCGTTGGCGCCGGCGTTGTTCACCAGCAATGAGACGTCCCTGCATTTGGCGGCCGCGGCCTTGACGTCGGCCTCGCTGGACACGTCGAGCTTCACCGCCTCGACCTTGCCCGGGTTGGCCTTGACCAGGTCTTCCACCCCCTTGATGTCGCGCGCAGCGGCGTAGACCTTCTTCGCTCCCAGGGAAAGCAACATCTCAACGTAGGCCCGGCCGACGCCACGGTTGGAACCCGTGACCAGTGCAACTGATCCTGCGATTTTCATGTTTCATTTCTCCTTTTCATGATTCTGTTCTTCGTAGCCGCCCCGCAGCACCCAGTCCGGGTCCAGGTCCGGTAGCGGGATGGCATTCAGCAGATTGCGAGTGTAGTCGTGAGCCGGGTTGGCGAATAGCGCCGCGCAAAGCCCCGACTCCACCACCTCGCCCTGCCTCATGACAAGCACCCGATCGCATAGAACCCGCACCACCGAAAGGTCGTGGCTGATGAAAATCATCGAGCCGTCCTTCTTCAGTTCCCTGAGCAGCGTCAGGATCTGCGCCTGAGTCGAAACGTCGAGGCCCGACACGATCTCGTCGGCAATGATCAGGTCGGGCTTCAATGCGATGGCGCGCGC
>CAYODB010000068.1:0-16677 GCA_964402495.1 uncultured Bordetella sp.
CTTCAAGTGTGCCCTTGTCCCCCTGCAAGGGCGGAGAGGGAGTGGTAAGCGCAAACGGGCGACTTGGTCGCCCGTTTCTTTTTTGTTTTAAGCGCCTTCTCCGCCTCCCTCAGCGTGGGGGAGTGGCTGGGATGAGGTGGAGGGTGGTTTATACTTCGTTATGCCTGAATTCTCTCTCGCAGTGATTCTCTCCGCCACCACGCTCGTCGCGGTGATCGTGGCGATTTTCATCATCGTCGGCATGTCGCGCCGCCAGGAGTCGGATCCGCGCAGCATCGCGCAGGAGCTCGACATCAAGCACCTGCTGATGATCAAGGACGTGAATTCCGGACTGAACACCCTGGGCGACAGGCTTTCCGCTTCCCAGACGGACCTGCTGGAACGCCTGCGCGCCACGGTTTCCAACGAACTCACGCAGACCCGCAGCACCGTCGGCGCGCTTCAGGTCAAGCAGGTCGAAGAGCTTTCCGCCACGCGCGAGAATACGGCGCTCAAGCTGTCGGAAATGAGCGCCGAACTGCAGGCCAAGCACGAACTGCTCCGCAACGAGGTGATCACACGCATCCTGCAGACCCTTGCGGAACAGAATCGCGCCGAGCAGGAGCTGATCCAGACCACCATGCGCAATGCATCCGCGCAGATCGCGGCTTCGATGGAACTCCTCGCGAAGAGCACGGAGTCGCGACTGGAACAGATCAGCGGCAAGGTGACCGAGCGCCTCGATGAAGGTTTCAAGAAGACCAACGAGACCTTCGTCAGCGTCATGACCCGCCTGGCCACCATCGACGAAGCGCAGAGGAAAATCGACAGCCTCACCACCAACGTCGTCAGCCTGCAGGAACTGCTGGGCGACAAACGCTCGCGCGGCGCCTTTGGCGAAGTGCAACTCGAGAGCCTGGTGCGCAACATTCTTCCGGAAATCGCCTACGAATTCCAGTACACGTTCAAGTCGAACGGCGTAAGGGCCGACTGCGTCCTCAAGCTGCCGGAGCCGACTGGCATGGTGGCGGTGGACGCCAAGTTCCCGCTCGAGAACTACCAGCGCATGTTCGAGATCGGCCTGGGCGACGCCGACCGTGCGTCCGCCCAGCGCCAGTTCCGCGCCGACGTGAAGAAGCATGTCGAGGACATTGCCGTTAAGTACATCATCGCGGGCGAGACCTCCGATGGCGCTGTGATGTTCGTGCCCGCCGAAGCGGTGTTCGCGGAAATCCACGGCTACCATCCCGAGCTCGTCGATTTCGCCATGCAGCGGCGCGTCTGGATCGTGTCCCCGACCACGCTGATGGCCGTGCTGAATACGGCGCGCGCCGTCATGAAAGACGTCGCGACGCGGGAGCAGGTGCATATCATCAAGGACGAACTCGGCAAGCTCGGCAAGGATTTCCAGCGTTTCGATCAGCGCATGAAAAAGCTCGCTGACCACATCCGGCTGGCCCACCAGGACGCGGAAGAGGTGCGGGTATCCAGCGACAAGATCACCCGGCGCTTTACGCAGATAGAGCGGGTCGAGCTCGACCGCCCCGACCAGATTCGCAGCCTCGAGGAAGGCCTTCTCGAAACGGCGCAGGATGATGAGGGCGCGCCGGACGATACGCGCGCCTGAGCCCCTGATGTTCGGTTTCGCGCGATGGCGCAGGCGTCGCATCCTGCAGAGGGCGAGCCTGGATGAGGCGAGCTGGTTCCGGGTTGCCAACCGGTTTTCCTTTTTCCAGCGCCTCGACGACGCGGAGCGTGTCCGTCTGCGCGAGTTGGTCATCCTGTTTCTGCATGGCAAGCAGATCTCTGCCGCGGGCGGACTCGAACTCGACCTGGAGAAATTGCTCGGCATTGCGATCCAGGCCTGTATCGTGGTGCTCAACCTGGGCATCGAGCACTACGACGGCTGGGTGGAGATCATTGTCTATCCAGACGAATTCATGCCACGCCAGGAGATCCGCAATCAGGAGGGCCTCATTGAAACCGATGAAGCCGCTTATGCCGGGCAGGCGTGGCTGAATGGACCTGTGCTGCTGTCCTGGGCCGACGTTGAGAATGCCGATGAGGCCGATGGGGTGAACGTGGTAATCCACGAATTCGCCCACAAGCTCGACATGCTCAACGGCGACGCGAACGGGTTCCCGCCCTTGCATTCCGGCATGAGCCGCGAGGCCTGGTCGAAGGCTTTTACCAGCGCTTACGACGATCTGCGCCGGCGCGTGGGTGTTGGGGAGGATACGGAAATCGACCCCTACGCGACCGAGTCGCCCGCGGAATGTTTTGCCGTGATGAGCGAAGCCTTTTTTGAGATTCCCGATCTGGTGCGGACGGTCTATCCTGAGGTCTACTCGCAGCTTGCGCTGTTCTACCGGCAGGATCCGGCGAGCCGTGAGCTGCCGCGCGAATGGAGGCTGAGAAAGACGTGAGGCACATACTGCCGATGTTCGTGGTGATCCTGGTGCTGAGTTGGGCCGCGGTAGGCCATGCCCAGGAGACGGTGCTCGAGGTCATTACGCTCAAGTACCGAAACGCCGACCAGATCATTCCAATGCTCAAGCCGCTGCTGGCGCCGGGCGGCACCATCAGCGGGATGCAGAACAGGGTCATCGTGCGCACCACGCCGGAGAATCTTGCCGAACTGCGCAAGGTGCTGGGCATGGTCGACAACGCACCCCGGCGGCTGCTGATCTCGGTGAGACAGGATGCGGCCGGGTCTGGCAGCCTCGACGAGGCGGAAATATCGGGATCTATCGGTAATGACCGTGCGCGGGCCACAGTTCCGGGGACCGGCAGCCAGCAGGGAGGGACGGCACAGATCAGACGTGGCGACGACAAAGTGCGGGCCCGGGTGCAGCGCTCGCAATCCGCTTCCACGGATCGCAGCGTGCAGACCGTGCAGGTGCTCGAAGGCAACGAGGCCTTCATCAATGTCGGCCAGTCGGTGGCGATACAAAGCGGCGGCGGGACGGTCGCGCAGCCGGGCGCACAGGCTTCCCAGTCCACCCAGTATCGCGATATCGGTTCCGGATTTCGTGTCAGGCCGCGCCTCAGCGGCGATCAGGTGACGCTGGAGATCAGCACGCAGCGCGACAGCGTCGCCGATTCGAACGCCCAGACGTTCAACGTGCAGCGGGTCGATACCGTGGTGTCCGGGCGCCTTGGCGAATGGATGGAACTCGGCGGCGTCATTCAATCGAGCACGCAGCGCGATAGCGGTACTGTCAGTCGGCGCAGCAATGCAGGGTCCGATGACAGAAGCGTGTTTTTGAAAGTGGATGAAATGAAATAAGGTTCGAGGGGCGAGGTCCGCGGGCCAAGTAAAACCGGATTCGCACCTCGCACCTCGCACCTCGTGCCTCGGCCCTCGTCACCGGGCTTCGACATCAGTCTGATGTCGAAGCCACACCTGCCACCTTTCCTTCCCTGAAAATACCTCGATCGAGTCCATGACCGGACTGTCCTCGATGGATTCGAATCGCGGTCCCAGCAGCGCATCGAGTTCCTGCTGACTGGTGCCGAAGGGCGGGCCCTTGGGCGTTTCGGAAAAGAAGAAGAATCCCGCGATCACGCCGCCCGGCTTCAGCAGTTGCGCGCAGCGTTCCGGATAGGCACTCCACATTTTGCGCGGCAGGGCACAGAGAAAGGCGCGTTCATAGATCGCATCGAACGGTGCTCCGGGGTCGAACCCGAAAAAGTCCGCGAGCCGGACGATGTCACCGAAGTGGGCGAGATTCGTTTTCGCCAGTTCGACGGCCGCCGGGCTGAAATCAATCGCCAGCACGTCGAAACCGTTTTCCTTCAGGTAACCGGCTTCGTACGCGGACCCGCATCCGGGGATCAGTATGCGGGCGCCTGGCTGCAGCTTTGGCAGGTAGTGACGCAGGGAGTCCGGAACCTTGCCGGCGTCCCAGGGGATGACGTGATCGCGATACCTGCTTTCCCAGAAATCGGGTTTCGAACTGTCTTGCGCCACACTCCAACCTTCCGCCGCAGGGAATTGCTCACGATACTCTTCGGGCGGGCATTGTGAAGCGCCCCCCGGTTTCAAGGTTGTTCGCCCACCGCCGGACCGTAGAACATGACCCAGACACAGAAGTCAGCGCTGAACTCCTCGAAGCGGTGTTCGCCGCCCGCCGGCACAAACAGCATATCGCCGCTCTGGAAGGAGTGGCGTTCAACGCCGTTGACGAACCAGCCTTTGCCGTGCGCGATGATGTAGATTTCGTCGCGCGTATGTGGTTTCTGCAGATCCTGTTTAGACGGACGATACATTTTTACCTGCAGGCTGCCGTGCTCGAATACGAACGCTGAGGGAATTCCTTCCTTGATTCTGGCCACGGCGTCGAGCGCATCCGCGATGCTGGCGTGACGCTTGTTCTTCGAAATGGTGAAGTTTTTTTCGGCTTTCATCGTTTCGTTTTCCCTTTCACCTTTTTTGCTCCGCTTCAAGTGTGCCCTTGTCTGGTACCTTTTCTCTCCAGTTGCTTCCACCGGAAGCAACGGACCGTATGATCGTTGACCATCCCTGTGGCCTGCATGAAGGCGTACAGGATCGTGCTGCCAACGAACCTGAAACCACGCCTCTTCAGGTCCTTGCTCATTGCATCGGAGACCTGCGTGCTTGCAGGCACGCGTTTGTGCGTCTTCCAGCCGTTTTGCAGCGGTTTCCCGCCGACGAACTGCCAGATGTAGGCATCGAAACTGCCAAATTCCTTTTGCACCTCGAGGAAAGCGCGCGCGTTGCTGACTGTCGATTCCACTTTGAGGCGGTTGCGCACGATGCCCGGATCCTGAAGCAGTTTTTCAATCCGGGCCTTGCCGAATCGTGCCACCTTACGAGGGTCGAAACCGCAGAACGCTTTCCGGTAATTCTCCCGCTTGTTGAGGATCGTTGACCAGGACAGCCCGGCCTGCGCGCCCTCCAGGACAAGGAACTCGAACAGGACCTGGTCATGGTGCTGGGGTACGCCCCATTCCGTGTCGTGATAGGCGATGGTTTGCGGACCGCCGCCTGCGGCCCAGTGGCAACGCTCTTGCATGGCATCTGGACTGTATGAACAGCCGCCATGGTAAGCGATCAGGCTTCTGTAGGTTTTTCCGGGAGCGGCTGTAACCTTTACAAGGTTGCTGCCGATGAGCCTTTGTACGGGCAGCAAGGCCGCTGCCCCTGTATTGCTGCGTTCGCCGCGCGATGCCTCGATTTCTAAACAAGGGCTTGGCGCATTCCCCCAAACTCGTTGCATCAGCAACGCTTGCAATGCCCCCGCCGCCGGATTGCCGTGGCATGTCCCTTGCGGTACAGGGGCCTCGACCTACACACCCCACGGAGTCAACCATCATGGCAAGCACGGCAAAATCAATGGCACGCGGCACCACGGCATCCCGCGAGAACGCGATTGCCATCCTGACGGCGGACCACAAGAAGGTCAGCAAGATTTTCGCGCAGTTCGAGAAGGTAAAGGACGACGACCTTGAACAGAAGCAGGAATTGGCGAAGATGGTCTGTGCCGAACTGACCATCCACGCCCAGATCGAGGAAGAGATTGTCTATCCCGCCCTGCGCGACGTGCTAGCGGAAGAGGACTTGGTCGACGAGGCGGAAGTGGAGCATGGATCGATCAAGAAGCTTATCGCTGCGCTGGAGTCGACGACTCCCGAGGATCGTTTTTACAATGCCAACATGAAAGTGCTGTCCGAATACGTCAAGCATCACGTCGAGGAAGAGCAGAACGAGATTTTCCCGCAAGCCAAAAAGTCAAAGCGGCTGGACCTCGAGGAAATGGGGAACGAGATCCGCCGCCGCAAGGGGCAGTTGCGCGAGGAGCTGGGCCTGGAGCCGGAAGCGCTGGTGGATGCCGGGGTTAAAGCGGAGAAGAAGCGCCATTCCGCGACCTCACGGCATATGTGATGCCGCTCCCGGACGCCGCAGCGAATGGCCTTCGTAACCGATCTTGACCGTCCTCGCTGAAGGTCAATCCGCCGTCCTGGCGGCCGGCAAGGCGGGCTTGCGCTATGTGAGCGACAGCAAGCCCGGCATCCGACGCAAGGGCTCGGGGTCCGGTTTCCGGTATGTCGCCGTGGACGGCAAGCCGGTACACGACCGGCAGATACTGGTACGCATCCGCTCACTGGTGATTCCTCCCGCCTGGACCGATGTATGGATATGTCCCCACGACCGGGGGCATATCCAGGTCACGGCGCGCGATGCGAGGGGACGCAAGCAGTATCGCTACCATCCGCGCTGGCGCAGCACCCGCGACGAAACCAAGTACGCGCACGTGATCGGCTTCGGCAAGGCCCTGCCTGCGATCCGCAGGCGGGTGGATAAGGATCTGTCCCGGCAAGGCCTGCCCCGCGAGAAGGTGCTCGCCACTGTGGTGCGCCTGCTGGAAAAAACGATGATGCGGGTAGGCAACGAAGAATATGCCCGCAGCAATGGTTCGTTCGGGTTGACAACGCTGAGGGACCGCCACGTGCGCATCGATGGCGCCCGGCTGCAGTTCCGCTTCAAGGGCAAGAGTTCCAAAGAGCACTTCATTGAATTGAACGACGGCCGGCTGGCGGCCATTGTGCGCCGCTGCCGCGACCTTCCCGGTTACGAACTCTTCCAGTATCTTGATGCGGACGGCGAACGACGCTCCATCGACTCGGAAGACGTAAACGGCTATCTGCGCGAGATCACCGGCGAGGATTACACGGCGAAGGACTTCCGGACCTGGGCCGGCACCTTGCTGGCGGCTCTGGCGCTACGCGAATTCGAAACGTTCGATTCCCAAGCGCAGGCAAAAAAACACCTGGTGCGGGCGATCGAATCCGTCGCCGCGAAACTGGGCAACACGCCGACGATCTGCCGCAAGTGTTACATCCATCCTGCGGTCATGGAAGCGTTCCTGGATGGAACGATGCGCGATATGCTGCAAAAGCGCGCGGAACAAGTGCTGGAGGACGTGCATGCCCTCGACCCGGAAGAGGCGGCGGTGCTTGCACTGTTGCAGCAGCGCCTGCAACGGCGGGTAAAAACGAACGTGGCCCGGCCCCGTACGGTGCAGCGGGCCGGCGTACCCGGCGCCCGGCGCACGCACGCTGCCGTGACTTCGCTGCCGTGACTTCCTGGCGCAGTGCTTCGTACCTGGCGGCTCCGATGTTTGCTTTTTGCCACAGGCGCTGGCCGGCAAGTACGAAGCACTACACTAGAGGTCCAGTAGCGACTGCGGCGGCGCTTCGGCAGCGTACGACAGCAGTCCATCCCTGATGCGGGCAGGTTTCGTGTAAGGATGCGGTTCGGTTCCTGTGGCATCGAGAATATGCACGACCCCCATCCCGCGGACCTTGAGATAGTCGGACATCAGTCCGCGATGGCAGGCGCGCCAGTTTTTCTCGGCGCACATCACGGCCGTGCGCTTGCCTGCGACCATGGCGCAAAGTCGCGCCATTCCTTCCGAAAACGCCTGCGATTCCATGTGGTCCGCATACCCGCGGAACCCTGTTTCGCGCCATCCGGTGTTTTGCGAATCGGCGAGCGGCTCGTGGCGGCCGCCCAGTTGGGGCAGGTGCAGGTAATCGATGCTGGATCGCGCGAGGGCCGCTGCCAATGCGTCGCGATTGAATTGCGGATGCCGTCGTGAAGCCGGAAAGCGCCTGACGTCGGCAATCAGCTCGATGCGTCTTGGTGCCAGCAGGGCAATGAATTCTTCGACCGACAGGGTGGAATGGCCCACCGTCCAGATCAGGCCGAGGCGAGTCATTCGTCCCTGTCGTCGCGGCTCGCGGTAAATCGTGGCAAGCCGTCGGCCAGCTTGATCCACGAAATCTGGCGTTTGGTCCAGATATGGTCCAGGGGGACGATGTTTTCCGGGCGATCGAGGCTGCTTAGCGTGACGTCGTTGGTGTCGGGAGAGTGGTGGAACTGGAAGCTGAGCTGGCTGCCGCAGTCCGGGCAGAACTGGCGAAACGCGATGTCGGACGAATCGTAGCGCGCCGGTTTGCCGTCGGTGAAGGCGAAGCCTCCGATGGGAAAAGTTGCCCAGGAAACGAAAGCCGCACCGCTGGCGCGCGGACAGGTCTCGCAATGGCAATGCGACGGATTGGTGGGCACGCCTTGCGCGCGATAACGTATCCGCCCGCAAAGGCATCCGCCCGTGTAGTTCCCGGGTTTCGTGTTCATGGCACTTATTGTTCCGGGACTTTTTTTCGGGACTATGGCGCTCCCGTTATGACGCTCCGGTAGCGTGCTCGCGCCAATCCATGATTCCGACTGCCACGCCGGCCGCGTACAAAGCGCCGATCAGGACCAGGGCGATATCGTTGGGCAGTGGGCCGCCACCCAGCCAGGATGCCATCGCATAGCCCAGCGCTCCATGCCCGCTCACGATCGCCGCCTGGCTGGTGATGGCAAGGGCATTCGGTCCCTGCCGATAGGTCGCGACACCCGCCAGTTTGCTCATCGCGATCGACAAGATCTGCACCGTCAACCCGACGCTGACCAGAACTGCGGCACCCGCCGCGATTCCGGCCCAGTCGGGTGCGATCGCCGACAGCGGGAGGATGACCAGATAACTAAATGCAAAGTAGAACAGGATCATGACCAGCAATCCGAAGCCGAGAAGAAAGTTGATGCGAGTGAACATGTGGACCGTGAAATGAAAGGGTAGGGAGGAAGCGGTAGGGACGGGCAAGGGTGATTCAAAAGCGGGGTTGCCAACCCTGCCTGCCCATAGTGTAACTGACACCCGGCTCGCGCCAGGGTTTTCCTGCCAAGGCATTTAACCTGACATTCGAGCCCCCGCAGTAGCAGGCATCGGAACATTCGCCGCCGGGAACGGTCTGTTCCCCTGTGGTAACGGGAAAACTAACGGCGACAACCAGCAAGGGGCTATCGACAGCATGCTTTACCGATTCATCCTGCTTACATCGATTCTCCTGCTCAATGTCGCTCCGGCCGGAGCGGCACAAGCTCCAGCGCCCGGTGCTTCGCTGCGCGCCGCGTACGACGAGTTGCAGGCGAGGTTGCGCAGCAATCCGTTCGGCAGGCCGCTCCACCTCGACTCGCGCGAAAGTTCGTCCGACCTGAAGGGGGATATGCACGCCGAAGTCGATCATCCGTACGCACTGGTGGCGACGTCGCTCAACGATGCCGGCGTGTGGTGCGACATCCTGATCCTGCATCTCAACACCAAGTTTTGCGAGGCGGAAAACGACGGCGGCCGGGAAACTCTCGCCGTCAACATCGGCAAGAAGTACGACCAGCCCCTCGAAAAGACCTACCAGGTCCGCTTCGACTTCCGTGTGACGTCGGCCACCGCCGATTACTTTTCTGTCGTGCTGAACGCCGCGACCGGGCCATACGGCACGAAGAACTACCGGATCCTGCTGGAGGCCGTTCCGCTGGCTGGGGGCCGAACGTTTATCCACCTGTCCTATTCCTATGGCTTTGGCCTGACCGCAAGACTGGCGATGCAGGCCTATCTGGGAACGATCGGCAGCGCCAAGGTGGGCTTTACCGAAACCGGGAAAAAGACGGGCGGGGAGCCGGAATACGTCGGCGGCGTGCGCGGCATGATCGAGCGCAACACGATGCGTTACTTCCTTGCCATCGAATCCTACCTGGATTCCCTGTCCGTACCCGTGGATGCGCGTGTCGAAAAGCGCCTCAACGACTGGTTCGTGGCGATCGAGCGTTATCCCCGCCAGTTGCACGAGATGGAGCGCGAGGACTATCTGGCCATGAAGCGCAGGGAGATCCGGCGCCAGCAGGGCTGAGCGCCGTGCCTACTTGCCGCCGGCCTTGCAGCAGGCTGCGGGTCACGACGTAGAACACGCCGGGTGCCGGTGTGACGGCAAAGATAAAACTCGCGATCAGAAACGCGGACAGCAGCGGCCAGCCAGGCAGCAGGTTGTTCATGGGGGCTCCATGTAGTTCAGCGGCCAATCTTCCCGGACTCTGTACGCTGGATCAATACCGTCAGGAGCGTGCCAGCTAGCGCTGGATGCGGCGGAACCACAAGGCGCCGGGGCGGGTGTATAGGAGGACGAGAGCCGCCAGGTCGAGGGCCATGGATGCCGCCAGGGCAACAAGGTCGCCCGTCGGGTACCTGAGGATTTCGTTCATCGCGCCGGCGAACGACAGCACATTCAGGACGTTGAACACGAGCAGAAGGATCCGTGCCCAGTTGCTTCCGCGATAGACATACAGGTTGATCAGCACCGAGATCGCATACAGGGCGATGATGAAGTAGAACAGGAAACCGCTGTTGCCCTCGGCGGCGGCATCCTGGAACTCCCGCATGGAGAGTGGAATGCTCAGGATCAGCGAGACCCAGAGCATGCGCACCGCATGGACGACCTGCCGTGGCCGTTTCGGTACTGTGCCGTCGGCTGCGGCATCCAGGACTTCCGCATTCGGGGGCGTATAAGGATTCCCGCTCATCGCGCTCCGCCCGTTTTCAGACCGGGCCCCACTATCGTTTTTCCGGAGGGATGTTTCTTAGATTCTCGGAGAACTCATCATGGGCAGCAGGATCCACCGGCCGCTGCCTGACCCTGGTGCCGGCCGGATCCTTGCCGAGGTAGTTGTCGCCTTTCCAGTTCTTCGAAGGCCGGACGGGGCGGGGCACGAAGCCGCCGCCGCAATTGGGGCAGACGTTGTGGAGGATGCCTTCCGTGCAGCTCGCGCAGAACGTGCATTCGTAAGAACAGATGCGCGCTTCCGTAGACTCCGGCGGCAGGGGTTTGTTGCAGTTCTCGCAGGTGGGTCTGAGTTCAAGCATGGTGCCTGTGGGCATTGGTGATGGATCGGGTCAGTTGCCTGGCTGCTTGAGTTCGACAATTACCACATCGGTGTCCGTATCGCCGATATTCTCGCCTATGTGGGTCTGACCTTTCATGAAAATCACGTCGCCCGCCTTGAACTCGCGGATGACCGTCCTGCCATCCGGGAAAGTCAGCTTGCGCTTGAAGGAACTCAACGCATACAGCACGAAATCCGGATGCACATGCTGGTTGGTCTTGTCCCCGGGCTTGTCGTGGTAGTTCAAAACGCGAACCTGGCTGTTCTCGAGGCGAAGCGCGTAGTTGTCGTTGTCCGTGACGAGTGGGTCCTGCGCATGCGCTGTAGCGGCAGCCAGTGCGACCATGAGTGCGAAGATGCGGCAGTTCTTCATTGGCAAAGTTTCCTTCCGTGTTTGCTGCGATTGGCTATTCCGGGATACCAGCGGCGGGTTTACTCGATGATCGCCTGATATACCAGTTGCTTGAACAGATAGCGGTCGTAGCGCCGCGGCATGCCCGGCTGCCCCTGGGTCATCCATACGCAGGTCAGTTCCTCCTTGGGATCCACGTAGAACCCGGTGCCCGCGGCGCCCGCCCAGAAGTATTCGCCGGCGGAGCCCGTGACTTCGAACAGGCCTGTTTCCTGCCTCACGGCAAAACCGAGTCCGAATCCCATCCCCGGCAACAGCGCGACCGCGCCGGCGCCCTTTGCGTTCCCGAGATGATCGGCCGTCATGTACCTCACGGTGCTCGGGCTCAGCAGGCGTACGCCGTCGAGCTGCCCGCCGTTGATCAACATCTGCAGGAAGCGGGCATAGTCCGCCGCGGTTCCCACGCTGCCGGCGCCGCCCGCGTCGTTTTTTTGCGGCACCGTCACGTCGAGCAGGTTGATCGGAGTCTTAGTTGCCGGATCGGTGGCGAAGGGCTGCGCGAGGCGGCCGAGTTGTTCCTTCGGCACGATGAACGCCGAGTCCGTCATCGCAAGCGGCGTAAAGATGCGCTCCTGAAGGAACCGGCCGAGCGGCATGCCGGATATCGCCTCGATCACGCGGCCGAGCACATCGGTCGACAGGCCATATTCGAAAGTCGAGCCCGGCTGATGGGCGAGCGGCACCTTGGCGATGCGCTCGATCTGCTCCGCGGGCGTCACGTCTTTCCAGTCGACGCCTTCCTTCGTGTAGAGCTCTTTCACTTTGGGATTCGCGGTGAAACCCGCATATACAAGTCCCGAGGTATGGCGCAGAAGGTCCTGGATGGTGATCTCGCGATCGGCGGCAATGTTCGTATATTTCACGGCACCGGTTGACGGGTCGGCCGACGCGCCGCTCACTTCGAGTTTTGCGAACGCCGGAATGTATCTGGATACCGGGTCGGTCAGCCGCAACTTGCCTTCCTCGACCAGCATCATCGCCGCCACCGAGGTGTACGGCTTGGTCATCGAGTACAGGCGGAAGATCGCATCCCTGATCATCGGCTTTCCGCTCGCGGGGTCGAGTTGCCCGAAGGTCTCGAAGTAAACGATCCGGCCCTTGCGTGCGACCAGGATCACCGCGCCCGGGTACTGTCCTTTCTCGATCTCGCCCTTGATGGCGGGGCCGATGCGGGCCAGGCGCTCGGAGGAGAAGCCAAGGCTTTCGGGCGTGGCCGATGGAAGGTCAGCTGCGGGCGCCGACGAAACGGCAAATAGCGCCAGTGCCCAACCGGCGGCGATCCTTCGAAATCCACTCAAGGCCATGTTCCTCCCACTGCAATTGATGTTGTGGAGCGCTGCCTGGTCACAGCCAGCCGCTGCCAGGCCGCCTTCGGGGCGATTCTACACGCCGCCTCCGGGGTGCTTCATTGGGAAGTCACTGACGTGTTCTGAAGGTCTCGTTCCTTCTTGCGCGGAAGCGGCGTCCCGACCCGGTCAGAGTTTCCTGGATCGCGAGAACCACCAGCCGGCAATGGCGCCGATCACCAGCCCGGCCGGTCCGGTGTAGAACACGCCGACGATCCCGCACAAGTTGCTTGTGGGGTAGAGCCAGGTGCAGGCCACGTACGCGCCCGCGAAATACCCGGCCACCAGACCGGCAAAGCCACCGAGGGCGATTGGGAGCAGCTTCAACTTGTCTACGCCGTGTTTTTTTAAGTCGTGTCTCGTATACGCGGTGTCTTGTTTACGCGATGGTGTCAAAGAATTCGACGATCCCGGTTTCCAGCGAATACTCGGCGCCAACGACGCGAAGCCCGCTGCCGTGAATAAGTTGTTCGAGGATTTCTGAACCGTGGCGCAACTGGTTTGCGGAAGCGCGGACGTTCGATCGGACGGCCTGGTGCAGCAACGCTTCGGGATCATTCCTGAGCCCGGTCTCCAGCAAGCCTTCCACAGCGGGCCGCACGCGGTCGACGATGGAATGCAGGTTCCTGGACTGGTTTTCGGTGGGTCGTTGCAGTTGTTCCAGGGTCGCCTCGATCGCGCTGCACTGGGAATGGCCTAATACCACGACGAGCCGCGTGTGAAAGCGCTCGGCGGCGAACTCGGCGCTGCCGATCTGGGAAGGCGCGACGATGTTGCCGGCAACGCGGATGACAAACAGGTCGCCGAGGCCCTGATCGAAGACGATCTCCGCCGGTACCCGGGAATCCGAGCAGCCGAGGATGATGGCGAAGGGTTCCTGGCCGTCCTCCAGCTCGCGGCGTCGGGTCCGGTTCGATTGCGAGTCACTGTTGCGAGCTTCGGACACGAAGCGGCGGTTGCCTTCGCGCAGGCGTTCAAGGGCTTCTTTTGCGGGAATCATGGGCTCTGGATTGTTGTTCGGACTACACCGGGAGAAATCCCCGCTTGCCGGACATTCTATATGCCGGACGATTGAAAAGAACAGGCAGCCGGCTTTTCAGGCGTTCCGCCGCGCAAGGAGGAAAGGCAGGAGCGCGAAAAGGACGAGCATGGCCAGATACACACTCCCCGAGACGGGATCCCGGGTGGCGATGTACCGGCCGGGGGAGAGGGCCTGGAGCAAGGCCGCAAGCGACAGCTCGGCAGCCACCAGCAGGGCCAGTGCCAGCAGCCCCGCAGCCATAGGGGCTTGTCGGGACCCCTGCAGCGCAAAACGGCGGACGACGAAGCGAGCCGAAAGCACCACGGCCACGAGCATGAACGGCATCTCTATGAGTTCGGCGGTGCGCACGCCCAGGCGCGGAACGAGGAACGGCACACGGATGGCGCCGAGCACAAAGCCGGCGCCGAACACCAGCGCGAAGTAGGCGAACCCGGACTTCAGGATCCGCGTGTACATGGTTTCTGGCCAGGGCTCCGCGTCCGCAGGCCGGTGAGGCACCCAACGATGGAACGGTCAGGCATCGTCGTCGTCCGTTGACTTGAATCCGTGCCGGGGTCGTTGTGACCGCGGCTCTTGCCCACGGAAACCAGGATTCCTTTTTTGGCAGGACGAATTTTTTTTAAATCACCTTGCGGCGTACCGCGATGAGATAACAGAAGAACAGGACTACCATCACCAGGTCTACGGCAATCGAGATGCCAGCCTGTTGTCCGAGGTATTGAGTGCCATGGGCAAGGACCAAGCCGATAAACGTTAGCTTGCTGAGGCCCGCCACGGTCAGCACCAGCGGGCGTGCCGGCGGATAGAATGCGCCATAGATAAGCATCGCCCCTACGAGGGTGATCAGTGCGCCCCAATTGCGCACGACGATTTCGGCGAGCGGGCCTTCCAAAGTTTCTCCGAACGTGGAGCGTAGCGCGGCCTGCGGAGCGATGGCGGCATAGATCATGGTGCACGTCAGCACTCCAGCCACGATCATGATCCATTTAATCCTGGCGACTATCCACTGCATGGTTCCCTCCTGGTCCTGCTGTTCATAAGGATTTACAGCAGCAAACAAAATTGCCGGCGCGAAAGACTGTGCCAGAATTAAAGTAAACGCGGGAAGCCGGGGCATGATTCCTAACGACTAAGCTGAACGGCGCACTGCCGCCTTTGCGGTGCGTCCGCTCGATCGCGTTATTAGTCGTTGTTCGTCCTTCACGAGGCGAATCTGCACCTTGTACCCCAAGGCCTTTGCGTACTTCTGCAGGGTGGCGATTGACGGCGAGTGTTTCGGCTCGGCCGATTCCAGGCGGGCGATGGCGGACTGTGTAGTCCCGACCCGGGCCGCCACTTCCGCTTGCGTGAGCCCCGTCTCGGCCCTCGCCTTGAGCACTTCGTCGAGGAAGGCGAATTCTTCGGCCAGATCGTCGTATGCCTTTTTTACACCGGGGCGCGCGAACGCACGCGCCTTGAACTGCTTGAGGGTGCTAGTCATGAGTTACATCCTTCATTCGCTGCCGCGCAATTTGGAGTTCCTTGGGGGGCGTCTTGGCCGATTTCTTTACGAATTGATGCAGGAAGACAATCCGACGACCTATAACCGTGCAGTAGAACACTCGCGCAATTCCCTCCGCGGCCTTGATTCGGAGTTCAAAAAGCCCGCCACCCATTGCCCGGGTATGGGGCATGCCCAGATCTGGACCAAATGCCTCCATCCTCTCGGCGTATCTCAGGAATCGAACGACAAAGCCAGTCGGGAGATCGAGGATTTCATCCTCGACCCGCTTGCTGTGAAAGGTAACGCTCCAAGTCACGACACGAGTATAGCATATCCGCTATTGTGTCGCAGTCGAGGGGTTGCAATGACAGCTAACGTTCCGCATGACCCGCCGCGAAGCGGTCGGCGTCGATGCGGCGGTTAGCGGGCACGGACGCGAGATTGCCAGTAGTAAGGACGCCGCGCATGGTGTGCGACAGCAAAGACGACGATGCCGTCGGGTTCTGGTCGATAGACGAGAGAAAATGGAAATCCGTTCACGAGCACACGGCGGGTATTGAAACGACTCGGCGAGCCCGATTGAGGAAATGCGAGGGCACGAACGGACGCTTCTTCCACTGCGGCGTTGAATCGTGCGCCCAATCCAGCCTCCGCCTCACTGTAATAGATGACCTCGGCAAGGAACTCGAGGCGCGCGGCGGCGATGAACCGCGCGCGATTCACCGAACTAGCCGTCTAGCCTCGGCAAACACACTTTCCGCGGAAAATGTCGGCAGTTCGCCGCGATCATACGCCGCGGCGCGTTCCTCGATTTCCCGCTCCCACGCCTGCTCGATCTCCACGAGCGGGGCATCGTGAAGCGACTCCAGCAGGAGTTCGGCAAGCTTGGCTCGTTCTTCCGGCGATAACGAGCGCGCCTGTGCTTCAAGCTCCTTAAGCGTGTTAGTCATGGCGGTATCCTCCATAAGATAGTCCCATTTTACGCCCGCATCCGTATGCCTGCATCGTGCTCGCTAACGCAGAGCTCAGCGGCCGGCCGCTTACGGACGGTCCACTGCAGCGCCGGGTTGGGCTGCTTGGCGATAGAGGAACTCCGGAGAAAGGTCTGCGCCATTCGGCCAGGTTACGGTGTGTAGTTCTGGATGCACTGTGACCTGCGCGAACAGCGCTCGGTCTTTGAGAGGCTCGAACATAGGCCCCCACAGCTCGGCGCTCAGATCGACGATGCCGGACGCGCCGTCATGGAAACGGAGCCAGAGTCGGTAGCCGTCTAAGACCTTCACGTCGGTAATTTTCGGGATCATGAGTTATTCCAGCGGCTCTATCTTGTTCAAGGGTTGCCTTGCCTGAGCGCGTGTCCAGTCTTCAAGCAGTTCTGATTGGTGCAGGATGCGCCATTCTTCGACCAGCCGTCTAGCGCGGGCGCCAGGACTTCGAAATGACCGCCCTGGCAATGTGGGCACGCCGCCCATTCGATCCTCGCCACGCGGCGCATGAATTGCGCCACTGACTCGATGACCATCGGCTCGGGTTGAGGTGCATGCAGTGCTGCCCGTGCTGCCGCCAAATGGGTGGCCTTGTGCGCCGGCCCGAGCAAGCCATAGTGACGAATGCGTTTGAATCCCTTGG
>CAYODB010000069.1:0-16462 GCA_964402495.1 uncultured Bordetella sp.
TGTCGATGGGCAGCAGCGCGGCACCGCTGGCCTTGACCGCGTTCATCAGCAGCGGCCCCGCCATCACCAGCGCCTCCTTGTTGGCGAGCAGCAACTGCTTGCCCGCATGCGCCGCCGCCAGGGTCGAGCGCAGACCAGGAGACCCGACGATCGCCGCCATCACGGCATCGACCTCGGCAGCGGATGCGATTTGCTCGAGGGATGACGGGCCCGACAAAACCTCGCATTTCAGCCCGGCCTCCCGCACACGCGAGCGCAGCTGATTCGCGGAAGCCAGATCGGCCATCGCCGCATAGCGTGGCTGATGCTGGCGTATCTGGCCGAACAGCCGGTCCACTTGCCGGTCGGCGGACAGGGCAACGACGCTGAACAGGTCGGGATGGCGCTCGACGACGGCCAGTGTATTAACGCCTATGCTTCCCGTAGAGCCGAGAATGGCGAGGCGTTTCATGACATCTGCACAAAATAAAGGGCGGCGAACGGCATGGCGGCGGTCACGCTGTCGATGCGGTCGAGAATGCCGCCATGGCCCGGCAGCAGTTCACCACTGTCCTTGGCGCCCGCCTGGCGTTTGATCCACGATTCGAACAGGTCGCCGATGATGCTAAACACGGTGAGCACGCAGATGAAGACCAGCAACCCGGCTCGGTTGTAGAAATTCGCATCGGGCTGCAGCACGAAGCCGACCGCGAAACCGTAGATCAGAACCGCGATTGCCGCGCCGATTACGCCCTCCCAGGTCTTGCCGGGACTGATCTGCGGCGCCAGTTTGCGGCGGCCGAAGCGACGCCCCGAAAAATATGCCGCGGTATCGGCGATCCAGATCACCAGCAGGAGCATGAGCAGCAGGGTGGCGGATTTCTGCAGGGTCGCGACAGCCAGCCAGGCGGGGATCAGGACAATCCAGCCGGTAAGCATCATGAATGCCGGTGACGACACCCGCCATTTGAAGTACAGCCAGGCAGGCACCACGATGGCCCAGAATAACAATGCGAGAAGATAAAACCAGACGGCGGCGTTCGCGGCGAGGAACGGCGTGCGCCACTGCGCCAGCATCACCAGCAAACCGCTGAGCACAACGCAAGCGACAAAGGCGTTGCGGAGAATTGTAGACAGCCCCGCCAGTTTTGCCCACTCGAATGCGCCGAGCGCGGTCGGGGCGAGAATTAGCAAGGTCCAGGCCGGATTGGGCAGCAGGAACATGCCCGCCAGGAGCAGCGGCAGGAGGATTGCGGCGGTAAGCAGACGTTGTTTTAACATGGAGCGGGATGGCGGCCCGGATCTTCCCGCTGGCTGGCGATCAGCTGAAATCGCCACCGGACTCACGTACCGGACCCGATGCATCCGCCTCTGCCGCGACCTGCTCACTGGTGCGGCCGAAACGGCGCTCACGGTCCCAGTAAGACGTTATTGCACGATCCAGCGAACTGGCGTCAAAATCCGGCCACAGTTCGTCGGTGAAGTAGAATTCCGTATACGCCAGCTGCCATAGCAGGAAATTGCTGATGCGCTGTTCGCCGCCGGTGCGGATGAAGAGGTCCGGCTCCGGCGCGTAGCTCATCGAGAGGTAAGGCGCCAGATGCGCCTCGAGGAAGCCGCCCGGCACCGGGGGAACCTCCCGCACCATGCGATTGACCGCCTGCAGCATGTCCCAGCGGCCGCCGTAGTTCGCCGCGATTGTCAGAGTCAGGCGCTTGTTGTTTGCCGTCAGCGTCTCGGCCTCCGCGATCATGCGGGTGAGCCTGGGTTCGAAACTCGACAAGTCGCCGATCACCTTGAGGCGGATCTCGTTGTCGTGCAGCTTGGCAACTTCCTGCTCCAGTGCCATGACGAACAGTTCCATCAGGAACGAGACTTCGTCCTTGGGACGCCGCCAGTTCTCGCTGCTGAACGCAAACAGCGTCAGATACTCGACCTTCTCGGTAACGCAGGCCTTGGTGACGGCGCGCACGGCATCGAGCCCGCGCCGGTGGCCCGCAACCCGCGGCAGGAAACGCTTCCTGGCCCAGCGGCCATTGCCATCCATAATGATGGCTATATGGCGCGGCACCTTGCGCGCTGCCGGAATGTTGATGGTCGAGCTTGCGAACATGTAGGCCCCTTAGACCGCCATTAGATCCGCTTCCTTGGCCACCAGCGCCTTGTCGATCTCGGCAATGTGGCGATCGGTAAGCTTCTGCACGTCGTCCTGTGCGCGACGCTCGTCGTCTTCGGAGATCACCCTGGATTTGAGTAATTCCTTGAGCGCGTTGTTGGCATCGCGGCGGATGTTGCGTACCGCAACCCGGGCATTCTCAGCTTCGCCCCTCACCACTTTAGTCAGGTCCCGGCGGCGTTCTTCGGTCAGCGCCGGCATCGGCACGCGGATAAGGTCGCCCATGGAGGCAGGATTGAGTCCGAGGTCCGCATCACGGATCGCCTTTTCGATCGCCGCCATCATTTTCTTTTCCCAGGGCGTGACGCTGATTGTGCGCGCGTCCAGCAGCGACACGTTCGCGATCTGATTGAGCGGTGTCGGGTTTCCGTAGTAGTCGACGTGGATGTGATCGAGGATGCCGGTATGGGCGCGTCCCGTGCGTACCTTGCCGAGATCGGCCCGCAGCGTCTCCAGCGACTTCTGCATTTTCTGCTCCGCGGACTTCTTTACATCTGCAATTGCCATGGTTTCAATCCTCCTTCGGATTCTCAGGCATGGACCAACGTCCCTTCATCTTCGCCCAGAACCACGCGCCTCAGCGCTCCCGCCTTGAAAATGTTGAACACGCAGATCGGAAGCTTCTGGTCGCGGCACAGTGTCAAAGCCGTCGCGTCCATCACCTTGAGCTTCTTCACGATCGCCTCGTCGAAGCTGATGCGCTGGTAGCGCATGGCATCCGGATGGGTTTTCGGATCGTCCGTGTAGACGCCATCGACCTTGGTCGCCTTGATCACGATGTCCACATTCATCTCCATGCCGCGTAGTGCCGCTGCGGTATCAGTGGTGAAGAAAGGATTGCCGGTGCCCGCGGCGAATATCACCACGCGCCCTTCTTCCAGGTAGCGTATCGCCTTGCCCCGGATGTAAGGCTCCGCGACCTGCTCGATGTTGAGCGCCGATTGCACCCTGCTCTTCAGGCCATGACGGCGCATGGCATCCTGAAGTGCCAGGGCGTTCATTACCGTTGCCAGCATGCCCATATAGTCGGCAGTCGCGCGGTCCATGCCCGCGGCACCGGGCGCCACGCCCCGGAAAATATTGCCGCCGCCTATAACCACGCCCACTTCGACCCCGAGACCGGCGACTTCCTTCACCTCCGAAACGATGCGATCGATGGTCTCGCGATTGATGCCATAAGCATCGTCGCCCATCAGGGCCTCGCCCGACAGCTTGAGCATGATGCGCTTATAGGCAGGCTTCATCGACGCGGCTCAGTTGGGCTGCGGATTCTTCTCGTCCTTCTTCGCCTGACCAACCTGGGCCGCGACTTCCGCGGCGAAATCGGTGGTCTTCTTCTCAATGCCCTCGCCAACGACGAACAGCGTGAACGCATGCACTTTCGCGGATTTCGAGGCCAGAAGCTTTTCGACCGTAAGCTTGTCGTCCTTGACGAAAGGCTGCCCCAGCAGGGTGACTTCCGCCAGGTACTTCTGCACGCTGCCATCGACGATCTTGTCGACGATGTTGGCGGGCTTGCCGGATTCGAGGGCACGCGCCCTGGCGATCTCGCGCTCGCGCGAAATCAGCTCAGAGGACACCTGATCCTTCGAAACCGAAATTGGCTTCGACGCGGCGATGTGCATGGCGAGATCCTTGCCCAGCGCATCGTCGCCGCCTTCGATGTCGAGCATTACTCCGATCCGTGTGCCGTGCAGGTAATGCGCCAGATTGCCCCTGGCCTTGTACACCGCGACCCGGCGCAGGCTCATGTTTTCGCCGAGTTTCATGACCAGCGCCTGGCGCGCCGCTTCCACGGTCGGGCCGGACGGCAGTTGCGCCTGGCCGAGGGCTTCCACGTCCGTGATTCCCTTCACCGCAGCCAGTTCGGCAACAGCCTTGACCAAACCGGTGAAGTTCTCATCCTTGGCCACGAAGTCCGTTTCGCAATTCACTTCGACCAGCGCCCCCAGCATGCGGTCGGTCGACACATAGACACCGATGGCGCCTTCGGCTGCGACGCGGCCGGCCATCTTGCCCGCCTTGGCGCCGCTCTTGATGCGCAGCAGGTCCTCGGCTTTTTTCATGTCGCCACCGGCTTCTTCCAGCGCCTTCTTGCATTCCATCATGCCGAGCCCGGTGCGCTCGCGCAGTTCCTTGACCATGCCTGCGGTGATTTCCGCCATTTCCTCGCCACTCCTGGTTCTGTCGCGCGCCGCGACTGTTTTTTCGCTGGCCCGCTGGTATTTGCAAACTCCAGCCCGGACAACCCGGCCTGGAAATTTCAGCTTAAAAAAAAGGGGCGTGCGCCCCTTTTTTTACCGCCCGTCGGGATCAGGCTGTTGCCTGTTCCTCGGTGCTGTCCACTTCCACAAATTCATCGCTGACGATTTCCTTGATGATCTGGCTGCGGCCTTCGAGGATCGCATCGGCGATACCCCGTGCATACAGGCGTACGGCCCGGCTCGCATCGTCATTGCCCGGAATGATGTAGTCCACGCCGTCGGGTGAATGGTTCGTGTCCACCACGCCAACCACTGGGATGCCCAGCTTGCTCGCCTCTGTGATCGCGCCCTTCTGGTAGCCGACGTCGATGACAAACAACGCATCCGGCAGGCCGTTCATTTCTTTTATGCCCCCGAGGCTGCGGTCGAGCTTGACCATTTCACGCTGGAAGGTGAGTTGCTCTTTCTTCGACAGCTTCTCGATCGACCCGTCCTGCACCATCTGCTCCAGCTCCCGCAGCCGCTTTATGGACTGCTTGACGGTCTTGAAGTTCGTCAGCATGCCCCCCAGCCAGCGGTAGTCCACGAAGGGGGTACTGGCACGCAGCGCTTCCTCCCGGATGATTTCACGGGCTTGGCGCTTGGTGCCGACGAACAGGATGTTGCCCTTGTTCGACGCCAGCTGCTTCACGAACTTCACCGCGTCCTGGTACATGACGAGGGTTTTTTCCAGGTTGATAATGTGGATCTTGTTGCGATGGCCGAAGATATAAGGTGCCATCTTGGGATTCCAGTAACGGGTTTGATGTCCGAAATGGACGCCCGCTTCCAGCATTTGGCGCATGGTGACCGACATGAAATTCTCCTGTAAGGGTTAAGCCTCCGCCTGCCGGACCCCGAAACCGGGCACCCATACTTGGCAAGCGTGCGAATTGCCTCGGCAATTTGAACCCAGCAGCTTGCTGGAAAAACCACCGAAGCTAACTGGCTGATTGTATCAGCGGGAGGATTCGCGCCTCAAGCATATTTACGGGTTCTCAAGGGCTTAAGGCCCCGGATCAGGCGATCCGGCGCTGCCGCCGAGCCTCGTAAAGGCAAATTCCGGCTGCCACCGATACGTTCAGGCTTTCGACCTGCCCAAGCATCGGTATGGCGATGAGCTCGTCGCAGGTTTCTTTCGTCAACCGCCGCAATCCCTCTCCTTCAGCCCCCAGAACAAGCGCGAGCGGGCCCGCCAGTTTCGCATCGTAGACGGTCTTCGCGCCGGTCTCGGACGTGCCCACGACCCAAATTCCTTTATCTTTCAAGTCCCGGAGCGTGCGGGCCAGGTTCGTGACGGTAATGAACGGGACGGATTCAGCGGCTCCGGAAGCAACCTTGTGCACGGTCTGGTTGAGCCCCACCGCCCGGTCCTTGGGAGCCAGAACTGCGTGAACACCCATCCCGTCAGCAACCCGCAGGCACGCGCCGAGGTTATGGGGATCCTGCACCCCGTCGAGAATCAGAAGCAAAGGCGGCTCAGCAGCATCCTCCAGGACTTCCTCGACGGAGCTTGCGGGCGCGATTTCCTCGACGAAAGCCACCACGCCCTGGTGGCGACTGCCCTTGGCAAGACCGTCGAGCCGGTTTCCGTCGGCACTGTGCATGTGCACTCCTGCCGCCTTGCCCATGTCCGCCACCCGGCGTGCCCGGGGATCCTGGCGGACGGCATCGACAAACAATTCCACGACACTCTCCGGCCTGCGTTTCAGCGCGGCCGTCACGGCGTGCAGCCCGTAGATCATGCGCCGTCCGCTCACGCCTTTGCGCCCTTGCCTTCGTCCAGCACGAAGTCGATCTTGGCAGTCTCAAGGTCGACCCGCACCAGCTCCACCGAGATGCGATCGCCCAGGCGAAAACGCCTTCCGTTGCGTTCGCCCAGCAACTGATGCTTGGCAGCGTCGTAGTGGAAATAGTCCGCACCCAGCTCCGAGATGTGAACGAGCCCCTCCACGTACACCTGGTCCAGGGCGACGAACACGCCGAAGCTGGCCACGCCGCTGACTGTCCCGGTGAAGCGCTCGGAAATGCGGTCCTGCATGTAGTAACACTTGAGCCAGGCCTCGACGTCGCGCGTCGCGTCGTCAGCACGGCGCTCGGTCTCGGAACAATGCACGCCGAGCTCATGCCAGTTGCCCGGATCGTATCGCTTGTGCTCCAGCGCCGCCTTGATCGAGCGGTGGATGACCAGGTCGGGATAACGCCGGATCGGCGAAGTGAAATGGGTGTAGGCGTCGTACGCCAGACCGAAGTGGCCAACGTTGTCGGGGCTGTACACCGCCTGCCGCAACGACCTCAGCATCACCGTTTGCAGAAGCTGCACGTCGGGCCGCGGCTTCACTGTCTCCAGCAGGCGCGCATAGTCCTTCGCCTGCGGCTCCTCTGCGCCGGTCAACTGCAGGCCGAACTCGCGCAGGAATTCGCGCAGTGCCGCCAGTTTCTCCGGCGTCGGGCCTTCATGGATGCGATACAACGCCGGGTGTTCGCGCACCGCCAGGAAATCCGAGGCGCAGACGTTCGCGGCCAGCATGCATTCCTCGATGATGCGGTGGGCATCGTTGCGCTGGGTCGGAACGATTCGTTCGATCTTGCCCTGATCGTCGAAGAACATCTGCGTTTCGATGGTTTCGAAATCGATGGCGCCGCGCTGCCAGCGCGCCTTGACCAGGCCTTGGTAGAGGTCGTGCAAGTCCTTCAGGTGCGGCAGCAGATCATGCATCGCGCGCGCCGCTTCCCCTTCCGGATTCCCCAGCATCTCGGCCACCAGGGTGTAAGTAAGACGTGCGCGTGAATGCATCACCGCCGGGTAGAACTTGTAGCGCGCGATCTCGCCGCGCGCCGAGATATCCATCTCGCAGACCATGCACAAGCGGTCGACTTTCGGGTTTAGCGAGCACAGTCCGTTCGAGAGGACTTCCGGCAGCATCGGAATCACGCGGCGCGGGAAATAAACAGAATTGCCGCGCAGCCTTGACTCGCGGTCGAGCGCATCGCCGTCCCGGACATAGTGGCTGACGTCGGCGATGGCGACCCAGAGCTTGTATCCCTTGCCCTTTTGCTCGCAGTAAACGGCGTCGTCAAAGTCTTTCGCGGTTTCGCCGTCTATGGTCACAAGTGGCAGGCCGCGCATGTCCACCCTGCCCTGCAGGTCTTTTTCCGTGACGCCGGCGGGGAACTTCGCGCTGAGTTTTTCGACTTCCTTCGAGAATTCGTGCGGCAGGTCATGCTTGCGCAGGGCGATCTCGATCTCCATGCCGGGATCGGCGTAGTTGCCGAGTACTTCGATGATGCGTCCAACCGGTTTTACGTGCCGCTGCGGCTGCTCTATGATTTCGACGACCACTACTTGCCCGGGCTTGGCACCGCCGCTGCCGCCAGCGGGGATCAGGATGTCCTGACTGATGCGGCGGTCTTCCGGCGCCACAACGCCAATGCCATGTTCGTTAAGGAAGCGGCCGACCACTTTGCTGTTGGCCCGTTCCAGCACCTCGACGATGTGACCCTCGCGGCGGCCGCGGGCGTTGACGCCGCCTTCACGCGCCACGACCCGATCGCCGTGCATCACCTTGGACATTTCGCCGGCATTCAGGAACAAATCGTCGCCGTTGACGTCCCGGATCAGAAAGCCGAATCCGTCCGGATGCCCCTGAACCTTGCCTTTCACCAGGTCAAGTTTTTCGACCACGCAGATCGCGTTCTTGCGGTTGCGCATGATCTGGCCGTCGCGTTCCATCGCCGCCAGGCGGCGCTCGAAAGGTTCCAATTCGCCCGCGGCAATCGACATTTTCTCCACGATCTGCTCCACCGAAACTGGCACACCCTGTTCCAGCAGGAAATCGAGGATATATTCCCTGCTGGGGAGCGGATTTTCGTAGCGCGATTGTTCGCGCTCGAGATGAGGATCGCGTGCGCGCACACTGCCAGTGCGTGCTTTGGCGGGACGCGGGGTCGTACTTGTTTTTTTCGTTGTTTTCATATGGGGTTCGGATCCGGAAACGCGCCCGTTTCGTTGACAAAGCAGCGCTTTCCATTTACATTTTGCGCCCTCTCGTGCCGAGATGGCGGAATTGGTAGACGCACCAGGTTCAGGTCCTGGCGGTGGCAACACTGTGGAGGTTCGAGTCCTCTTCTCGGCACCAGTCTGAATGCTCCCCGCAATCCTTGCTGCAGTCCGTCCGTGCGGCAGTCTATTTCGACGCCTTGAACGGATGCCGCAGGACGATTGTTTCCTCGCGGTCGGGGCCGGTGGAAATCATGTCGACCGGCACGCCGCAGGTTTCCTCCAGACGTTTAAGGTAATTTCTTGCCGCCTTCGGCAGATCTTCCAGCCGCTTGATGCCGACCGTGCTTTCGGTCCAGCCGGGGATTTCCTCGTAGATCGGTTCGCAGTTCTCGATCGCGTCGGCGCCCGCCGGCAGGATGTCGATGGTTTCGCCGTTGACACGATAGCCAATGCCGACCTGCAGCGCTTCGACACCGTCCAGTACGTCGAGTTTGGTGACGCAAAGGCCGGATACCCCGTTGATCTGGACCGAGCGCTTCAATGCCGCTGCATCGAACCACCCGCAACGGCGCGGCCGGCCGGTTACCGAACCGAATTCACGACCCCGCGTGCGCAGTTGTTCGCCCGTATCGTCGTTCAGTTCGGTCGGGAACGGGCCCGAGCCCACCCGTGTCGTGTAAGCCTTGGTGATGCCAAGCACATAGTGCAGCATCTGCGGGCCCACGCCGCTGCCCGCCGCCGCCGCGCCCGCCACGCAATTGCTGGAAGTCACGAACGGATAGGTGCCGTGATCGATGTCCAGCAAAGTTCCCTGGGCACCCTCGAAGAGAAGATTTTTCCCCGCCCGGCTCGCCTCGTACAAAGACCGGGGCACATCCGCGACCATCGGCCGCAACTGCTCTGCCAGCACCAGCGTTTCATCGCGGGTCTGCGCAAAATCTACCGGCTTCGCTTTCAGGTACTGGGTCAGCACGAAGTTATGGAAGTCCAGCACTTCGCGCAACTTGGACTCGAAGCGGTCCGGCAGGAACAGGTCCTGCAGCCGGATTGCGCGCCGCGCGACCTTGTCTTCGTAGGCAGGCCCGATTCCACGCCCGGTGGTACCAATTTTGCCTTCGCCTTTTGCCGTTTCGCGCGCCTGGTCGATGGCAATGTGATACGCGAGGATCAGGGGACAGGCCTCACTGATCTTCAGCCGCGAGCGCACGTCAACGCCAGCGGCTTCTAGTTCGGCAATCTCCTGCAGCAATGCGATCGGCGACAGCACGACGCCGTTGCCGATGTAACAGTTCACGCCCTTGCGCAGGATTCCCGAAGGAATCAGGCGAAGGATTTGTTTGCGACCCTCGATGACCAGCGTATGGCCGGCATTGTGCCCGCCCTGGAAACGCACCACGCCCTGGGCGTGGTCAGTCAGCCAGTCGACAATCTTGCCCTTGCCCTCATCGCCCCACTGAGTGCCGATCACGACTACATTGCGCGCCATTGCCACCTCGGGTTCATGAATTCCTCATTCGACTTTCCAGGCACTGCCGCTGCGGACCAGCCGGTTTTCGCAACCGAGTTCGGCGCGGCTGCCGTCGTGTCCTGGCAGGTCGACGATAACAACCGATCCTGCCCCGCGCAATCGCCGGATTTCCGCCTGCAAGGCTTTGTCTTCCGGAACATGCGGTGCCAGCACGCGTTGCGGCTTCTCGTCGCCGTTGCCCATCGCCGCGAGCTCGCGCAGGTCCATGGTAAAACCCGTCGCCGGACGGGCTCGCCCGAACGCGCGCCCCACCTCGTCGTATCTGCCACCGCGCACGATGGCCTCGGGACGGCCGCCGGCATATGCAGCGAAGACGACGCCGCTGTGATAGTGATAACCGCGCAGCTCGGCGAGATCGAAACACAGTTCACCGACCTCGCCATTCAGCTGCCTGCCGATTGCCTGCAGCAGGTCGAGGCAGGCGAGCAGTTCCGGGTAGCCGGGCAGACGCTTGCGCGCGATATCCAGGACTTCTGCACCGCCATAGAGTTCAGGCAGGAGCATCAGGGCTTCGCGCGTCCTTCCGTCGAGCCCCGTCGAAAGTGCCCGCAGCGCGGCTACGTCCTTGGCCTGGAGGACCTGGAACAAGTCCGCCTCCTTCTCGGCCGGCACATTGCCGCGGGTTACAAGCGCGCGGAACACCGAGACGTGGCCGAGGTCGAGATGAATGCCGTCCAGGCCCGCCGCCCTGAGCGCGCCCAGCATCAGGGTCTGGATCTCGATGTCGCTCTCCAGCCCGGCGTGCCCGTAGATCTCGGCGCCAATCTGCATCGGTTCGCGGGTGCGCAAAAGTCCAGATGGCTGGGTGTGCAATACCGTGCCCGCATAACACAGCCGGGTGACGCCCTCGCGGTTTAACAGATGCGCGTCGATGCGGGCCACCTGCGGCGTGATGTCGGCGCGCAGACCCAGCATGCGTCCGGAAAGCTGGTCCACGAGCTTGAAGGTCTTCAGGTCGAGATCGTGGCCGGTGCCCGTAAGCAAGGAATCGAGATACTCCAGCATCGGCGGCACCACCAGCTCGTAGCCGAATACATGGAACAGGTCGAGGATACGCCGGCGCAGACGCTCTACCCGTCCAGCCTCGGCGGGCAGGATGTCCTCGATATATTCAGGTAGCAGCCACTTCTGCATGATCGCCAATTACGCTAGTTGACGTCCGCTAGGCCACCGCGCGCGGACAAAGCGGCTATGTTCGGCTAAGTCGTCATAAAAAGCAGAAGGCCGGCCAACATCGAGGATAATCCGACGAAACGGATTTGTCCGTCGGACATTTCGATAAGCCGGCGAAATGCGTCGCGCCAGACCGATGGGAGCAGAAACGGCAGCAACCCCTCGATGATCAGCATGAGTGCAACCGCCATCAGCAGGGTACCCGTGTGACCGTCCATTCCCCCCCTTCCCGCTTTCTGACCGCCCCTCCCGCAAGCAACCGCGTGGCACCCTGATATTCCGCTGCATCACGCGCAGTGCGCTATCGGCCGCGGCCAGTGGGGCTCTTCAGGTACTTGAAGAAGTCGGAACTTGGTTCCAGGATCAGCAGGTCGCCCTTGTTCTTGAAACTCTGGCGATAGACTTCGAGGCTGCGGTAAAAAGCATAGAACTCCGGGCTCTGCTGGAAGGCGCGTGCATAGATCGCCGAAGCCTTGGCATCGCCGTCACCCTTGATGCGCTGGGCATCCCGGTAGGCTTCAGCAATGATGACAGAGCGCTGCCGTTCGGCATCGGCGCGAATTTTTTCAGACTCTGCAAAACCGAGCGAGCGCTGTTCGTTGGCCACGCGTTTTCGCTCCGCCACCATCCGGCTATAAACCGATTCACTGACTTCTGGCGTGAAGTCCACGCGTTTTAGGCGGACATCAAGAACCTGGACACCAATGGTGCGGCCATCCTGGTCGGCCCTTTCCCGCATCAGCTCCATGATCTGGTATCGCTCGCCGGAAACCACGTCGTGTACGGTGCGCTTGCCAAACTCGGCGCGCAGATTGTCGTTAACGGTTTGCATCAGGCGGATCCGCGCCAGAGCCTCGTCACCCCTGACGCTGTTGTAATACTGCTTCACGTCAACGATGCGCCACTTGACGAACGAGTCCACCAGCACCGGCTTTTTCTCCGAGGTGATGAAGCGCTCCGGTTCGTCTGAATCCAGAGTCAGGATGCGGACATCGAAGAAGCGCACGTTGTCGACCAGCGGCAGCTTCCAGTACAGCCCGGGGCTGGTCTTGACGCTTACGATCTTGCCCAGCCGGAACACCATGGCGTTCTGGCGCTGGTCCACCGTGAACAGGCTCATGCTGGCGACCACCAGTAGGACGACGATGCTGATCAGGATCGTGCTTATGCTGGCTTTCATCGCGCCTCCCGGTCACGGCTGCGGAACGCGTCCCGCGAGCGCGGCGATGCGTCCGCGGGTGGCTGCGCCGGTACGACGTTTTCCGACGTCACCGGCTTGGCAGCCGGATCCGTCACCGCGTTCTGCATCAGCTTGTCGAGCGGAAGATAAAGCAGATTCCCACCCGATTTCTGGTCGACGACGATCTTGCTGGAATTGGAAAGAATCTGTTGCATGGTGTCGAGATAGAGGCGATCGCGGGTCACGCTCGGCGCCTTGTTGTATTCGGTTACGACCTGCCTGAAGCGTGAAGCCTCGCCCTCGCCATTGGCGATCACGCTCTGCTTGTAGCCCTCGGCTTCCTGCATCAGGCGCGAGGCACTGCCGCGAGCCTTGGGGATGATGTCGTTGGCGTAGGCTTGAGCCTCGTTTTTCTGGCGCTCGCGGTCCTGGCCGGCCTTGACCGCGTCATCAAACGCGGCCTGCACCTGTTCCGGCGCTTGCGAATCCTGCATTGTGACGCGGCTGATGGTGATGCCGGTCTTGTAGCGGTCGATGATGTCCTGCATCAGCTTGCGCACGCTGGTTGTAACCTGCTCTTTGCCCTCGTAGAGCAGGAAATCCATCTTGCTCTTGCCGACCACTTCGCGGATAGCGGACTCCGCGGCCTGCATCACCGTGGCGTCGGGGTCGCGGTTGTTGAACAGGTAGTCTTCAGGGTCCTTGAGCACGTACTGCACGGCGAACTGGATATCGATGATGTTCTCGTCGTCCGTGATCATCAGCGACTCCTTGAGAACTTTGCTCTTGACGTTGTTGCGATAGCCGATTTCGACCGACCGGTTGCCGGAAACGTTGACAACTTCCGCTGACTCCATGGGCCAAGGCAGGTGCCAGCGTGGCCCCGGCTGCGTGGTCTCGACGTACTTGCCGAAGCGCAGCACGACGCCACGCTGCGGGGCGTCCACGATGTAGAACCCGCTGGCGAGCCATACGAGAAGGACGATGATGAGCAGCAGACCGAGTCCGCCGCCCATCTGCCGTCCGCTGGGAACCTGCGGCGCGGCTCCTCCGCCCTTGCCGCCGAACATGGAGTTCAGTCTTTGGTTCAGGCGGCGCCACAGTTCATCGAGGTCGGGCGGGCCGTCGTTGCCGCGCTTTCCCCAATTGGGATCATTCAATGCCATCGGTGGTTACTTTCGTTTGACAGTCCGGAGAGATAATTCGGTCAGGCTGCGGCGAGGCCCTTCGCGACCGGTTGCGCCTCGTGCAGATTGCACAAAAGCGAACGCAGTTCATCGATGCCGGCGCCGGTCCGCGCGCTCACGCGAACGGCTGCGATTCTAGCATATTCGCCGCGTTCGACCCCCGGCTGCCGGCCTGCCAGATCGATCTTGTTGAATACCTTGATCTGGGGCACTGTGTCCGCACCGATTTCGTGCAGCACCTTGTTAACTTCGGCAATCTGGTCGTCGCGCGCTGGACTCGCCGCATCCACCACGTGGAGCAGCAGATCCGCGTGAACGGTTTCCTCGAGGGTGGCGCTGAATGCCGCCACCAGGGTATGCGGCAGGTTGCGGATGAATCCCACGGTATCGGAGAGCACTATCTCGCCCTTGCCGCCGCTGTTGATGCGGCGTGAAGTCGTGTCCAGCGTGGCGAACAACTGATCCGCCGCGTACGCATCGCTGTGAGTGAGACGATTGAATAGCGTCGATTTGCCCCCGTTCGTATAACCGACCAGCGACACCGAAAGCGTCTGCTGCCGACGCGTCCGCGCACGCCGCTGCGTCTGCCGCTGCGTGAGCACGGTCGCAAGCTTGTCCTTGAGCACCTTTACCCGTTTGCGAAGCAGTTGGCGGTCGGTTTCCAGCTGAGTTTCGCCTGGACCGCGCAAGCCGATACCACCTTTCTGGCGTTCAAGGTGTGTCCAGCCGCGTACCAGCCGCGTGGACAGGTGTTCGAGCTGCGCCAGTTCCACCTGCAGCTTGCCTTCGTGCGAGCGTGCGCGCTGGGCGAAGATGTCGAGTATCAGGCTGCTGCGGTCGACTACCCGGCAGTTCAAGCGTTTCTCGAGATTGCGCTGCTGCCCCGGGGACAGATCGTGATTGAACAGCACCAGCGATGCGCCGGTGGATTCGACCAGCCCGGCGACCTCCTCGACCTTGCCGGTACCGGCGAACAGCGCGGAATCAGGCCGCTGGCGCTTACCTTTGACGACAGCCAGCGTTTCCACGCCCGCGCTGGCGGCGAGCCGGCGGATTTCCTCAAGCGACTCGGCGAAATCGGTATCCCCGAAATCGAGGTTGACCAGAATGGCGCGGTCACCGTGGCGCGGGCGTTCAAGCATCAGGGGATTTCAAGGTTGCGGCATGCTACGAACCCCCGAGCCAGCGCAATGCGCCGGATCCTGAAAGGAAGCGAAGACAAACTGGCGGATGACGGGAACGATCACTCAGTCTTCGGACCCGTGCTCCAAAGACAAGTTCACCGGACGCCCGGGTACCACAGTCGAAATCGCGTGCTTGTAGACCATCTGCGTTACCGTGTTCTTCAGGAGAACCACATACTGGTCGAATGATTCGATCTGTCCTTGCAGCTTGATGCCGTTTACCAGATAGATCGATACCGGTACATGCTCTTTGCGTAACGCATTCAAGAACGGGTCTTGTAACAATTGCCCTTTCGCGCTCATGGCTGCTCCTTTGTTCTAGTTATTGACCCAGATTTACTCTACTGGATTTTACTGTGCAATACCATCCCGCGAAATATCCTTGTTTTCTCAGGTCTTCTTGCGATTGGCAAAAGGATTCGAGCCCTGCTTTTTGAAGAATACCTTTACTGGTGTGCCCCGAAGTTTGAAGGCGCTCATAAAGCTGCGTTCCAGATAGCGTCGGTAGCTGTCGGGCACGTTGTCGAGGCCATTACCATGGATCATGATCAATGGCGGATTCATTCCTCCCTGGTGTGCATAGCGCATCTTGGGACGCGACATTCCGGCACGCGGCGGTGACTGTTTCTGCACGGCCGCCTGGAGGACCCGGGTCAAACGCGGCGTCGACAGCTTGGCCATCGCGGAGGCGTACGCGACGTCCACCGATTTCAACAGCGCCGGCACGCCGCTGCCGGCACGCGCGGAAACATGATGCACCGGCGCAAAATCCAGGAAGTTGAGCTTGCGCTCGTAGTCACGGAGGGCCTTCTCGCGCGCTTCCTCGCCGGCCGCATCCCATTTGTTCACAGCCACCACCAGCGCACGACCGGCCTCCAGGGCGAAGCCCGCCAAGTGCGCATCCTGGTCCGATATGTCCTGCGTAACGTCCAGGACCAGTACCACGACATTGGCATCCTCGACCGCCTGCAGGGTCTTGATGACGGAAAATTTCTCGGCAACGTCCTCGATTTTTCCACGCCGCCGCACGCCCGCGGTATCGATTAGCGTGTACGCCTTGCCGCCGCGTTCGAAATCGATGTAAATGCTATCGCGCGTGGTGCCGGGCTGGTCGAAGGCGATCATGCGCTCCTCGCCGAGCCAGGTATTCACCAGCGTGGATTTGCCGACGTTCGGTCGGCCAATCACCGCAATCTTCGGATGCTTGTCCGCTTCCTGCGCGGATGCTGCATCGTCAGGGAATTCCTCGAGTATGAGGTCAAGCAGGTCGTGCAATCCTTCGCCATGCGCAGCCGACACCGCCAGCGGCTGGCCGAGACCCAGTTCGTGAAAATCGGCAGCCGCATTCTCCTGCGCCAGGCCTTCCGCCTTGTTCACCACCAGCCACAGACGGCGGCCGCTCTTGCGCAATTCGGTAGCGATAGCGCGATCCTGCGGCGTCAGACCCTGCCGTGCATCGACCATCATTAGAATGGCATCGGCTTCGTCCACGGCCTGCATGGTCTGGCGGGCCATTTCCATGTAAATACCGGACTTCGCCACTGGTTCGAAACCGCCCGTGTCCACCACGAGAAACGACTTGTCGCCTTGAACACCGTGGCCGTAGTGGCGGTCACGGGTCAGGCCCGGGATGTCCGCTACCAGCGCCGCACGTGACCGTGTCAAGCGGTTGAACAGGGTCGACTTGCCGACGTTCGGCCGACCGACAAGGACGAGGGTGGGTTTCATCTAGAGAAGAAATTGGGGGGCGGTCGGGAGTCCGGCGATGGCGCTTACTTCGCCTTACCCCGCCTGAGGGAGATCGCATAT
>CAYODB010000070.1:0-16426 GCA_964402495.1 uncultured Bordetella sp.
ACCTGCTGACCGCCGGCGACACCGTGCCGGTGGTGCGCGCGCTCGAACGCATGCTGGCCATGCGCGCATATCAGCGCGAAAAGCATATCGACGGGCGCATCAACAATGCGGTGCTGAAACAGGTCGGCATCGGCCAGTCCGAGGTGGAAGAGATGTACCGCGTGATGGCGATCGCCAACTACGAGGACCGCTTCGTGATCCCCTCGACCCACCGCGAATACGCAGAGAACACGTTCAACGTGCGCGGCGGCTGCGGCTTCAGCTTCGGCAACGGCTGCTCCGAAGGCACCGGCGAAACCAGCCTGTTCGGCAGCGAGAAGAGGCGCACCATTCCCATCAAGGCGGAGGTCTGATCATGCATGAACTCAAACCGCTTCGTCCGATGACGAAGAGCCTGCGGGTACTGGCGGCGTTGCTCAGCTACCCCGATGCGCAGATGCGGCGCCACTTGCCGGAAATGCGCGACCTGTTGCATGAGGAAGGCGCCCTCCCGAACGCGCGCCTGGACGAGGTCGATGCGCTGATGGACACGCTGTGGCGCGCCGACCCGCTCGAAGCCGAGGCCGGCTACGTCGAGCTGTTCGACCGCGGTCGCGCGACCTCGCTGCATCTGTTCGAGCACGTCCACGGCGACTCGCGCGATCGCGGTCCGGCGATGATCGACCTCGGCCAGACCTACGCGGGTGCCGGCCTGTTCCTCGCGGAAGGCGAACTGCCCGACTATCTGCCGGCGGTGCTGGAGTTCGTCTCTACCCAGCCTGCGACCGAAGCGAAGGCCTTCCTCGGCGAGATGAGTCACATCTTCAACGCCATCTTCGGTGCGCTGCAGCAGCAGGGCAGCGCATACGCCAGCGTGCTGGGGGCGCTGCTCGAACTCGCGGGCGAAAAAGCCGAGCCGGTCACACCGCCGGCCGAGCCGCCGCTCGACGAGAGCTGGGCCGAACCGGTGGTATTCGACGGCTGTTCGTCCAAAGGGCAGGCCAAGCCCGGGCAGCCGCAGCCCGTACACATCGTACGCAAGCCCAACGGGGCAAGTGGACAAGGTCAAGGAGTCGCACCATGAACGGCGTCTATGGTTTTCTGTTCCAGGTCTATCCGTACGTGTGCTTCACGGTATTCCTGATGGGCAGCCTGTTCCGCTTCGACCGCGACCAGTACACGTGGAAGAGCGACTCGTCGCAGATGCTGCGCGCCGGACTGCTGCGCTGGGGTAGCAACCTGTTCCACTTCGGCATCCTGTTCCTGTTCTTCGGCCACATGGTCGGTCTGTTCACGCCGCACGCGGTGTACGGCCTGTTCATGAGTGCAGGGGCCAAGCAGATGATGGCCGTGGTGGCGGGCGGCATCGCCGGCATGTTCTGCTTCGTCGGCTTGTCGATGCTACTGTACCGCCGCGTCTTCGACCCGCGCATCCGCCTGACCAGCCACGCCACCGACATTGCGGTGCTGGTGGTGCTGTGGGTACAACTGGTGGTGGGCCTGATCACCTTGCCGTTTTCGTGGCAGCACGCCGATGGCAGCGTGATGCTGATCCTGGCGGACTGGGCACAGCGCATCGTCACGCTGCGGCCGGTGGATGCCACCGCGCTCGCCGCATTGCCCTGGCCTTACCTGTTCCACGTCGTGTTCGGCATGACGATCTTCCTGCTGTTCCCGTTCAGCCGGCTGGTGCATGTATGGAGCGGTTTCGCCACCGTCGCTTTCCTGTTCCGTCCGCATCAGGTGGTCCGCAGCAGGCGCCTGAACGTGCCGGCCGGCCACAACCTTCCGCGCCAGCCCGGCGCGCGGGTCTAGGGGGAGGACGATGTCGACCGATATCATTTGTCCCGTCATCGCGCGCGTGAACGGCGTGGCACTGCATGCACCGGAAGAAATCCTCCCGCCTGACGAGTTGCGCCAGCGCGCCTGCACGGAGCTGTTGCGCCAATCCGCGCAGCGCTGCGGCCTGCTGCGGGCTGCGGATGAACCGACGGCCGACGGCGTAATCAGCGAAGCGGCAGCCGGCGCCATTGAGATGCTGCTCGATCGCGAACTGAGCGTACCGGAGCCTTCGGAAGAGGCGTGCCGCCGCTACCACTCGACACATGCAAGCCGCTACCGCACCGGCGAGCGCGTGCGAGTGCGGCACATTCTGTTCGCTGTGACGCCGGGCGTCGATGTGGTGGCGTTGCGCAAGAAGGTGGAGACGGTCTATCTTGACGTTCGCTGCCATGCGGCGGATGCCACCGACGGTTTCGCCCTGGCGGCCGCAGCCTATTCCAACTGCCCCAGCGGCGCGCAGGGCGGCGATCTGGGATGGCTCGGCACCGACGATTGCGCTCCCGAGTTCGGGCGCGAACTGTTCGGTCACGCCGAAGTGGGGGTCCTGCCGCGACTGGTGCATAGCCGCTTCGGCCTGCATGTCGTCGAAGTGCTGGAGCGAGAGCCCGGCGCGGCACAGCCTTTCGAGCCGGTGCACGGTGCCGTGGCCATGGCGTTGCGCCAGCAAACCTTTGTGACGGCGCTGCGCCAGTACCTGCAGTTGCTTGCGGGTGAGGCCGCGGTCGAAGGCGTGGATCTCGAAGCGGCCGACACGCCGCTGGTTCAGTAGCACGCGTTGCAAAGGAGAATCAACATGAAATGGAACGTCAGTGGTAGATGTTTTTTGAGCGTAATCACCATTATGTCCGGGCTCATTGGCCCAGTTGGTTTGGCGCTTGCGGATCATCAGAAGATAGTAGGTGGGATTATCGTGAACATAGGGGTGGTTCCCATGGGGCAGGCGCTGGGTTTTACTGGCGAGGCCACAGAGCATGGCAAGGGGCAGCCGAGCGGAGGGCAGCACCTGGTGGTTAGCCTGTCTGATGTCAAGCAGGGGGCTCATATTGCAGACGCTCAGGTCATCGTCGAATTAAAGGGTCCCAGAGGAAACGTGGAGAAGAAAACACTGGTACCGGCGAGCACGGGTGGAATGCCGGACTACAGCGAAATTTTCAGATTTGGATATTCGGGAAAGTACGCCATTCGCGTGTCCGTAGTGCTGAAGGACAGCAAGAGGCAACTAAAGGCCAATTTCATCTGGACTCACGTCACAATTTGACGGTGTTCACGATGGATTGTGCGCATGGGCAGAGGGATGGGTGTTCGCGATCGGCGTTGGATAGCCGTGCACGCATGAACGAGGAACCTGTGTATGAACATTTCGAGTTTTGACGACCTGCTGTGCGCCGCGCGCGCGCAGTCCGAACCCCAGCGGCTGCTGTTCGTGTTCGCCGGCGCAGAGCTGCCCGATGACAGCACACCCGAGCAGCGCGCCCGCTTCGAGGCGGGGGAGGGCGGTGCTCTTGCTCCCCTGATGTCCGTGGACAAGGCTCCGGAGGAACTGGACACGTTCGCTGCGCTGGTGGAGGAGTCGCTCCAGTATGGGCCGGACTGGGCCGTCGTGTTCGTGGCGAGCCTGCCCGGGCGAACCGGCCACGCGCCGACGAGCAGCGATGCCGAAAGACCGCTGCAAACCATGATCGAGTCCATCAAGGCCGGAGCGATCGACGCGTTCATCCCGTTCGACCGGAAAGGCGAAGCCGTGCTGTTGTCATGAACGAACCCCCGCTTGACCCGCGCGGGCGGCCGGCGCCGCCTGCCGCAGTAACCGGCTTCGCGCTGTTCGAACTGGGGTTCCGGCCCTTCTACCTGCTCGCGGGCATCTTCAGCGCGACCAGCGTGCTGCTGTGGGTGGCTCAGTATTCCGGCTGGCTGCCGGCCGCCTATCTGAAGGGATCGGTCTGGCACGGCCACGAACTGCTGTTCGGATACACGATGGCGGTCATCGCAGGTTTCCTGTTGACGGCCGTGCGCGCATGGACGGGCCGGCCGACGCCGACCGGCGCGCCGCTGATGGCGCTTGCAGCCCTGTGGGTGCTGGGCCGGGTGCTGGTGCTGACGCCCTTCGAGACCGCGGCTGCCGCGGCGAATGCGGCCTTTCCTGTGGCCCTGGCGGTGGCGATCGGCATCCCGCTGGTTCAGGCACGCAACGTCCGCAACTATTTCTTCATCGGACTGCTGGTGCTGATCGGCGGGCTCAGTCTCGTCCTGCACCTGGCGTTGCAGGGAACCCTCGAGCTTCCGCCCCGGCTGGGACTGACGCTGGGACTGGACGTGGTGATGTTCATCATGACGGTCATGGGCGGGCGCGTCATTCCGATGTTCACCAACAACGGCGTGCCCGGCGCGGGGGCAACGCGCCACCCCGTGGTGGAGAAGCTCGCGCTGGGGTCCGTGCTCCTGCTTTTCGCCGCCGACCTTTTGCAACTGGAGCCGGCGGCTGTCGCGGCGATTGCGCTGTTCGGCGGGATCGCACATGGGGTGCGCCTGTATCTCTGGCGGTCCTGGCGGACCCTTGCCACGCCTCTTGTATGGATCCTGCATGCGGCCTATGCATGGATCGTCACGCATCTCGCGCTGCGCGCGCTGGCCGGGATGGGCTGGATCGCCGGGCCGTTCGCAATCCACGCGCTGACCGTAGGCGCCATCGGCGGATTGACGCTCGGCATGATGATCCGCACCTCGCGCGGACACACTGCGCGGCCCCTTGTTGCGGACGGCTACGAACTCACGTGTTTTCTCCTCATTCAGCTCGCGGCGGCGGTGCGGGTCTTCGGTGGCCTTGTCCATCCCGGGCTGTACGTGGCGAGCGTCCAGATGTCGGGACTGCTCTGGGCCACCGCGTTCGGCCTGTTCGCCGTTCGCTACTGGCCTTTGCTGATCCGGCCCCGGCTCGACGGGAAGCCGGGCTGACCGCGGCCGGAGGATAATCGCGCCCATGGAGGACTTCATCGCCGCGCGAGTGCTGCACATACTCGGCGTCGTGTTGTGGATCGGCGGGGTGGCTTTCGTCACGATGGTGCTGCTGCCCGCGGTGAAGCGCGTGCGCGATCCAGCCGAACGGGTCGTCTTCTTCGAAAGCGTGGAAGCCGGCTTCGCGCGCCAGGCGAGAATGACCACGCTGCTCACCGGACTGAGCGGCTTCTACCTGGTGCACCGGATGGACGCATGGGGCCGGTTCGCCGATGCGAATCTCTGGTGGATGCACGCCATGGTGTTGGTGTGGGGTGTGTTCACGCTCATGCTGTTCGTGCTCGAACCCCTGTGGCTGCACCGCTGGTTCCGGGAACGCGCGCAGCGCGATCCGGAAGGCACCTTCTCGCTCATTGCCCGGCTGCACTGGGTCCTGCTGGGCCTGAGCGTAATAACGATCGCAGGCGCCGTCGCGGGCAGCCACGGCTGGAGCTTCGACCGGTGAGTTACGCGATGCTCAAGTCGATCCACGTTGCCGCCGTGGCCGCCAGTTTCGCGTTGTTTTTCCTGCGCGGACTGTGGATGATCGGCGCGCCCGAAAGGCTCGATGCGCGCTGGGTGCGGAGAGTCCCGCATGTCGTCGACACAGTCCTGCTGGCCAGCGCGGTTGCCGTGGCCGCCCTGACGGCGCAGTACCCGTTCGTGCAATCCTGGCTGAGCGCCAAAGTCGTCGCGCTGCTGATCTACATCGTCCTGGGTAGCGTTGCCCTTCGGCGTGGCCGCACCCGCGGCGTCCGGGTGGTCGCGTGGGTCCTGGCCCTGATCGTATTCGGCTACATTGTTGCCGTTGCCCATACGCGCAGTCCGGTTCCGTGGAGCTTCGGTGTGCCGCCGGATTCGTGATGGCCAAAGCCCTGGCGCGCGCCCGACCGTATCCGTCGACGCGCACAACGAACCGTCGTCCAGTCGAAACCAGACACCTGACGTCAGGTCCCGTCCTGGAGGCTCGAGGACCCACCACAGGCAAACCGGCCTCTCCGGAGTCCCCGACAAGGGTCCAATCCCCGTTCAATGCCTTGCCGTTCCGGACGTACCAGATTGAACTCATATGTTGATAGCATTGAACCTGAAGGGACGGGGCCCTGAATGACGGGGTTAAGAACGTCTGTCAGGAGCCCTGCGTTACGTTGACCCCGGAGGTGGCATCTTGGCTTACGATGAATCCCTTGCCGATCGCATTCGCAGTGCATTTGCCGAAGATCCAGCTATCACCGAAAAGTGCAAAGTGAGGGTTGAACTCGCTGTTACGAGACTGGGCCGTCGGGGAGATTGGTAACGGATTGGTCCGGGTACATGGGTGACACCAGACCCCTGCCTGTAGAATTGCCGGGTTTCCGCTTGAGGATTTGCCATCCTGGACAACATCGGTACCGCCGCCCGGCTCCGCGGCCTTCGCATTCGCGCCGGAAAATCCAAACCGGAGGCGATCGCGCATCTCGGCCTGAACGCCGCCTGGTACGACGACCTCGAACGCAACGATGACGAGCTCGCCTCCACCCTGACGTTGTTTCAGGCCATGGCGCTGGCGTCGTTTCTCGGCGTTTCTCTGCCTGAACTCATGAATGTCGAAACGACGGATCGATCGGTCCCGCTGCTGAGTGCTCCTGGACGCATCCGGAGCCATCTCGACAACACGAAAATGTCGCTCGAAGAATTCGAGCAACGGATCGGTTGGGAACTCGGCGATTTCCTGGTCTCGCCCCTTTCCGCCGCCGCCGAACGCCCGATCCTGTTCCTGCAGGTCCTCGCGGCGCATCTGGGCATTGCCTGGCCTTCCCTGATCCCGGAAGATGATGCAGACTGAATCCAACGGCCGGATCGTTGCCGGGCGCAGGCGAAGTGGAAGCTTGAGGAAGGCGCACTGACCATGATTGAAGAGGGCCACCCCTGCCGGATCGACATCCTCGATCCTTCCGCAGACGAGTTTCGCATCCGGAGCCACAATCCGGGCCAGCCGGTGGAGTTGACCCTGGTAACGGCCAGCAGTCCCGCATTGGCAGGATGAGAAAACCAGAGCGATGGTAGAGCGCTGGCCTGGCCGGCGCACCACCCAAATGACAGGGGACAGGATGACAATTTTTGCGCGAAGAGGGCAGCCTTGAATAGACTCGAACTGAAGATTCCGCCACCCGCCATCGCGCTGCTTGCTGCCATCGCCATGTGGGCGATTTCGAAAAGTACGCCTCTCATGGATGTGCCCCGGAACGTCCGCCTGCTTGCTGCCGGAACGCTGGTATTGGTGGGCGTTGCCCTGGCCATTACCGGCGTTCTCACCTTTCGGCGGGCCGGGACGACCATCCACCCGACCCGGCCGCAGGAGACATCCGCGCTGGTCAGTTCAGGGGTTTACAGGATCAGCCGCAATCCCATGTATGTGGGGCTGCTGATCCTTCTGATCGCGTGGGCGGTGTTCTTGTCATCGGCCTGGTCTCTCGTTGGGCCGTTCGCATTCGTGCTCTACATCAGCCGCTTCCAGATCGTTCCCGAGGAACGGGTGCTGTCGGCGAAGTTCGGCGAGGCCTACGCTTCCTATAAGTCGAAGGTCCGAAGATGGCTATGAAAACCGGACGGAGAATCCATGATCCGCGGTAGTTGTCTTTGCGGCAGCGTCCGCTACGAAATCCGCGGCCCGCTGGGTCCGGCGAGCCATTGCCATTGCTCGATGTGCCGCAAGATTCATGGCGCGGCATTCGGGAGTTACGTCCGCGTGCAACGGAGCGATTTCATACTGCTGTCCGGTGCGGCGGACATCGCCTCTTATCAATCCTCGCCCGAAGTCACGCGCACGTTCTGCCGGCAATGCGGCTCCACCCTGCAATTCATCCGGGCGACGAGACCGGATACTTTTGCACTGGCCCTGGGTACGCTCGATGACGATCCGGGCGTGCGGCCGTCCATGCATATCCACATAGAAACCAGGGTGCCATGGCTGGACATCAACGACGGCCTGCCGCAGCACATCGGGCACCCATGATTTTAAATCTCCCCGCCGGGACTGCTGCGGAGCCGAAATCGCCGTACTGATGGGCAAGTCACCGTTCGATCGTGCGTGGATTCCAGCGGACCTGCGCCTCGTCTTCAACGCTTTGATTGCAACGGCCATCGGAACCATGGCGGGCGTGCTAGTGGACAGCGGGTTTGGATTGCGGGCATCCGTCATCAATTCCGTCTACGAATTGTTGCAGCCACTGTTTGGGCTATTTGCCGACTTTCCGATCACCCAACTCGTGATTGCTGAGTACATTTATAGGGTTCCGATCGTGTTGATCATCGGAATGCTCGTGGGCCTCGTGCTGCGTCATATTTTCTACCGGCGCCTCCTGCTGTGGTCGATTGCCGTATGGCCCGTCTGCCTTATCCTGGGAACTCTCCTGTCGTCTTTCGTGACGCGAGAAGTCGCGGCGGGGGTGGCCGCAAGCTCAATTCCTGGAATTGGCAGTGCCGCGGAATTCCTGATCTATTTTCTGCAGTATTCGTTGCTCGTGCTGGTGATCCTCGGTGCCGATACCATGGCCTCGCGCGCTGGACGCAAGGCAGCGACGATCCGAGGAACTTGGTGAAGGCCGTCCCATGTCTGTCGATGGATTGGAATGGTTTTGCCACCGCCAAGTTTTTGCGGTCAAGGTTGTAGCGGTCAGGGTTTTTGCAGTCAAGGCCGGATAAAAGGTGGATATTGCGGTCAGGCCCGCATAAAAAGAATTGCAGGTCCGGCTTGACCTGAAGATCAATCTGCACAGACAAACGCGTGAAACGAACGCGTTTTCACTTTCCGGAATAAGGAGAAGAAAATTGAGGCTCGAAAACAAAACAGTCGTGATCACCGGCGCCGGTAGCGGCATCGGCCTGGAAACGGTCAGGCTCTTCGCCAAAGAAGGCGCACAACTGATGCTGGCGGGCCGCAATGAAACGGCGCTCAAGGATGCCGTGAAGGAAGCGCGCGGCGTCAGGGCGGAGTATCTCGTCGCGGACATCTCCAGGCCGGCGGACAACGAACGCCTGATGAAGATGGCCGAAGACAAGCTGGGTGGCATCGACGTGTTCGTCGCCAATGCGGGCGCCGAGGGCGCGGCGGCCTCGATCGTGGACTATCCGGTCGATGTGTTCGACCAGGTGATGGCGGTCAACGTACGCGGTGTGTTCCTCGGACTGAAGTACGCGATTCCCGCGCTGAAGAAGCGCGTCGGCGGCAGCATCATCATCACCTCGTCCATCGGCGGCATCAAGGCACGCGGACAGGGCAATTCCGCTTACATCGCCAGCAAGCATGCGGAAATCGGATTGATGCGCACGGCGTCAGTCGAGTGCGCGCCTTTCAACATCCGCGTGAACTGCGTGCTGCCCGGTCCCACCGAGACCCGGATGATCCGCAACATCGAGGAAGGGCGTTCGCCGGGCGCGCCGGAGAAGGCGCGCGAGATGATCCTCGCGGGACTTCCGCTGAAGCGCTACGGCACGCCTGCGGAGATCGCCAACGTCATGCTGTTCCTGGCCTCCGACGAATCGAGCATCTGTACCGGCGGTGTCTATCTGGCGGACGGCGGCCTGTCAGCAATCTGAGCGGGCGGGAACCGACAAGGACCGCCATGAGATCCGGACCGGCAAGGGAATGCGATTGGGCTCTGCGTTTTTCGCTGTACTTTGCTTACGGCCCGTGGCTGCCGGCATCGGGCGCATGTATGTCCCCGACTGCGGCGAGAGCCAAACCCAGGATGCAGGGATTGTCGTCTCAACGAGGTATTCGATCCTGCGCCCTCCACACAGCAACCGACCTTCCGTCGTTTGATCTCGTCGTTCCTTTAGCCGGACATTTCCAATGCTCGATTGTGCCCAACCAGACGGCTATTGCCTGCAGGAAGTCGTCGTCCATGCCGCGTCGTATCACCTTGGACAGGGGGAAGACTTCAACGAAGTGAATCCCGGTATCGGCCTGCATTTTCGCGTGCCCGGACGCAGCTTTTTCGCGGCCGCAGGTGCTTTTGAGAATTCGCTCGCGCGCGTGTCCGTATATGCCGGTGCCGGCAAGGATTTCCCGATTACAGGACCATTTGCGTTGCGCCTGACCGGTGCCCTGGTTACCGGCTACCGCATTCCGTTGGTGCCGGTGATCCTGCCGGAGATGACCATAACAGCCCGTGGATATGGCCTGGCGATCGGCTATGTCCCGAAGCTGGATTTCGGAGACGAGGTGGTGGAGTCGTTCATCTCTTTTTCATTTCTGAAAAGATTCTGAGCCTCTGCTTGATCTTCCCGGGCCAGGACGCCCGGGCTTGTGGTGTGGGCCCGAAGGAAAGAAATCCGTGCGGCCAGGCTGTGACTTCCATCCAGCCACGGAATAAACGCAAATTTTTCCATGGCTAACGGTATTGGGTATCGGATATCCACGGCAGTGCCGTGGTGCGGCAGGGGCTCGAAGCCATGTGGGCGCGGTCAGCCCCGGACCGGAATGCCAGCATTCCCTGAGAGCCAGCCTTTTCTCGTGTACTCTATGTATTCGCGTTAGCGAACGCCATCCTGCTATAAAAAGGGGAAAAGAAATGTTCAGACGTGCAATCGGTATGGAGATATGGCATTCAACGCCGGCATGCCCTTTCTGGCCGATGACGAATTACGAAGAGAAGGAAACTCCAACTATCGGAGTTCGATGCGCCAGCTGTCTGAAGCTTGACATGGCCAATCAGCATGGCCGCGTTGATGACCCGAAGGACAAGTAGGCATTGCATCGAGAGGCCGTACTCCAGCTTTACGCCTTCCAGGATTTTTTGCGAGGCGGGAACGCAGGCTCAGATACTCAGCTTTGTGTTGTCTGCCGGGCGCGCACAGCCTGATGGTGCATCCTGAATCGTCGTCCCCGGAAACGGGCCTGTCCCGGCAATATGCCAATCAGCCAGGCGGCCGCTCTCCTGCCGCAGGATTCAGGACGCGGACCGAACAAGCTCATGTTCTCGGGCTGCACCAGGCTCTCGGGCTGCACCAGGAGAATTTTTTCCCTACCAGCGGTTAAGCTCGTTGTGCGGCACGGACATGCTGTGCGGACCGCGCCCCAATGATCGTGCCGTTGTGCATGTGGGCCTGCAGGCGGTGGATTTCCGCTTCGCCGATGGTGAATACGTCCGCGCTGCTGGCATCAATGCTCAGGCCGCGCATCGGCGTGAACGCCGCCCGGCCTATGAGTATCATGCCGTTAGCCGGCAACGGCACCAACGTCTACGCATACGGCATGGAAATCGAAGAACTGCTAATACGCGACTTCTGCACCCTTCCGGAGCTGATCCACATCCACGTAGGCGGACAACCGCCGCGAATCGCCCTGCGGCAGGACGAGCGCGCCCTGAGTTACAAGGAACTCGACGCGCTGATGGACCGGGTGGCAGTGGCGCTGCAACGGGAAGGTGTCGGGCCCGGGGATGCGGTTGCCCTCTGCGCCACGATGTCCATCGAGTACGCTGCGGTGTTCCTCGGCGCGTTGCGGGCCGGCGCCGCGGTCGCGCCCCTGGCGCCGGGCTCGACCGCCGCAAGCCTTGCGACCATGGTCGGCGATGCCGGGGCAACGCTCCTTTTCCTGGACCAGGCTGTCGCCATTGCCCTCAACCCCGTGTCCGGCCGGATGCAAGTAAAGTGGATCACGCTCGATGACTCGCCGGCGGGGACGGCTTTTGCAGGCTGGCTCGCTCCCGCTGACAGCAAACCCAAAGCCGTCACCCTGGATCCGGAGGCACCGTTCAATCTGATTTATTCGTCCGGCACGACGGGCACACCCAAGGGGATCGTGCAGTCGAACCGGATGCGCTGGGGACAATGGCTGCGCGCTGGGGCCTACGACTACAGGCCGGATTGCGTCACGATGGTGTCGACGCCGCTGTATTCCAACACCACGCTGGTCAGCTTTTTGCCGACGCTGGCCGTCGGCGGCGTCAATGTCCTGATGCCCAAGTTCGACGCGAAGGGATTTCTGGAACTGGCACAGAAACACCGCGCCACCACGGCCATGCTGGTGCCGGTGCAGTACGCGCGCATCATGGCCTTGGCGGAGTTCGACAGCTATGACCTGGGGAGCTTTCGCGCGAAGTTCTGCACCAGCGCGCCCTTCGCCGCCGCACTCAAGGCCGATATCCTCAAGCGCTGGCCGGGGCGCCTGATCGAGTACTACGGCATGACCGAAGGCGGCGGCACCTGCGTGCTGGAGGCGACCCTGCATCCGGACAAGCTGCACACCGTCGGCTGTCCCGCGCCTGGCCACGACATTCGACTGATCGACGACCAGGGCCGCGAACTGCCTCTCGGTTCGACCGGCGAGATCGTCGGCCACTCCGAAGGCATCATGACCGGCTATCACAATCAGCCGGCGAAGACCGCGGAAGCCGAGTGGTACGACCCGGCGGGCAAGCGCTTCATCCGCACCGGCGACATCGGCCGCTTCGACGAGGACGGTTTCCTCACACTCATGGACCGCAAGAAGGACATGATCATTTCCGGCGGCTTCAACGTGTATCCGAGTGACCTCGAAGCCGTACTGCGAACCCACGCGGACGTGGCCGAAGCGGCGGTGGTGGGCGTACCTTCGGAGCGCTGGGGGGAAACGCCGGTCGCATTCGTGGTCTCGCGAAAAAATGATGCGAAGTTGCCACAGGCGCTGCTCGAATGGGCCAACGGCCAGCTCGGCAAGACCCAGCGCATCGCCGCGATCGAGCTCGTCGACTCCCTGCCGCGCAGCGGTATCGGCAAAGTGCTGAAGCGGGAGCTTCGCGACGCTTACAGGTCAAAGGCGACGGCATTGCCTTGAGATATCTACCGCGCACCACGCGCCGCTCGCGGCGCGTGGTGAGAACTAGTATCCGGAGCGAAGTTAAATGACAGAACAAACTGATCCGACAGAAGGCCGCATTACTACCGATCTAAACGCCGGCCTGTTCCTGATCGGTATCGATCGTCCCGCGAAACTGAACGGTTTCACGCCGGTGATGCTTCGCGGCATGGCGCAGGCGTACACCCGCTACGAGAAGGAGCCCGCAGCTCGCTGCGCCGTGGTCTTTGCCGAAGGCGCCAATTTCACGGCTGGACTGGATTTGCCGAAGGTGGCGCCGCATCTCGGCGGCAATACGTTGCTGGTCGAAGATGGCGAGGTCGATCCCTTTGGCTCGCGTCCACCGTATCGGACGAAGCCGGTCGTTTTCGCGGTGCATGGCATCTGCTTCACGCTCGGCATCGAGATGATGCTGGCGGCGGATATCGTCATCGCCGCGGCTGACACCCGCTTCGCCCAGGTCGAAGTCAAACGTGGACTGGTTCCCACCGGAGGCGCGACCATACGCATGGTCGAACGCGCCGGCTGGGGGAACGCGATGCGTTACCTGCTGACCGGCGACGAGTTCGATGCACAGACCGCTTTTCGTCTCGGCTTCGTCCAGGAAGTCGTGGAGCCGGGCCGGCAGAAGGAGCGGGCCATCGAACTCGCGCGCCATATCGGTGATCAGGCCCCGCTCGCATTGAAGGCGACCATCGAGAATGCGCGCATCGCGCTTGGGGAAGGACCCGCGGCCGCGTCGACACTGTTCGGTGCGACCCAGAGCCGGCTGCTCGCCTCGGAGGATTTCCAGGAAGGCCTGCGCAGTTTCAAGGACAAGCGGCCTTCGAAGTTTCGCGGCAAATAGTCTACAACTTAATTCTCAACGCAGAGGCGCAGATACCCTACGTGCGCAGCACGTCGGGTATCTGCGCCTCTGCGTTGGGTGTAAGCACTAGAGTCTTCCGCTGCGCTTGATATCAATATAACGATTCACCAGGGCGATCGGCAGGTCGGCGGGTTCCACGTCCAGGCACATGGCGCCGTGGCGTTCGAGCCGGCGGAACATGAGTTCGCGGCTGCGCAGGTAGTCGGCAGTGGCCGCATGCGTGATGGCGCGGTCGAAGGTATCGACGCGCGCGGCCAGCGCCCGCGACAGGATCGCCTCGCGCAGGGAAGCGAATAACACCAGGTGGCGCGATTGCAGCAGCTTCAGGGCCGGCGCAATGGTGTCGTCATCTTCGTCGCGTAGGTTCGACAGGACCACTACCAGCGCGCGCTTGCGCAGGCGCTGCATGAGTTCGATTGCGGCGACGTGGTAATCCGTCGAGGCAATGGTGGGCTGCAGGTCGTACACCCGGTTCAGGATGCTGTTCACGGTTGCCCGCGATTTGCGCGGTGCCAGCCATCGCGAGACGCCTGACATAGTCATCAGGCCGACGGCGTCGCCCTGGCGCAGGCTCACGTAAGCCATCAGCAGCGCGGCGTTGACCACCTGGTCAAAATGCGAAAGGTCGTCGTCGCGCGCCGCCATGCGCCGTCCGCAGTCGAGCAGGATCACGACTTGTTGGTCGCGTTCGTCCTGGTACTCACGCGAGATCAGTCGGCCCATGCGCGTGGTGGCTTTCCAGTCGATCTGGCGCGGTGAATCGCCCTCGCGGTATTCGCGAAGCTGGTGAAAATTCAGGCCTTCGCCGCGCCGCCGTCGCTGCAGCACGCCGATCTGAGACAGCCGGTTGTCCGTGGCGAGTACCGCGAATTTGGTCAGCTCGGAAAAATCCGGGTAAACGCGCACGACCTGTGGCTCGCCGGCCGTACGCTTTGCCTGCCAGAGCGCGAACGGCGATCCCAGGCGCAGTTCGATCGAACCGAATCTGGCGTCGCCGCGCTCGATGGGCCGCAGGCGGTAATGCAACTCCACCCAGCCCTTTGCCGGCACATTGACGGTTTGCGGCAGGCCTTGGACCTGCACAGCCGCCGGGTGATGGTCGTGCACGTTGACCTGCAGCGCCCGATCGCCGCCGTTGGCCAGACGGATTCCGACATCGTGTCCCGCCCCCAGGGGCAGCGATCCAGGCAACATTCGCTGCGCGACGGGTGTCTCCAGGCGCAGCGCGAGATAGGCATCCATCGCTGCAACCGCCACCAGCAACCCCGCTGCCGCGAGCCAGGCGTTCGTCAACGCGGGCACGAAGGAAACAGCCAGCCCCGTTGCGGCCAGCAGGGCGGCGAGAAAAAGTAATCGGCGCGATGGGATCAGCATCGTGATTGCGCTGCCGTAGGGGCGAGGGACGAGGGAGGCAAAAGCTCTAGAGCCCTTACTTTCCCCTCGTCCCGGGAGTGTCCTGAATTTCGTGTGTGAGGCGATGGAGACTTTTCCACGGCGGCGCGCGCGTGGCGCAAGCCACGCACACAGCGCGCGACGCGGTGGGAAAGTCGGTGCTCGTACATCTTACGCTTGCGCCCGCGTAAAGCGGTCTTGATACAGGATTGCGAATTGATTCATCGCCGCCTTCCAGTCGTGCGCCGCATGGCTCCATTTGGCGGTGATGTTGCGCAGGGCCAGCCAGATCAGTTTGCTCGCGGCCTCGTCGGAGGGGAAATGGCCGTCTTGATGATCTTGCGCAGCCGCGCGTTTACGCTCTCGATTGCGTTGGTGGTGTAAATCACCTTGCGTACCTCCGACGGGAACGCGAAGAACGGAATCACGTTCGACCAAGCCCGGCGCCAGGAGGCCACCACAGTCGGGAATTTCTGGCCCCAGGGCCCGTCCTCAAAGGCGTCCAATTCGGCCTGGGCCGCCTCGGCGCTGGCGGCCTTGTAGATCGGCTTGATCGCCGTGGCCAGTGCCTTACGCTCCTTCCAGCTCGCGTAGTCCAGGCTGTTCCTGATCAGATGCACGATGCACGTCTGCAGCGTGGTGTCCGGATAGACCACCGCCAATGCCTCGGCCATGCCTTTCAGGCCGTCGGTTACCGCGATCAGCACATCGGCTACGCCGCGGGTCTTCAGGTCGTTGAACACTTTCATCCAGAACTTGGCCCCCTCGGTGTTCTCGATCCACAGCCCCAGAATGTCACGGATGCCGTCAGGACGCACGCCCAAGGCCAAGTAGACCGCCTTGTTACGCACCACATTGTCCTCCCGTATCTTCACCCGCAGAGCGTCAAAGAAGATCACCGGGTACATCGGCTCCAGCGGCCGGGCCTGCCAGGCCGTGATCTCCGAGAGCACCGCGTCAGTAACGCCGCTGATGAAATCGGGTGCCACCTCGGTGGCGTACATCTCAGCCAGAAACGCCTGAATCTCGCGCACCGTCATGCCGCGGGCGTACATGGCGATGATCTTGTCATCGAACCCGGTAAAGCGCCGTTCGTGTTTGCCGATCAGCTTGGGTTCAAACTCTCCTGCCCGGTCTCGCGGCACCTCGATTCGGACCGGCCCGCCGTCGGTGAGCACCGTCTTGGCGCTCTTGCCGTTGCGGTGATTGGTCACCTCCTGCGGTTTATCGGCACCGATCCGGTAGCCCAGGTGATGGTTCATTTCGGCGCCCAGGGCGCGCTCAATCAGCGCTTTCTTGAACGCCCGAGAGGCATCCTCGACCGCCTCCGCCGTCATCGGCCCTTGGACCAATTGGTCAAGCAACTCGGGCGGAATCTTCGGCAACACCGCCGCTTGCGCGATAGCATTATTCTTCTGCATCTTCCTTACTGGCTTTGGCATACATGCTCCTTTGGATCGTCATGTTATGCCTCACACACAAAAATCAGGATAGGCCCCTCGTCCCTCGCCCCTCACCCCTCACCCCTCACC
>CAYODB010000071.1:0-7954 GCA_964402495.1 uncultured Bordetella sp.
GAGAAAAAGGGCGGCCATGCCGCCCTTTTTTATCGCTGCCGCCGGACGCCCTAGTCCACCCGCTGCAACTCCATGCGTGCGCCGAATCCGCCGAACTTGCCGTTGCCGCGCAAGCGCCTGCCCTCCTTTTCCAACTGAAGTCCGACGGTCAGCGCCGAACCATTGGCGCCGGTCACGCTGAACTTCAGCACCTTGCCATCGTAATCCTGCTTCGCTAGTGGGACGGGGTGTGCACCGAACTCATCCAGGTTCGTCAGCGCGATCTTTCCGGAACCGTCGGCGGCAATTTCCAGGGTCGCAATGCCGCTGCTCATGCCTATGTACCACGGCCCCTTCCAGGATCCGGCCAGCGTGCCGGGATCGGCCACGGCTGGCACGGCCACCGCGACAGCAAGCATCGCCAACCCTGCAATCAGTGTATTTTTCATGTTCCTCCTCCAGGACGGTTGCATTCTACCCAATGAATGTCGTCCAGGACATTCGCGCCCGTGCCCTGCCGCAGCGTCCTTATATAATGCGGTCTCCAACCATCACCCGACTCCCCGTGATGAACTTCTGCAGTGCCTGCGGCGCCCGCGTCGAAATCACGGTGCCGCCCGGCGACACCCTACCCCGCTACGTCTGCACGGGCTGCGAGACCATCCATTACGAGAATCCAAAAATGGTGGTGGGGTGCATTCCCGAATGGGAGAACCGCATTCTCCTTTGCCGTCGGGCCATCGAACCCCGCTACGGCCTGTGGACTTTGCCAGCGGGATTCATGGAAAACGGCGAAACCACGGCGCAGGGTGCGCTACGCGAAACGCTCGAGGAAGCCAATGCCCGGGTCGAAATCCTCGGCCTGTACGCCCTGTTCAACATTCCACACATCAATCAGGTCTACATGCTGTTCCGCGCCCGCCTTCTCGACCTGGATTTCTGTGCCGGCGCCGAATCCCTGGAAACCCGGCTACTCGGCGAGACTGAGATTCCCTGGGACCAGATCGCATTCGCCACAGTACGGCGCACGCTCAACTTGTATTTCAGCGACAGGCGCAACGGCGAATACCGCTTCCACATGGGGACGATCGACCCAATGCCCAAGTCTCCCACTACGGGCTAAACGCGAATGCCGCCGGTCCATCGGCCGGCCTGGTTTTCAAGGTGCGCGCAGCGAATCCACAATGTTCATCCGGGCCGCCTGCATTGCCGGCAGGAAACCGCCAATCAATCCCATGAACAGCGCAAAGGCCAGCGACTTGGCGACGATCGCCGGATTGAGCGTGAAGCTGAACGCCAGCTCCGCGAAGGATTGCCAGTTCATGGTCGAGATGGTCAGGAGTTGCATGAACGACGCGAAGAACAGCCCGATGGCTCCGCCGACCAGTCCGAGGAGCAGGGATTCGGCCAGGAACACCGTGAGGATGCTGCGGCTGCGGAAGCCAAGGGCGCGAAGGGTCCCGATTTCCGCAGTGCGGTTAGCAACAGAGGCGTACATGGTGATCATGGCGCCGATGGTTGCGCCGATGGAAAAAATCACCGATAGCGTCAATCCGAGGTAGCCGATGAAATTGGCCAGGACTTCCGACTGCTCTGCGTAAAAAACAGATTCACGCTTGGCTTCCACGGTCAGGCGCGGATCGCCCTCGAGACGGGTCTTCAGCGAATCAAACCGCGACATGTCGTTTAGCTGCAGGATGATCGAGGAATAAACCGGTCTTCGGAACGACTGCATCAGTTGATCTGCATCGCCCCAAATTTCCGAATCGAAACCGGTCTTGTCCGCGTCGAAGACACCGACCACGGTCCAGTCGCGCATTGCAAACCGCAGGTTATCCCCGAGATTTGCGCCCTCGAAACGGTCGGCGATGCTGCTTCCGGCAACGATCTCCGCGGAACCCGGTTTGAACATTCGGCCTTGCACGATCCGAACCTGCGGCCGCAACGCTTTACCCTTGCCGCCGATGCCGCGGATCACCACGTTTGCGGGACTGTCAGCGCCCCGTTTAGGCAGGGTTATCAGCACCACCGTTTCCTTCGACAGCATAGGCTGCGCGTCGGCGCCAAGAGCAATCTCCGGCTGGCTCTCCACGACACCGGCCTGCGTTCGATCGACGCCGCTCTGCACTTCGGTGCCTGAAGACCGTCGCGTCACCACTACATTGTCCGGCGAGCCCGTCTCGACCAGGGTTTTCCGGAGACCTTCCTGCAACATCAGCACGGTAGCAAATACGAACACCACCAGCGCCATCCCGCCGGCCGTCAGCAACGTCGTCAGGCGGCGGGCCAGGAGGTTTTTCGCGGTGTAGGAGAATGGAATCGCCATCGAATCATCCGATATTGCGAAGCCCGTCAACGATGCGCACGCGGGCGGCGCGATAGCCAGGAAGCAGTGCCGCGATTGCGCCCACCACAATCGCGGCGGCGGCCTGCATCGCAAACGTTTCCCGGGACACGTCGAATACGGGGAACAGCGTTCCTATCTTCGCCGCGAACCAGTGGGCGACAGGGGGTGTCGCAAGCATGCCGAGACCCGCTCCACCCATTGCAATGGCGAGAGATTCACCGAAAATCAGGATGACCACGCTGAAAGGCCCGAATCCCAAGGCTTTCATCGTAGCGTATTCGGGCATGCGTTCTCGCGCAGTCATTGCCATGGTATTAGCCATAACGGCCATGATGATGAAAATGACCAGGAATGACACGATGCGGATCGCCACGACTATGGCTTCAGTCATCGCCACGAAGCCAAGCTGAAATGCCTTTTCCGTCTCGGTAAGAGTCTCCGCCAGGGAATTCGCGAACGTACGGTCTATTTCTGCGGCTACACGCGCAACCTGGTCCGCGTCGCGGACGCCGACGACAAGCACGCCTACGGTATTCGCGCGCCTGGGAACTGTTTTTTTCAGCGTCTCGTTCAGATAATCCCAGCGGAAGAAGAACTGGGACGTATCGGTCTTTGCTTCCTTGCCGTCATAGATGGCACGTACGACAAATTCCCAGTTCCCCGGATAAATCGTCCCCCGGAGCGGCACCACATCGCCAATGCTGAGTCCGTAGGTTTCAGCCAGCTTGCGTCCGACCACGCAACCTTTGCGGTCAAGAACAAGCGCCTTCATCTGCTCTGGCGGGATCAGATATTCCGGATAAAGGTCGAAATAGCTGCTGATGTCGACGGCAAACTGTGGAAAGAAATTTTTTTCCGAGACGTAGACGCCGCCGAACCAGTTGGCGTGCGTGACGCGGCTGACACCCTCGAGCTGGCGGATTTTCTCCTGATAGGTGATCGGTAACGGGAAAACCAGAGATATCGAATTGCGGGTGATCAGGCGGGTGCTGGAAGCACTCTCGGCGCCGGCGTACCACGCCTCGATCACCGTGCGCAGCAGGCCGAAGGCCAGTATCGCCACGAATATCCCGAGCACGGTCAATCCCGTTCGCAGCTTGTGGCGCAGGGCGTTGCGCAGAATCAGCTTCGCGAAGTACATTTAGTTTGAAATCTTTTCACCGCAAAGGCGCGAAGGACGCAAGGGGTGCGCAAAGAAACCAGGCAAGGTGATGCGGGAGAATCTGTCAATTCCGGCACTGAGAACGTGCGTTGGCGACATGCGTTCCAGCGTTCCGACAAGCCCCCTTGCCTTCCTTCGCGTTTCCTTTGCGCCTTTGCGGTTAGCGGGATTGAACATTCGCTTCGTCACCGCCGATCAGTTCGCCTTTGTCCAGATGGCGGACAAGGTGAGCCTGTTCCGCTGCGCGCTGGTCGTGGGTAACCATCACAATGGTCTTACCAAGCTCCACATTCAGACGCTCGAGAAGCGCGAGAACGTCAGCCGCCGAAACGCGGTCGAGGTCTCCCGTTGGCTCATCGGCGACGATCAGCACGGGATCGGTGATGATGGCGCGGGAGATCGCAACCCGCTGCTGCTGGCCGCCGGACAGCTCCGAGGGATAATGCTCCGCGCGATCCGTCAACCCGACCATCGACAGCGCGAGTTCCACCCGCTCGCCCCGCTCCCGTCGCGACAGCCGGGTAAGCAGCAGCGGCAACTCCACATTCTCAAATGCGGTCAGCACCGGCATCAGGTTGTAGAACTGAAAAATGAAGCCGATGCTCGCGGCGCGCCAATCCGCCAGATCGGCTTCAGTGAGAACGGAGAGGTCCTGCCCGGCGACCCGGATCTGCCCGCTGTCCGCCTTGTCGATTCCGGCTATGAGGTTCAGCAGCGTGCTCTTGCCGGATCCTGAAGGGCCCATCAGCGCGACGAACTCTCCCTGCGCAATATCGAAGCTGATGCCATTTAGCACGGGCACCACGTGTCCGCCTCGCCGGTACGATTTGACGACGTCGCGAACCTCCACGATTGCGGGCGCAAGGTTCATTTGCCCGCCGCCTTGACGCTTGCACCATCCTTCATTTTGTCCCCTGGGCGCAGCACGACCTTGTCGCCAGGCTGCGTCGCGCCGAGGATCGCGACAAGGTCTCCCAGCTTTGCGCCGGCCTGAACGGGAACTTCCACCACCTTGTCCCCTTTCACCACGAAAATCACGCTGCGGCCGTTACGCCCGACAATCGCTGCGGAATTCACGGCGGGACGAGGCTTGCGATCCGCCTCGGCAACTTCCTGCGACAGGAACGAAACCTTGGCGCTCATTTCAGGCAGTACCCGTGCATCGGGTTCGGTAAACCGTATCTTGGTCATCACCGTGGCCTTGGCTCGATCCACGGTGGGCACCGTACGTGCAACCAGACCGCGGAACCGCTGGTCCGGCAGCGCATCGAGCTGGATTTCCACTGGCTGGCCGGGCTTGACCTTGAAAAAACTGGATTCTGAGACATCGGCCTCGACTTCCAGGGTCGTCATGTCCGCGATCGAGACCACGGCCCCCTTGGAGTCCAGCGCGGAAGAAAACGGCGTTATGACATCGCCGATGTTCGCGCTTTTGGTCAGCACGACGCCGTCGAATGGCGCCCGGATCAGCGTCTGGTCCACGGCCACATTGGCGCCTCGCAGGTTCGCCTGCGCCGCCGCAATGGCGGCTTCAAGACTGGAAATGGACGCCCTTGACTTGTCCAGCCTCGTCATTGCAATGTCATTCGATGACTGCGAGACAAAACCCTGCTTGAGCAAATCCTGCGAACGCTTGAGCGCGTTCTCCGCATCGCGCAATTCGGCGAGCCCCTGCTCCAGGTTTGCTTTGGCGACCATCACATTGGCAGCGGACTGCTCGCGCGCTGCCCTGACGTCCAGGTCTTCCAGACGCGCGATCACTTCGTCCTTTTTAACACGGCTGCCCTCCTCCACGCCCAGCCAGACCAACCGGCCCGTCGCCTTGCTCGCCACCGCCGCTTTGCGCTGTGCGACCACGTAGCCCGTCGCGTTCAGTACGGTGTAGCCCTGCGAGGGATAGGCCATGGTCACCGCAGCGGTTTCCACTTCGACCGGCGCGTTCGACCAGCGCAGAAAGGCCATTGCAGCCACGGCAACCATGACCACCGCGACGATGGCAGGAACCATCAAACGTCGCAGACGCCCTCGTCCCCGCGACGCGGAAAACGCCATGCCCGAGCGATCGATCTTCAGTTTGGAAAGGTCCGGCACCGTCATTCAGCTACTCCAGGAAAAAATTCGAATTATGCAGGGAAACCTGGGGTGAGACCCCTGCTGGCGGCACGAGTGCGATCGCCCGGAATAAAAAAGCAGCGCAATGCGCTGCTTCTTTATTCCGGATGGGTAATGCAGCTGCGCTGGCTACCAGCCTGCGTCCTTCTCGGCGGTGGAAGAAATCTTGTGGATCGACAGATCCGCCCCCATGAATTCCTGCTCCGCCTCCAGGCGAAGGCCAACGAGCCACTTGAGCGTACCGTAGACGATCAACGCCCCGATGACGGCGATTGCAATTCCCAACAGGGTACCGGCGACCTGGGCCATGAAACTCACACCGCCAAGGCCGCCAAAGGCCTGCAGCCCGAAGATTCCGGCGGCTATCCCACCCCAGGCGCCGCACAGGCCATGCAAAGGCCAGACTCCCAGCACATCATCTACTTTCCAGCGATTCTGCGTGACGGTGAACATCACGACGAACAACACACCGGCGATCAGGCCCGTCACGAGTCCACCAATGGGATGCATAAGGTCGGATCCCGCGCAGATCGCCACCAGTCCCGCCAGTGGTCCGTTGTGCACGAACCCGGGATCGTTGCGTCCGGCAACCAGTGCGCCAATGGTGCCTCCGGCCATCGCCATCAATGAATTGACAGCTACCAGGCCGCTGATCTTGTCGATGGTCTGCGCCGACATTACATTGAAACCGAACCAGCCGGCCGTCAGTATCCATGCGCCCAATGCAAGAAACGGGATGCTGGACGGAGGATGCGCGGCAATACCCCCGTCCTTGCTGTAGCGGCCACGGCGTGCGCCGAGCAGCAGCACTGCGATCAGGCCGACCCAGCCGCCCACGGCATGGACGACGATGGAACCGGCGAAGTCATGAAACGGGGTGCCGAAGCTGGCTTCGATCCACTTCTGTATGCCGTAGTTGCCGTTCCAGGTAATACCCTCGAAGAATGGATAGATGAATCCCACCAGCAGGAAGGTGGCGGCGAGTTGCGGATTGAACCTCGCACGCTCGGCGATTCCACCGGAAACGATGGCGGGAATCGCGGCGGCGAACGTCAGCAGGAAAAAGAACTTCACCAGCTGATAACCGCTGTCACTCGCGAGCTTTTCGGCCCCGCCGAAAAAATCCACGCCATAGGCCAGCGAGTAGCCAATGAAGAAATAGGCAACCGTGGATACGGAGAAATCCGCGAGGATTTTGACCAGTGCGTTGACCTGGTTTTTGCGCCGGACCGTGCCCAGTTCAAGAAATGCAAAACCCGCATGCATCGCCAGCACCATGATCGCGCCCAGCAGGATGAACAAGACATCGTTGCTGGTTTTCAGGGCTTCCATTGATTCCCTCCCAATTTTCTTGTAATAAAAAATTTTGGAACCAAACGCAAACATCACGCCAGATCCATAACCATTTGAATAATAATACTTGTCTGTACTTTATTTTTCTCCAAATCAGTTTATATGCTGCATATTAGTGCCATGTCCCCGGTTTACGCCTTACATTAGTGCAATCGTTCGTGGCACGACTGCGGGTCGACCTGCCCTGACGGTCGACTTGGAGCCACTGGTGCAGCGGTTTATAGTGGAACGCCCGCCGGCCTCGCCTGGTTCGGATTGGCACCTGTTTCGGATTGCAGGAGGCCTGGTTGCCAAACTCATTCTCATTGCCGACAAACGCATGCCCTTAACGACGTTGAAGAAAGCGGACCCGATCAAGCCGCAGGCCGAGCAAAAGCTGACGATCGATCAGCTCGTTCATGAACTGGTCGCCGACCAGCTCGTATCGCAGGAGACGGTCGACAAACTGCTGACGCTGCGGCGCAACTTCCGGGTGAGCGAGATTCACCCGTTGATCATCCTGGCCGACCAGAAGTGGAAGGATCCGCGCAATCCGAAGAAATTCCTCAATCTGGAAACCCTGACCGAGTGGCTGGCGCAGAAAGTCGGCCTGCCCTATTTGCACATCGATCCGTTCAAGATCGATTTCGCCTCCGTCACCAAAGTGATGTCGAGCGCCTATGCCGGTCGCTTCAAGATCCTGCCCGTTGGCGTGACATCGACCGAAGCCACCATTGCGACCTGCGAGCCCTACGTACGGGAATGGGAAAGCGAGTTATCGCGGATCCTGCGCAAGGAAATCAAGCGCGTCGTCGCAAACCCGACCGATATCAACACCTACCTCGTCGAGTTTTACAATCTGGCGCGATCGGTCAAGGGTGCGAGCCAGCAGCACGGGGCGCCGCTCTCGGAGATCACCAATTTCGAGCAGCTCGTACAGCTAGGCAGCAGCGGCAAGCTCGATGCCAACGACCAGCACATCGTGAGACTGGTCGACTGGCTGCTGCAGTACGCGTTCGACC
>CAYODB010000071.1:7964-16354 GCA_964402495.1 uncultured Bordetella sp.
AGCGACATCCATGTCGAACCGAGGCGCGACGTTGCCAACGTGCGTTTTCGCATCGACGGCGTGCTGCATCAGGTGTACCAGATTCCCACTCCGGTCGTGGTCGCGATGACCAGCCGGATCAAGATTCTCGGCCGGATGGACGTTGTGGAGAAACGGCGCCCGCAGGATGGCCGCATCAAAACCCGGACCGCTGACGGCGATGAGGTCGAACTGCGCCTGTCGACGATGCCCACCGCCTTCGGCGAAAAGCTGGTGATGCGCATCTTCAATCCGGACGTGCTCGTCAAGAACTTCAAGGAACTGGGGTTCTCGGACGACGATCGCGAACGCTGGCAACAGGTGGTTACGCGGCCGCACGGCATCATCCTGGTCACGGGACCGACGGGCTCCGGGAAGACCACTACGCTCTATTCCACGCTCAAACAAGTCGCCCAGCCGGAGGTGAACGTCTGCACGGTCGAAGATCCGATCGAAATGGTGGAACCGACTTTCAACCAGATGCAGGTGCAGCCGGCCATCGGTCTGGATTTCGCGTCCGGCATCCGCACGCTCATGCGGCAGGATCCTGACGTCATCATGGTGGGCGAGATCCGGGATATGGAAACGGCCGAAATGGCGATCCAGGCCTCGCTGACCGGTCACCTGGTGTTTTCCAGCCTGCACACCAATGATGCGCCGTCGGCCCTGACCCGTTTGCTCGACATCGGCGTGCCGCCCTATCTTCTGCATACGACCATCCTCGCGGTCATGGCGCAGCGCCTGGTGCGGACACTCTGCCCACAGTGCCGCGAACCTGGCGTCATCGACGACGACACCTGGAACATGCTCATCGCGCCCTGGCAGGCGGAAAAACCGCAGCAGGTTTACTTCGCCAAGGGATGCCTCGAATGCCGCATGACCGGATATTCCGGGCGGGTCGGAATCTATGAGATCCTCTCCATGACCGAGGGCCAGCGTCCCCTGATCACTGCCGAGACCGACACCACGCTGATCCGCGAACAGGCCTATCGCGACGGCATGAAGCCGCTGCGCATCGCCGGCGCGCAGAAAGTCGCCTCCGGCATGACCACTGTGGATGAAGTGCTGAAAGTGGCGCCGCCGATCAGCGGGGATCGCAGGAAAAAATAGCCCCCCTCCCTTCAAGCGGGGAGTTGAAGAATCGGACGCCGTCAGTCGATAAGAAGTCACGCCTTGCCAGCCGCCAATCACCCGATGCGATTCCCATGAAAGACACCCTGAAGCCAGGCCTCACCCACACCTTCCAGTTCAGGATCCCGGAAACGAAGACCGTCCCGCACCTGTATCCGGAATCGCGGATGTTCCAGGAGATGCCGGCCGTGCTCGCCACCGGCTACATGGTGGGCCTGCTGGAATGGGCCTGTGTCGAGGCCATCCTCCCGCATCTGGACTGGCCGGCGGAGCAAACGCTGGGCACCCATGTGAATTTCTCCCATGAGGCCGCAACCCCTCCCGGCCTGACCGTCACAGTCACGGTCCGCGTCACGGCCGTGGAGGGTCGCAAACTCAGCTTCGCGGTGGAGGCGCACGACGGTATGGACCGCATCTCCTCCGGCACGCATGAACGCTCCGTCATCGACGCCGCACGCTTCAACGCCAAAGTGTCCGACAAGGCAGCGCGTGCCGCCTCGGCTACTTCCTCGCGCTGACCCGCAGGCTTGCGGCAAACACCCAGGGTTACCTGAAATCCAAACCGCTGCCCGCCGACGAATTCAGCGGAAGTTCCTGGGCACCTAGCGGACCAGTTCCTTCATGCCCCTTTCGAGGCCCTCAAGGGTCAACGGGTACATGCGGTCGCCCATCAAGTTGCGCACCATGCCGATGGATTCGTAATATCCCCAGCGCCCTTCCGGACTCGGATTGAGCCAGATCGCGCGGTGATAGACGTCAAGCATGCGCTTGATCCAGGTTGCGCCCGCCTCTTCGTTGTGGTGTTCCACGCTGCCGCCCGGATAACCGATCTCGTAGGGACTCATGGTGGCGTCCCCCACGAATATCAGCTTGTAGTCGTGCGGATACTTGTGCAGCACGTCAAAGGTGGGAAAGCGTTCCGAATTGCGCCGCCGGTTGTCGCGCCATACCGACTCGTACAGGAAGTTGTGGAAGTAGAAGTACTCCAGGTGCTTGAACTCGGTACGCGCCGCCGAGAACATTTCCTCGCAGACCCGAATGTAGTCATCCATCGAGCCGCCGATGTCGAAAAACAGCAGCACCTTCACCGCGTTATGCCGTTCGGGCACCATCTTGATGTCGAGATAACCGGCATTTTTCGCGGTGGAGCGAATGGTGTCGTCCAGATCGAGTTCGTCAGCCGCCCCCTCCCTCGCGAATTTCCGCAACCGTTTCAACGCCACCTTGATGTTGCGGGTGCCCAGCTCCACCGAATCGTCCAGATTGCGGTATTCACGCTTGTCCCAGACCTTGACCGCACGCCGGTTGCGCGAACCATCCTGGCCGATGCGAACACCTTCCGGGTTGTAGCCATTCGCACCGAATGGCGAAGTGCCGCCGGTGCCGATCCACTTCGAGCCGCCTTCGTGACGCCCTTTCTGTTCTTCAAGGCGCTTGCGCAGGGTTTCCATCAACTTTTCCCAGCCGCCGAGCGACTCGATCAGTTTCTTCTCTTCCTCGCTCAGCATGAGTTCCGCCTGCTTGCGCAGCCATTCCTCCGGGATCCCGGCCAGGAGTGAATCGGGCGACGCAGCAATGCCCTTGAAATAGGCGCCGAACACCCGATCGAACTTGTCGTAGTTCGACTCGTCCTTGACCAGGCAGGCACGCGACAGGTAGTAGAAATCATCGAGGCCGCCGCCGGTGACGTGCTTCGCGAGCGCCTCCATCAGCATCAGGTATTCCTTGACCGATGCCGGCACGCCGCCTTCGCGCAGTTTGAAGAAAAAATCCGTCAGCACGGCTGTTCCGCCTCTAGCCCCTGTTGCCCGTTCTCCGGGACATGAACGCCAGGCGCTCGAACAGGTGCACGTCCTGTTCGTTCTTGAGCAGGGCACCTGCCAGCGGCGGGATGATCTTGCTCTGGTCCTGACCATGCAGGGTCTCGGGCGAGATATCCTCGGCCATCAGCAATTTCAGCCAGTCGAGCAGCTCCGAGGTCGATGGCTTCTTTTTAAGGCCCGGCACCTCGCGGATGTCGAAAAACACCTCCAGCGCTTCCCGCAGCAAGGATCTCTTCAGATCGGGAAAATGCACGTCCACGATCCTCTCCATGGTTTCCTTGTCGGGAAACTTGATGTAGTGGAAGAAACAGCGGCGCAGGAAAGCGTCGGGCAGTTCCTTTTCGTTGTTGCTGGTGATGATGATCGCCGGCCGGTGCCGGGCCTTGACCAGCTTCCGGGTCTCATAGACATAGAATTCCATGCGATCCAGCTCGCGCAGCAGGTCGTTCGGGAATTCGATATCCGCCTTGTCCACCTCGTCGATCAGCAGCACAGCAGGGTTCTCCGACTCGAAGGCATCCCACAAGGGTCCCCTGAGGATGTAATTGGAGATGTCGTGGACCCGGCCGTCCCCAAGCTGGGAATCCCGCAGGCGCGATACGGCATCGTATTCGTACAGCCCCTGCTGCGCCTTGGAGGTGGATTTTACGTGCCACTGGAACAGCGGCCGCTGCAGGGCCCTGGCGACCTCTATCGCCAGCATGGTTTTTCCCGTGCCTGGCTCACCCTTGATCAGCAACGGACGTTCCAGCGTGACAGCCGCGTTCACCGCCATCATCAAGTCATCCGTTGCTACGTATTTCTCGGTTCCTTTGAATTTCATGTTTCGCCCGCCTTGTTTGCTGACCTTGAGGATTATAGCCATGCCCCGGACCGTATGACCTGGCTGGCGCAAGCCGGTACGCAGCTATAATTGCCGTTCCCCGACAAACTCCAATAAACCCCGGGAGGATCCATGCCGAATTTCAACGCCAATCTTTCCATGATGTTCAACGAGGTCCCCTTCCTTGAGCGCTTCGGCGCGGCCGCCAGAGCCGGCTTTCGCGGGGTCGAGTTCCTCTTCCCCTACGATTTCCCCGCGGCGCAGATCAAGGAACAACTGGACAAGCACAAACTGCAGATGGTGCTGTTCAACATGCCACCGGGCGATTTCGCGGCGGGCGACCGCGGCATGGCCTGCGATCCGGCGAAGACCGCCCAGTTCCAGGAAAACGTCGGCAAGACGCTGGAGTATGCCAGGGCTCTGCGTGCCACCCAGATTCATTGCATGGCGGGCCTGAAACCGCGCGGCATCGGCGAAGACAAGATGCGCGAAACCTACATTGCCAACCTGCAGTTTGCGGGGAAGGAACTGGCGAAGCACAATATCAAGCTGCTGATTGAGGCCATCAACACGCGCGACATTCCCGGTTTCTACCTGAACTATTCGCGCCAGGCCTTCGACATCATGCATTACGCGAATGTGCCGAACCTGTACTTCCAGTACGACATCTATCACATGCAGATCATGGAAGGCGACCTTGCTCCGGCAATCGAGAAAAACCTGGCGAAGATCGCGCACATGCAACTGGCCGACACGCCTGGACGCCACGAACCGGGCACCGGCGAGATCAACTACCCGTTTCTGTTCCAGTTTATCGACAGGATCGGCTACACGGGCTGGATCGGCTGTGAATATCGCCCCGCCGGCAAAACGGAAGACGGCCTCGGCTGGCTGAAACCATACCTTTAATACCCACACCCAACGCAGAGGCGCAGAGGGCGCGGAGAACGCAGAGAAATGCAAAATCGAAGAATTGGGCCACACAATGACGATGTCGGGATGGCTACCGCGACCTCAAATGTGACCATCCATTTCCTGTATCGGTTTTCCTCTGCGTACTTTGCGTTCTCTGCGCCTCTGCGTTGAGATTTTGACTTAGAGGAGCGAAAAGCATGAACGTCGGATTCATCGGTCTGGGCATCATGGGCAAGCCCATGGTTGCCAACCTCATCAAGGGCGGCCACACCCTGTATCTCAGCAGCCGCAGCGGCGTACCCCAGGAACTTGCCGCCGCCGGCGGCAAGGCCTGCGCTTCGGCGAAGGAAGTCGCGCAGAAGTCCGAGATCATCATCACCATGGTGCCGGATACGCCCGACGTGGAAAAGGTCCTGTTCGGCAAGGACGGCGTTGCAGAAGGCCTGTCCGCCGGCAAGATCGTCGTCGACATGAGTTCGATCTCGCCGATCGAGACCAAAGCATTTGCCGAACGCATCAGCAAATCCGGCGCCGACTATGTCGATGCGCCGGTATCGGGCGGCGAGGTGGGTGCCAGGAATGCAGCGCTGACCATCATGGTTGGCGGCAGCGAAGCAGCCTTCGCCAAGGTCAAACCGCTGCTCGAACTCATGGGCAAGAACATCACACTGGTCGGTGAAGTCGGTGCCGGCCAGATCTGCAAGGTCTGCAACCAGATCATTGTCGCGCTCAATATCGAGGCTGTGGGCGAAGCGCTGCTGCTAGCCTCCAAGGCCGGCGTCGACCCCGGCAAGGTGCGCCAGGCACTCATGGGCGGATTCGCTGCGTCGCGCGTGCTGGAGGTGCATGGCGAACGCATGGTCAAGCGCACGTTCGATCCCGGTTTCCGCATCGAACTGCACCAGAAGGACCTGAATCTGGCGCTCTCCTCCGCGCGCGCGCTGAAAATGAGCCTGCCCAATACCGCCACCGCGCAGGAACTGTTCAGTGCCTGCCAGGCGCAAGGCGGCGGCAAATGGGACCACTCCGCCATGGTCAAGGCGCTCGAAGCGCTGGCCAACCATCAGGTCGCGAAATAGATTTCACCGCAAAGGCGCAAAGGACGCAAAGGTATGCGAAAGGCAGAGAAGAAAACCAGGGGTGAGGTCAAGCTGTTCGTGAAAGATGAGCCTGCGCCGTCCCTATTGATTGAATCCTTCATGGGCACGCCCACCCTTGATCTTCTTTGCGTCCTTTGCGTCTTTGCGGTGAAAAAATCCTGATGATTCATGAACCGCGCACCCTGCTGAAGGCGATGTTCGATGCGGCGATCGCCGCCGCATTGCCGGAAAAGTCGCTGCCGGCGTATCTGCCGATGCCGCCGAAAGGACGCACCATCGTGATCGGCTGCGGCAAGGCGGCGGCCAGCATGGCGAAAGCAGTCGAAGACCACTGGAAAGGTGAATTGTCGGGCCTGGTCGTCACCCGCTACGGGCACAACGTGCCCACGAAAAAAATCGAAGTCGTGGAGGCAGCCCATCCTGTTCCCGATGCGGCCGGCCGTGCCGCCGCCGAGCGCATCCTCAAGCTGGTACAAGGCCTGACGGCTGATGACCTGGTGCTGTTCCTGGCATCGGGGGGCGGTTCCGCCCTTCTCACGCTTCCCGCCGCCGGCCTCACCCTCGAAGACAAGCAGGCAATAAACAAGGCCTTGCTGAAAAGCGGCGCCAACATCACCGAAATGAACTGCGTGCGCAAGCATCTTTCCGCCGTGAAGGGCGGGCGGCTTGCCGCCGCCTGTGCGCCGGCGCAACTGGTGACGCTGGCGATATCCGACATTCCCGGCGATGACCCCGCGGTCATCGCGTCCGGACCCACCGTGGCAGATTCGACGACATTCGCTGACGCCATTGCGACCCTGCAGAAGTACGGAATCACCGAACCGGCTGCCGTAGTCGCGCATTTGCGCGCCGCCAGGGAAGAAACGCCCAAGCCCGGCGATGCGCGGCTCGCGCACGCGCAATTGCACATGATAGCCACACCGCAAATGTCACTGGAGGCCGCCGCCGAAGTCGCCCGCCATGCCGGCGTCACGCCCGTGATTCTCGGCAACGCCATCGAAGGCGAATCCCGCGAAGTGGCCATGGTCCATGCCGGCATCGCCCACCAGGTCAGGCGGCACGGGCAACCGGCAAAGACGCCGTGCGTGCTGCTGTCGGGCGGCGAAACCACCGTGACCGTGCGCGGCAAGGGCCGCGGCGGGCGCAACGCGGAGTTCCTGCTTGCGCTTGCGGTAACCCTCAACGCGGACCCGGGTATTTACGCGCTGGCCGGCGATACTGACGGCGTGGACGGCACCGAGGACAATGCTGGAGCGATCCTGGCCCCGGACTCCCTCTCGCGTGCGCTCAGCCGCAATCTGGACGCCAAGAGCATGCTCGCCGATAATGACGGCTACAGTTTCTTCTCCGGCCTTGGCGATCTGGTCATCACCGGACCGACACTGACCAACGTCAACGACTTCCGCGCGGTGTTGATTCTCTAGCATGGGTGCACCTGCCTTACTTCCGTCCGAAACGTTCGAGCCGCAGATCGCCAAGGCGGACCTGATCGCGCGCCTGGCGGCGGTGCTGCCCGCCGAAGCGCTGCTGCATGAGCGCGAGGATCTGAAACCCTTCGAGTGCGACGGCATGACCGCCTACCAGCGCGTGCCGCTGATGGTCGCCCTGCCCGCCGACGAAGACCAGGTCCGCGCGGTACTGAGGATCTGCTACGAGGGCCGCGTCCCGGTCGTGTTCCGCGGCGCGGGAACAGGACTCTCGGGCGGCGCACTGCCCTACGAGCATGGCCTGCTTCTGGTCATGGCGAAAATGAAGCGCATCCTGGAAATCGATCCGCTGGCGCGCGTAGCCAGGGTGCAGCCTGGCGTACGCAACGCGGCGATTTCCGAAGCGACGGCGCCGCATGGCCTGTATTACGCGCCCGATCCCTCCAGCCAGATCGCCTGTTCAATTGGCGGCAATGTCGCCGAGAATTCCGGCGGTGTGCACTGCCTGAAGTACGGCCTCACGGTGCATAACATCCTCAGGCTGCGGGTCATCACCATCCAGGGAGAAGTGCTGGAGATCGGCGGCGAAGGCCTCGATTCCTCGGGTTACGACCTGCTCGCGCTGATGACCGGCTCGGAAGGCATGCTTGGCGTCATCACAGAGATCACGGTCAAGTTGCTGCCGAAACCGCAAAAGGCCCAGGTAGTGCTCGCCGCCTTCGACGACCTCCTCAAGGCCGGACAGGCGGTAGCAGACATCATCGGTGCGGGAATCGTCCCGGCCGGCCTCGAAATGATGGACAAAAAAGCCACTGCCGCCGTCGAGCAGTTCGTGCACGCAGGCTATCCGCTTGATGCCGAGGCAATCCTGCTGTGCGAATCGGATGGTACGGTGGAAGAGGTTGCGGCTGAAATCGAACGCATGACCGATGTCATGCGCAAGGCAGGCGCAACCGAGGTCCGCACGTCCAGGAACGAAACCGAGCGCCTGAAGTTCTGGGCCGGCCGCAAGGCGGCGTTCCCCGCGGTGGGCCGCATCATGCCCGACTACTACTGCATGGACGGCACCATTCCGAAGAAACAGCTTCCTTTCGTTCTGAAGCGCATTGCCGAACTGTCGGAGAAATTCCAGCTCCAGTGCGCGAACGTTTTC
>CAYODB010000072.1:0-16352 GCA_964402495.1 uncultured Bordetella sp.
CCAGTCGTCGATGCCGTCGTGATAAACGCGCGCCTGTCCGCCGCTGAAATGCTGCGCCGTGTACTGGCCGAAGTACGGGTTCCAGGCTCCCCTCTGGCCGTAGAGGACGATCTCACGCGTGGGATCGATGCCGGCGGCGCCGAGTATTTTCTCGATCCTGTCGGTCGCAACGAAATCCTCCGTGTTGTCGTCGCGCAGCACGCGCGCGATGTCGCCGATGTTGATCGCGCCGGGGATATGCCCCTTTCTGTACTCGTCGGCGCTACGCACGTCCCAGATGAGCGCATTGCGCTTTGCCGCGTCCTGCACATAGGCGCGGTCGACAATCAGCCGGTCCTGGGCACAGGCAGTGCCGGTGGTCGCAAGCAGAAGCAGCAGGGCAATGAAGGTTTTCATAAGAATCTCCGATGCGACGAAAGTGGGCCAGCATAGCTCAGGCCGTAGCGGTTCATCTCCGCGCTGCAACACGAACGCGCCACAAACCAGCAGCGCCAGCAAAATGACCGGGGCATTGCTCCAGCGCACGTAGGGCGGGCTGCCAGGCTCCAGGACGGTCCCGGTTCCTCAATGGCTGCCGCCGACAAGGCCCGATGCGGCGAGCGTGAGCACGCAAATTTCAGCCAGCACGATCAGCGCGCAAGCCGTATCGCCCCGACGCACCAGAGTGACCGCGAGGCGCATGTAGCAACCGATCGTGACTAGCGACAGGAAAGCAATGCCGATGAAATTCAGCATGTCGCTGCTGCCTATCAGGGGAATCCAACCCCAGCCCGAAGGCAGCCCGGTCGCTGCGAGGTAGCGGTCCACTGGCAGCACCCAGACGCGCGGCAGCTCGGAAAATGGGATGTGCGGGGGAAGGACCCCTGCTGCATATACTGCAAATGTCGCCAGGAGCAGTACGAGGCCGATCTTTATCCCCGCGTCGAGCCAGTCGGCGTAGCGCAACTGCTCCTCGGACACGTGTTCGGGTTTCAGGTCCACAGACCGAGCCCTTTCAACAGTGCGCGGGAGCCCGCAAAGGCGAGCAAAACGATTACGATTCTGCGGATCAAGACCGTGGGCGCGACGCGAAGCAGCCTTGCACCGATGCGCGCGCCCAGCATGATCCCCACGCACGAAGGCACGACCAGGATCGGCAGCATTGCCCCGCGGTTGAGGTATATCCATGCAGCGGAAGTGTCGATGACCGAAAGCAGGAAGCTGCTGGTTCCGGCCGCGAGCTTCAGCGGTACGCCCATGAGCAGGTTGAGCGCGGGCACATTCGCCCATCCGGCGCCGAGGCCGAACATGCCCGCAAGCACGCCGATCAGCGCGAAAGTCGCGAGTCCGGCGACAGTGTTGCGTGCCTGCCATTCAACGTCCCTGCCCAGGGCGGGGTCGTGGTAGACGCCATGCAATCGCAGCGCGGCTGAAAGCGTGTCCGGTGAAGATGTCTCGGGCGTTTCACGTCCGCGTATCCGGAGCATCAGGATGACAATCGCGAGGATCACTGCGCCCAGCGCCGTCTGCACCACGTTGGCGGGTAACGCCAGCCCGAGGAGTGCGCCGAAGATCGATGTGATCGACCCGACCAGGGCGAGCGGCAGCGAGAGGCGCATGCTCGCCATCCCGCTCCTCAATAATGCAGGGCCGGCGGCAAGCGCACCGCAAAGCGCAAGCAACAGTCCCGCGCCGCGCACGAAATCCAGGTGAAACGGAAAGAAACCGCTCACGATAGGCACGAACAGCACGCCGCCGCCAACGCCGCCGAGGACCGCGACCACCCCCAGCACGAAGGTCACTGCGAACAGTACGATCGGCCAGACCCACCATGCCACCCCGGCGCCGCCAGCAGCGTCGGCCGCGAATGCGGCGCGCGGTGCGATCAGCAATAGCGCGGCCAGGGCGGCGGGCGCAGACCAGCATGGGGGGGAAGGCTTCAAAGCGGCCCCGGTTCGTGTGGCACTACGAGGCTCGACCGCTGAGGGATTTATCGCTTGGCCCAGGGGGTGGCGCCAGCGAGCAATTACGGTTCGGGTTCAGGCCGAACGATCGATATACATCGAGATTTCTTCAAGAAGGTGGAACGTACTTGGCCGGGCGGGAAGTGGTGTCGCCCGGAACCTCGCCGACCAGCAACAGGAAGCTCTCGAACGGCCCCATGTTTCCCATCGCTTCGCCCATCGGGCCGTCGAAGTACAGGCGCCGGAAGAACATCGCACTCATCGGGTCGTACTCGCCCTTGCCATCATCATTCCGATTCCCAGAAACGCGTATTTGCTCATCTTCCCTCCCCCAAAAGCTTTTCACGGCGGGCGAGTTCTTCGGCCAGTGTCTCGTCCCAGTCGTTTGGATCGATCAGATAGCCTTCGTAGTCGAATCTTGCCATTTAGCGAGTTTGGATTCGTCGCCCCACAAGCAAAAGCCGGCCACGAAATTTCCGCGAAACGCCGTTCGGGTCACGGCCTGATATAGGCATAGCCCTTGTGCTGCTTTTCGATCAACTCCACCACGCCGGCTTTTACATAGCCGATATCGCCGAGCGTGTCGCCCTTGGACAGTTTTTGATTGGTCATGGTGTTTTCGCAGGCCACGACGCTTACTCCGCTGGCGATGGTGGCCGCAAGCGCGCCGAAAAGCGATCGTTGGATCATTTTTTTCCTTGGGTTTGGTAAGGACCAGGACCGCGAACGCAAGAGCCGCTCACGGCTTGAGGTAGCCGTATCCCTCGCGCTGTTGAAGCTTGGTGATTTCAGCCACGCCCGAGGGCACGAAACTCACCTCGGGAATGAACTGGCTCTTCTGCAGTTTGCGGTTGCGCAAGGTGATTTCGCAAACGTCGAATTGCACGCCCTGGGACTTGAGATCCTCCACGATCGCGTTGTAGGGATTGCCGTTCTTGTCCTTTGCGCCCTCCATGAGGTAATCGACCCCTAGCGCGTGTGCGACCACCACGATTTTCGCTTTGGGATTGACCTCGAGGTGGTTGCGGATATTGCGCAACCCGTTGCTCGCTTGTGCGGGGCCCTCGCTGAGGTGATAGACAACCTTGTCCGGCCCTCCGCCTGCCCCGCCGGGATTCGTCGCGCAACCCGTGGCCATGCTTAACGTCAGTACGCAAATTACCGAGATCAGCTTTTTCATGAATTCCTCCGTTTGGGCAGACCTGCCTGCTGTCGAGGACATCCTACGCGTCCGATTCCGGGGATTCAATGTATTGCGCCAGGATTTCTCCCCCGGTGATAGCGGGCCCTGATGCCCCCATAGCGGCGGCAAATTGGGCTGTCTCGAACGGCAGTCTTCTCAGGTTTGGCGCAGCATGCGCCAATATTGTCATTTCATGGTCAGAGCGGAACCGGCGATGATGGAGAAACGCCCGGGCGCAGATACACCACCCCCGTCCGGGGTTAAACTCCTATTCTCGACTTGGGCCGGCGGTGATCGAGAGCCGATCGAGTGTCGGGTTTGTCACGCCACGAGCGAAACGCCTCTCTGATTGTGCAACTGGTAGTCTTCGAGTGAGTGGGAGCAAACCGCGATGGCCACAGAGTTGAATTCCCTGATTGAGTCTTTGCGCCAGTTTTCCAGGGACCGGGACTGGGATCAGTTTCATTCCCCGAAAAATCTTGCGTGCGCGCTGTCGGTCGAGGCGGCCGAACTGCTGGAGAAGTTCCAGTGGCTTTCAGGGGAACAGAGCCGAGCCCTTTCAGCGGAAAAGCGAGCGGAAGCCGGAGAAGAAATTGCGGATATCTTCCTGTACCTGCTTCAATTATCCGATAAGCTCGAAATCGATCTGATCGGTTCGGCCAGGCGCAAGCTGCTGGTTAATGCGGAAAAATACCCCATCGACAAGTCGCGGGGAACGAGCACGAAGTACACGAAGCTTTGACCCCCCCCGGCGGCCGGCCGCGATAGCATGGCGTTTCGCTTATGGGGCGATTGAATTTCTCGTTATGGACACGGCTACGGGTGTCATCTAGGATGCATCCATTCGCCGCACCCTCACGGCAGCCGCACTCTCACCGAGGTGGCTGCTGGATATACTGAACGCGAAGGTTTCAGTTCCATAAATGGAGATGGAATCATGCCGAAGAATCGCAGAACGTTTCTCAAGCTGACGGGCGGAGCCGGAGCGCTGATCGCCGCTGTCGCAGCGGGACTGATTCCGAGCCGCAGCGCCTGGTCCGCATGGAACAAGCCGGGTTTCGAATCGAAAGCGCTCGCTGATGCGCTGAAGTCGCTGGGGGCGGCCAACGCCACGGTGTCCAAGGAAATCGCGATCACCGCTCCCGATATCGCCGAAAACGGCTCCGTGGTGCCCGTGGCGGTGACGAGCAAAATCCCCAATACCGAAAGCATTTCGATCCTGGCCGAGAAAAATCCCTTCCCGCTCGCGGCGAGTTTCGACGTTTCGAACGGCGGCGAGCCGTATGTCTCGACACGCCTCAAGATGGGCCAAACCTCCGACGTGTGGGCCGTCGTGAAAGCGGACGGAAAATACTTCACCGCGAAGAAGGAAGTGAAAATCACCATCGGCGGTTGCGGTTGACGCCGCAGTTCAACATTTTGCGAGGAGGCCACCCCCATGTCCGAGCCCATGCGAATCCGCGCCACGCTGCAAGGCGACGTGGCCGATGTGCGCATACTGATGCGCCACCCGATGGAAACCGGGCAGAGGAAGGATTCCAAAGGGGAGATCATTCCGGTCCATTTCATCCAGAGCGTCATTGTCTCGCACAACGGCAAGCAGGTGCTCGACGCGCAATGGAGCCAGGCGGTGTCGCGCGATCCGTTTCTCGGGCTGCGCGTGAAAGGCGCAAAAGCTGGCGATAAGATCAGCGTGACCTGGACCGACAACAAGGGCGATAAACGCACCGACGAAGCGACGGTCGCAGCGGCTTCGTAGACACGACACGCGCGACGATCGCGCGGTCGATAACGAGAGGAGGAGCAATGATGCTCATCGTTCGCAGCGCCGTGCCAGCGCTCGCTTTGCTGTGTCTCACCGCGGCCCCGATCGCAGCGCAGAACAAGGATGACGGCCTCGCCATCGGCCGCAAGATGCTCGCCGACGACAATCCGGGCGAGCTGTGGGTCGAGCGCGGCAAGCGTCTGTTCTTCGAAAAACGCGGTCCGAAGAAGGCCTCGCTCGAGCAGTGCGATCTGGGCGTGGGGCCCGGCAGGGCCGAAGGCGCGTTCGCGCGGCTTCCCAGGTATTTTCCCGATACCGGCAAAGTCCAGGACCTCGAATCGCGGCTGCTCACCTGCATGGTGGAATTGCAGGGTTTCAAGCGCGAAGACATCGTCAAGAGCCGCTTCGGCACGCTCGACCGCGATTCCGACATGGAAGCGCTGGTGAGCTATGTCGGATCGAAGTCGAACGGGATGAAGATGAACATGCCGCTGGCCGACCCGAAGGAGCGCGATTTCTACAAGGCGGGCGAGTATCTTTTCTTCCGGCGCAGCGGGCCGCTGGATTTTTCCTGCGCGACCTGCCATACCGAAGACGGGAAGCGGGTGCGGCTGCAGGAATTGCCCAACATGACGGATCCGAAGCAGATGCAGATGGTGGTGAGCACGGGCTGGCCCGCATACCGCGGCACGCAGGCGAGCGTGCGCACCATGCAGCATCGGCTCTACGACTGCAACTGGCAGATGCGCCAGGCCGATCTGGGCTACGCGTCCGACCTGTCGGTCGCGCTGACGAGCTACCTCAACCATCACGCGAACGGCGGCGTAGTCCAGCTTCCCGGCGTGCGCCGCTAAGGGAGTCAGCATGAAAACCATCAAACGCGCGTTGGTCCTTGCTCCCGTGGTCATTGCCGTCGGCTGCGTTTCGTTCCCGGACGCGGAAACGGCCCGCTCCATCGGTGAACAGATGGTGAGCGAAGCGTATCCCGGCATGCCGGAAGCGCTCACCCGGCGCGCCGCGCAGGACCCGGCGCAGCGGATCTGCAGCAAGGTCGGGGATGCGAAGCTCACCCCGGAAGAGGCCGCGCAGGTCGTGCAGGCTTCGAGCGCGGCGTTCAAGTACCCCGCTTCGAATAAGCTCGCCGGCGACTGGAAAGTCGGCGCGAAGCTCTCCGCGGACGGCGGCGGTATGCGCATCCGCGATGGGCAAGTCGAGAAAAGCAAGGAAAACGGCGCGTTGTGCGTCAACTGCCATGCGCTCGATCCGAAAGACGTGAATGTCGGCAATGTGGGGCCGAGCCTGACCGGTTATGGCACGCAGCGCGGTAACTCCGAAGCTGTCGTCAAGTACACGTACGAGAAGATCTACAACGCATGGGCGTACTTCCCGTGCTCGAACATGCCGCGCCTGGGGCACAACGGCTTTCTCACGCCCGAGCAGATTACGCACGTGGTGGCGTATCTGATCGATCCGCAGTCGCCGGTCAACAAAAGATAAGCCGGTACCGGAAGACGTGGGCAATCGAGCCTTGTCCGGCTTTCTCTCCGGACTGGACATGCGACGCACCGGCTGGCTTTTGGTCGCCGCACTGAGTGCGCCTCCGGGCTCTTCACTTCTTGCTGCGCCGAGTGACGTAATAAGAAAATATCCCGTCGACAAAGTCGCGCCCAACGTCTACGTCATGACGGGCCCGCTTGGCGAGCCCTCGGTTCCCAATCAAGGTTTCATGAATAATCCGGCGTGGATAGTGACCCGCGACGGGGTGGCGGTGATCGACCCGGCTTCGAGCGTGCAGGCCGGGCGCAGGGTAGTGAAGGAAATAAAAAAAGTTACCGGCAAACCCGTCACGCATGTTTTTATTACCCACATTCACGGCGACCATTGGCTCGGCAACCAGGCCATCCTCGAAGCCTGGCCGCGGGCGAAGCTCATCGCGCACCCCGACATGATCGCCCAGGCCCACGCGGGTGAAGCGCAACGATGGGTCGCGCTCATGTCGCGGCTCACGGAGGGCTACACCGACGGCACCGATGCTCGGATTCCGACCGTCGCCGCCGCCGATGGTCAGGTGTTCAAGTTAGGCGAGCGCCGCTTCAAAGTGCACTCGGTCAACGACGCGCACAGCAAAACCGATCTGATGATCGAGGTCGACGGCGGCCTTTTGTTCACCGGCGATATCGTTCTCAACCGCCGCATTGCGCGGATGGATGACGGGCTCTTTCAGGGCAGCATCCGTGCGATCGATCGCGCGCTTTCGGCGCCTGTAAAAATCATTGTGCCGGGACACGGCAAGACCGGCGGGCGTGATTTGCTGGCGGCCCAAAAAGAGTACTTCCAGACTTTGTTCGATGCGGTCAGGACCGAATACGATGCGGGTAAAGCGGACTTCGAGATGAAGCCTACGATTGTGGAAAAACTCGCAAAGTTCAAGAAGTGGCATGGCTTTGACGCGGCTGTCGGCAGGCATATCAGCTTGGCGGTGCTCGAAATCGAGCGGCAGTAAATATATCCGGTCTCCGATTTCGATTGAAAAAAGGCCCTCCCCCGGACCGAACATGAGACTTGCCGGAGCACCAATCGCTTTATGTCGATGACACGCCGGGAATTTCTCGAAGTGCTCGCGGTCGGTGTCGCGAGCGGCATGTCGCTCACAACCGAGGGCCGGGCGGCCGCTGAAAGTCTGTACTCGCTGCCGCCTTTTCCGGGCAAGGTGAGCCTGCTCCATTTCACCGATTGCCACGCTCAGCTCCTGCCGGCTTACTTCCGCGAGCCGGACATGAATATCGGCGTGGGAGCGGCGCGGGGCGAACCGCCGCATCTCGTCGGTGCAGCGTTGCTCGAGCGGTTTCGCATCCCGCGAGCGACCCCGCTCGCGCACGCCTACACCCACCTCGACTTCGAGCGCGCCGCGAGGATCTACGGCAAGGTCGGTGGATTCGCGCACCTCGCGACACTCGTAAAGAATGTCCGCGCGCAGCGTCCGGGCGCGTTGCTCCTCGACGGCGGCGACAACTGGCAGGGCTCGGCGACCGCGCTGTGGACGCGCGGCCAGGACATGATCGAGGCCTCCAAGCTCCTGGGCGTGGACATGATGACCGGGCATTGGGAGTTCACGTACGGCGCCGCGCGCGTGCAGGAAGTCGTCGCCAAAGACCTGGCGGGCAGGATCGAGTTTCTCGCCCAGAACGTGCTTACCGTCGATTTCGACGACCCTGTGTTCAAGCCGTATGTGATGCGCGAGGTGAACGGCGTGCCGGTGGCGATCATCGGCCAGGCCTTTCCCTATACGCCGATCGCCAATCCGCGCCACTTCGTTTCCGAGTGGACTTTCGGCATCCAGGAACAACGCCTGCAAAAAGTCATCGACACGGTGCGCGCAGAGGGCGCCTGGGCGGTCGTACTGCTCTCCCACAACGGCATGGATGTGGATCTGAAGCTCGCCTCCCGCGTGAGGGGGCTCGACGCGATCCTGGGCGGCCACACGCACGACGCGGTCCCGCAGCCGGTCGAGGTGAAGAATGCGGGCGGCGTAACGGTCGTCACCAACGCGGGCTCTAACGGCAAGTTCCTCGCCGTGCTCGACTTGAACGTCGAGAAAAGCGGAGTCAAGGGCTATCAATACCGCCTGCTCCCGGTATTCGCGAACCTGCTGCCTGCCGACCCCGGCATGGCCGCGCTCATCCGCAAGCACCGCGCGCCGTATGAAAAGCAACTCGCGGAGCCGCTCGCGGTAAGCGAAGGGCTGCTGTATCGACGCGGCAACTTCAACGGCACGCTCGACCAGGTGATCCTCGATGCGCTGCTCGAGGCGAAGGGGGCGGAAATCGCTTTTTCACCGGGCTTCCGATGGGGCGCGAGCGTGCTGCCCAACACGCCGATCACCGTCGAGGACGTGATGAACGCCACCGCCATCACCTATCCCTATGTGACCGTCGCCGAGATGACGGGCACCGCCATCAAGTCGATACTCGAAGACGTCTGCGACAACCTCTTCAACCCCGATCCGTATTATCAGCAGGGCGGCGACATGGTGCGCGTGGGCGGGATGCAGTACACGTGCGACCCGACACAGAAGATCGGAAACCGCATCAGCAACCTGATGGTGCGGGGCAGGCCGCTCCATGCCTCGAAAACGTACAAGCTCGCGAGCTGGGCGCCCGTCGCCGAAGGCGCATCCGGTGAGCCGGTGTGGGATGTCGTGATGAAATACTTGCGCGACACGAAAGTGCTGCGACCGCCCCGCCTCAACCGGCCCAGGCTGGTCGGCGTCGCAGGCAATCCCGGTATCGCGGAAAACGCGCGGACGTAAGAAGGAAACCTTGTGGCGGATGCCGGGCGGAGCGGCTGCGTATGAAGAACCCATGCTCGATCGGGCGATGATTGCGCTCGCCGCTCCCCGATTCTTGGTTGCGCTGGCGTTGTGGTGTGTTGGTGCTGCCGTGCACGGACAGCCAGCCGCGCCCGAGCCCCAGGACATCCCGGCCTGGTTTTCCGAAACCTTTCTCGATTTTCGCGAGGACCTGCGCGACGCGGCGGCCAGGGGCAAGCGCCTGATGGTTTACTTCGGCCAGGACGGCTGCCCTTATTGCCGCGAGCTGATGCAGAACAATTTCAGCCAGAAGGACATCGCCGACAAGACGCGCCGGCATTTCGATGCCATCGCGCTCAACATCTACGGCGACCGCGAGGTGACCTGGGTCGACGCCAAGGTGCGCCCTGAAAAGGAATTCGCCGCGCAGATCAAGGTGCAGTTCACGCCCACGCTGCTCTTTCTCGACGAGCGCGGCAACGTTCTGCTGCGCCTGAACGGCTATTACCCGCCGCACCGGTTCCGCGCTGCCCTGGATTGGGTGACCGATCGATCGCCGGCCCGCGCGCCGTTTGCCGAGTACCTGCGCAAGGCGGCGCCCGAGGCGGCCAATCCCGGGTTGAACGAGCAGCCCTTTTTCGCCAAACCGCCCTACCGCCTCAAGCGCGCGGCGAACGCCAAACCCCTCGCGGTACTGTTCGAGCACGCCAATTGCGCCAACTGCGACGAGATGCACGCGAAGGGTTTCGCCGATCCCGCGGTGAAGGCGTTGCTGCGCCGCTTCGAAGTGGTGCGGCTGCCCTTGTTCGGCCGCGACGCGGTGCTCACGCCGCAGGGCAAGGCGAGCACGGCGGCCGAATGGGCGCGCGAGCTGGGCGTTGCCTACAGCCCGTCCCTGGTTTTTTTCGATGCCGGGGGCAGGGAGGTGTTCCGCGTGGAGGCCTATGTGCGGCCCTTTCACCTCGCCTCGAGCCTGGACTACGTGGCGAGCGGCGCCTACCGCACCCAGCCCAGCTTCCAGCGCTTCGTACGCGAGCGCGCCGACGCCTTGCGCGAAAAGGGCGGGAGCGTCGAGCTCTGGCGCTAGGCAAGATCGCCACATGCGCATGACCGGCGTGCCTTCGACGGCCAGCACGTTCAGCAAGCCGCAAACGCAGCGCGAGGGGTCGTCAAGGCGCGCTTCGAGGCATTCGGCTGCGCCGGACACGCGGATCGCATCAGGCCCGTGCCTCTTGATGCGATGGCAAGACGTTACAGTTGAGCGCGCGGCCGTCAGGAAAACGCAAAGCAGGCATTTGCAACTAGGGCCCGCGCAAGGTTGCGCGCAACCTTGCGGGCCTAGTGCATCATCCGCCAGTACTGCCACTTCATCGTCGCCGCGGAGCCCGCGATGATCGCTGCAAACGTGACGATCGAGCCCAGTGCGAGGGTGGAGAAGCCGGTGATTCCCTGGCCAACGGTGCAGCCGAGCGCTGTCACCCCGCCGAAGCCCATGAGTATCCCGCCGATCATGTGATTGGCCGTGTCCTCGGCATCGCGGAAGCTTTCCCAGCGGAATGTGCGCGTGGCGAGCGCATACGCCGCCGAACCGGCCACCACGCCGGCCGCTGAGGCGATGCCGAAGGTCACGATCCGCGAGGTATCGGTCCAGAACATCAGGTATTCAAGCGTGAATGCCATGGGGGCAACGAACGAGAACGACTCCATGCGCCCCGAGCTGGTGGCCACGAACACCTCTTCCAGCGTCTTGGGGTCTTCCGCGACATAGCCGATCTTTCCGCTGACGTACCAGCCGGCCACGATCACCAGCCCGACAACCACCCCGCCCAGCGTGAAGTCGAAATTCTGGCGCACTTCCTTGGAGGCATAGACGAACGCGATCAGTCCGCCGCCGAAGAGCAGGCTCACGGCGATGATCCAGGTCTTCAACTCGCCGCCCAGGAGCCGGGCGAAGATCGCAGGCAGGTCCTGGTTGCCGGCCAGCGAGATGGATGCGCCCTCCAGCACGCCGGCGCGGAAGGCGCCAAACAGGCCTTTCAGCGTCATGTAGGCCGCGACGCGGAGAAACATGAAGACGACCACCGACTTCAGGTTGCCACCGCCGATTCGGATCAATGTCTTCGAGCCGCAACCCGAACCGAGCGTCATGCCGATGCCAAACAGGCCGCCGCCGACCAGATACGAAAGCCACGTGAAGCGCGGCGCCTGGTAGATCGATTTCGACAGGTCCACGACGCCGGCAAGATGGAGCGCATTGGCGCCCAGAATCGCGATTGCAATGGCGAGCAGCCACATGCGCAGACGGCTCGTGTCGCCCATGTTCACCCAGTCCGCCACGGCGCCCATGGTGCAAAAGTTTGTCTTCGCGCCGACCGCGCCGAACACAAACGCAAGGACAAATGCCCCGCCTGATACGTAGGCCGCAAGCTGCGTCGGACTGACCTCGCTCATGGACCTATTTCCGTTTCATCAGTACTACGAATTCCTTGTTTTCCTCCGTCTGCGAGAGCAGCTCGTTGCCGGTCTGCTTGCAGAATGCCTGGAAATCCTTGACCGAACCCGGATCGGTCGCGGTGATGCGCAGGATCTGGCCCGATTGCATGTCGTTGAGCGCCTTCTTCGCGCGGAGGATGGGAAGCGGGCAGTTCAGACCGCGTGCATCGAGGTCTTTGTCGAAATTCATGTCGTATCGCCTTGTGGTGGAGTAAGCAAAAATAAACCCGGCAGCCGAAAAAGTCGCTCAGGCGTAACGCGCGAGGAGTTCTGCGACATGTTCCGCGCTTGCCTGCCGCTCGTCGCTACGCTGAGCCCCGCCCGCCTTGATCATGCAGGCGACCATCTCGTAGAACGCGCGATCCAGCGCCTTGCGTGCGGCTGAAAGCTGCTGCGCGATATCTTCGCACTCTTCGTCTGCGTCGATCATTCTGCGCACTGCACGCACCTGACCTTCGATGCGCGCCAGCCGCGCAAGCATCGCCCGCTTTGCCTGCGGATCGTGCATTTGGGCATTGGCCATTCTTTGGTCTCCTATACCCCGGATGGTATCGACGGTATCGCCGATGTGCAAGTTGGAGTGAAAAATTTGGTCTTGTATATCAATTATTTATGCTGCCGTGCAGCGAACTAATGCCCATGTGCGGTAGTTGTTGCGAATACTCTTGGGGGGTATTAGTCTGGCTCGACTTTTACCGCGAAGGAGGGCTGCCAAATGGCCGCGCAACTGGATACCGCCACGCTCGATCGCCTGATCAACGAACGCCTCGATGCCCTGCTGCCCGCGAAACTGGCTGCGATCGAGGCGGCAAAGACGCCTTCGATGACCATCATCGCAACCAAGGGCACGCTCGACTGGGCCTATCCGCCGTTCATTCTTGCTTCGACCGCAGCAGCCCTCGGCTGGGAGGTCTCGATCTTCTTCACTTTCTACGGGCTCACGCTGCTGAAGAAAGATCTCGACCTGAACATCAGCCCGCTCGGCAATCCGGCGATGCCGATGAAGATGCCGTTCGGCCCGGACTGGTTCAAGAGCGTCGAGTGGAATATCCCCAACGCCGTCCAATCCATCATCCCGGGATTCGAAAGCATGGCCACGGGCCTGATGAAGCAGACCATGAAGAACAAGGGCGTGGCGACGGTCGCCGAACTGCGCCAGGCCTGCGTGGAATCCGACGTGAACCTGCTCGGCTGCCAGATGACGGTGGACCTGTTCGGGTTTACCCAGGACGATTTCATACCGGAAGTAAAGGAGTACTGCGGAGCCGCCTCGTTTCTGGGGAGAGCACAAAAGGCGGACGTCAATCTGTTCATCTAAGGGGGGACCAATCGTGAAGGGGAGACCAATCGTGAAAAGAAATCTTCTGGCGGTCGCAGTTGCCGCTGCGTTGCTGCCTTTGTCTGCGGGCGCTACCACCGGCTACTTTGCGCATGGCTACGGCATCATGTCCAAAGGCATGGGCGGCGTGGGCATTGCGCTGCCACAGGACTCGCTCGCGGCGGCCACCAACCCGGCTGGCATGGCATGGGTCGGGAATCGCGTCGACGGGGGGCTTGACTGGTTCGCGCCCAACCGCAGCGCGGAGATTGTCGGCAACGGCGCCGGTTTGAACGGGACTTACGATGGCAACGGCCGCAAGAGCTTCCTGGTGCCGGAATTCGGATTCAATCGCATGGTGAGCCCGAACCGCGCGCTGGGTGTCTCGGTGTTCGGTAATGGCGGGATGAACACGTATTACAACAGCAGCCCGTTCCGCGCCTTTGGCGGCAGCAGTCCGGCCGGTGTGGACCTGATGCAGTTGTTTATTTCGCCGACCGCCGCCTACAAGGTCGGCAACCATTCGTTCGGCGCATCGCTCAACGTCGCTTATCAGCAGTTCGGCGCGCAGGGCCTGGAGCCGTTCAGCAATGCCCCCACGACATCGAGCCCGGGTAACGTAACCAACCGCGGTCGTGACAGTTCGAGCGGCTTGGGCATGCGGTTCGGCTGGACGGGCCAGATCACGCCGGGCCTCACGCTGGGGGCGACCTACCAGACGAAGACCAAGATGGGCAAGCTGGACAAGTACAAGGGCCTGTTCGCCGAACAGGGCGGCTTCGACATACCTGAGAACTACGGCGTGGGCGTCGCGTTCAAGCCGACCCCGGCGCTTACGCTCGCGGCCGATGTCGAGCGGATCAACTACGGCAACGTGGCTTCCGTGGGCAATACGGTCAACTGCCTGTTCGTCGGCGCCTGCCAACTGGGGGCTTCGAACGGCGCGGGCTTCGGCTGGCGCAACAGCACTGTTTACAAGATTGGCCTCGCCTACGAGGTCAGCCCGACGCTGACACTGCGCACCGGTTACGCGACGTTGCGCCAGCCGATCCCGTCCAGCCAGACGTTCTTCAACGTCCTTGCCCCCGGAGTGGTCGAAGATCACATCACTTTTGGTGCGACCTGGAAGATGTCGAAGCAGGGAGAACTGAGCTTCAGCTACATGCATGCGTTCGAGAAAACCGTGAAGGGCTCGGGATCGATCGCGGCCGTGTTCGGTGGTGGCGAGGCGAATCTGCGCATGAAGCAGAACGCGCTTGGCGTGGGCTTCGGCTGGAAGTACTGAGTGCGCGGCCCTGGCGGTCCGGACCACAGACCGGGCCGCCACAGGCCGTTCAGCCTTTGCGGATATGAAACTGGTATTCGCCGGGCGCAATTTCCCGGGCATCGAGCAGTTCGTGACCGGTCGCCTTTGCCCAGCTGCGCAGGTCGGACCGGATGCCGGAGCAGTCGCTGAGCAGGCGCAGCACTTCTCCCTTGTGCATGCCGCCGAGCAGCTTCTTGGCTTCGACAATCGGGCCGGGGCAGGTCGAACCGCGCATATCGAGCACGGCGTTCGGCGAGACGAGCCGGGTCTTGCCTTTGCGGATGTAGTAGCCGGTGCCGCCACGCGGCCGTTTCGTGGACTTCAGGATTTCGACGTCCGTGTACTTGGGCCAGGAGAGCAGGTCGTCATGGGTCGCCGGGCAGTCGGACACGAGCAGCATGACTTCGCCCGCAAGCAGTTCGTCGAGAACCCGCTTGGCGCCGAGCAGCGGTCCCGGACATGCAAGGCCCGTCAGGTCGAGTGTGACGTGCGGCTTGGGCAGGGAGGTCTTGCGAGCCAACTTGGATGGCGGCTTGGACGGCATGGGCTTGTTAATCGACCGAGTGAATCCACTATACACAACTGATGCGTGATCTTCCCCTTCTCGCAAGCGCAGTTCAACGCAACTGCGACATCTCGGATGCGCGGCATGCGGGGGATTACGGCTTGTGCACGTACCTGCTCAAGATGCGGGAGTTCTATCGCTGGGAGAACAAGCTGCCGTTTTCCCGCAAGCTGCCGAAAGACCAGCTCGGTGAGTGGCTGACGGATCGCGAGCGGCTCTGGGACGGGCTCGAGGAAGATGAATTTCGCAGCCTTCCTCTGGAGGCTGCGGAGGTCCACCCGTTCGAGGCCGAGGTCGCCAACCAGGCGCTGCTGCCGCGCGGTCTTGTATACAGCGCAGGCTATGGACGACTGCGAAAGCCGATGTTCTTCCTCGCTGACCTGCAGCGAGTGGAAGAGCGTTCCGGGTTCACGGTGCTCGTGTCCGCTTGCGAACACGCGCGCGAGATGTCCGCGCCCCCGGCGATGCTGCAGGGACGGACGATTTTCCTGCGCCAGGAGTCGCTGCGCCGCTACCTGTGGGAGAAGGTGGAGGAGTGGCAATGGCGCAAGCTGGACAACCCGATGGGCCGCGCACTCGCAAACTACGGGTTTGCCGCGGACCCCGATGCGGCGCTTGCGCGCATGGCTGAAAACGAAGCCGAAACGATGATCCTGCACGAGGTCGGCGAAGCGAGGGCCGGAGAAATGCTCGGCGAGGCCTGGTCCGGCTGGTTCGCCTCCAGCGTGCCCGCGCGCAGCGAGCCTTTCGTGCGTGCGGTGCGCGACCTGCTTGCCGACTGCCTGTCCACGCTGCCCGGGCTGCTGTCCGAGCCCAACGTGCCCGCGTTGCATTTCTACTTTGCGACCTTCGACGCGCCGCGCCGCCAGCTTTTTCCCCAGGCCATGGAGGCGTACGAGCATTTCGTCCGCACTGGCATGAACGATCGGCTGGTCCGGGTTGCACAGGAAGGTGCGGAGCGATGGCTCGCCGCGGCCCGCAGCCTCATCGGGCTGGAAGCGGACGTCCTGGAAGCCGCGCTGCGATGCTTCCTCGTCGAAACCGCCGCGCCAGGCGTCGTCTCACGGCTTTAAATTATTCAGATTTTTGCGCAATGCCGGAGACTTCGGCAATCGCCTTGTCGAGCAGCTTCCTGACAAGGATCACCATTGCCGGCGCCTCGATATCCAGCATCTGCTCGATCACCCATTTGTTGTCGCCGCGGGCAGACGGGTCGGACACCATCGCTTCCGACACTCTGGTGGCGAAAAAGGCGAGGCAGGAATAGTCCGGTTCCGCGCCGACGTAAGGGAACCCCGCATAGTCTGAAAAGCGCTCGTTGAGCAATGCGATGAATGGACCCCGGTAGTCTCCCGGCCCGAGAAGGTCGAGCTGGTTGTTCTCCATGGTCGCGGCCAGGTGGCGGGTCAGCTCGCCGATCAGCGTGGCGCGGTCGGCATCACTCAGCTTCCCGCTCAATTGCACGTACAC
>CAYODB010000073.1:0-16298 GCA_964402495.1 uncultured Bordetella sp.
GATATCCTCGAGGCGGTCATCAGCCGCATCCCCGCGCCGAAGGGCAAGCCGGACGGCCCGCTAAAGGCCCTGATCATCGATTCCTGGTTCGACAACTATGTCGGGGTGATCATGCTGGTGCGGGTCGTGGACGGCTCCTTGCGCCCGAAGAACCGCATCCTGCTGATGTCGAACAAGAATAGCTTTTTGTGCGAGCAGGTCGGCGTATTCACGCCGAAGTCGCAGTCCCGCGAGGAACTCCTTGCCGGGGAAGTGGGCTTTGTCATCGCCGGCATCAAGGAACTCAAGGCGGCGAAGGTGGGCGACACCATCACGCTCGCCGACAATCCCGCGACCGAAGCGCTGCCGGGCTTCAAGGAAATCCAGCCGCAGGTGTTTGCCGGCCTTTATCCGGTAGAGTCCAACCAGTACGAAGCGCTCCGCGACGCGCTGGAAAAACTGCATCTTAACGATTCGTCGTTGCGCTACGAACCTGAAACCTCGCAAGCCCTGGGTTTTGGCTTCCGCTGCGGCTTCCTCGGCCTGTTGCATATGGATATCGTGCAGGAACGCCTGGAGCGCGAATACGACATGGACCTCATCACCACCGCGCCGACGGTCGTGTACCAGGTGCAGATGCGCGACGGCACCATGCTGGAAATCGAGAATCCGTCGAAGCTCCCGGATCAGTCGAAGATGGAAGAGATCCGTGAGCCGATCATCACGGCCACCATCCTGGTTCCCCAGGACTACGTCGGCCCGGTTATGACTCTGTGCAACAGCAAGCGCGGCGCCCAGCGCAACATTCAGTACATGGGCCGGCAGGTGATGCTGACCTACGAGCTACCGCTCAACGAAGTGGTGATGGATTTCTTCGACAAACTGAAGTCGGTCAGCAGGGGCTATGCCTCGCTTGACTACGAGTTCAAGGAATTCCGCGCCGCCGACCTGATCAAGCTCGACATCCTGATCAACGGCGACAAAGTGGATGCGCTGTCCCTGATCGTGCACCGGGACAACAGCGCGTACCGCGGTCGCGAGCTGGCTTCGCGCATGCGCGAACTGATCCCGAGGCAGATGTTCGACGTGGCGGTGCAGGCGGCGATCGGCGCGCACATCATTGCGCGCGAAACCGTCAAAGCCATGCGCAAGAACGTGCTGGCCAAATGCTACGGCGGCGACATCTCCCGCAAGAAGAAGCTGCTGGAAAAGCAGAAGGCGGGCAAGAAGCGCATGAAGCAGATCGGCACGGTGGAAATACCGCAGGAGGCATTCCTCGCCATCCTGCAAGTGGACAACAAGTAAACGGCCCATGCGGCCCGCAAGGTAAAACGCAATGAATTTCGCCCTGCTGATGCTGATTCTTCTGCTGGTGACCGGAGCGGTCTGGTTGCTGGACCATTTCGTACTGCGCAAGCGTCGCGCGAAAGGCGTGCACGAGCCCTGGTGGGTCGAGTATCCCAAGAGCTTTTTCCCGATCATCCTGATCGTGTTCGTGCTGCGCTCCTTTCTGGTGGAGCCATTCAAGATTCCCTCCGGGTCCATGATCCCGACGCTGCTGATCGGCGATTTTATCCTGGTCAACAAGTACACCTACGGCATCCGCGTGCCCGTGATCAACAGGAAAGTCATCGATATCAACGATCCGAAGCGTGGCGACGTGATGGTGTTCCGCTATCCCGAGAATCCGGGTTTGGACTACATCAAGAGAGTGGTGGGCGTGCCCGGAGATCGTATCGAGTACCGCAACAAACGCCTGTCCGTGAATGGCGAGCTGGTCAAGGTGGAAGTCGCCGAGGACTACCAGTACGTCGAAGGCACCCTGAGTTTCGTCAATGCTCTGAAGTTCTGGGAACAACTGGGCGAGCACCGCCATTCCATCATCATCAACCCGGACGCCCCCGCATTGCAGCTTGCCGGGGTGCGGCAGTTCCCGCTGCGCGAGAACTGCGATTACAATGAACAGGGATTCTCCTGCACGGTTCCGCCCGCAAATTATTTCATGATGGGAGACAACCGCGACTCCAGCTCCGACAGCCGTTATTGGGGATTCGTGCCGGAGCGGAACATTGTCGGCCAGGCGTTCCTGGTGTGGTGGAATTTCGGCGAATTGAAGCGCATCGGCAATCGGATCAACTAGCGGGAGCACACATGAAGCGTCAACGTGGCGTGACTTTTGTCGGCATGGTATTCATAGCGGGCCTGATCGTGTTCGGGGCCATTGTCGGTCTCAAGCTGATACCCGCTTACATCGAGTACGCGACCATCGTCAACCATCTCCGGGAACTGGCGAGATCACCTGAAGCAAGGGGGACTCCCAAGGAGCTACAAAACGCGTTCGCCAAACGCGCTCAGATCGACGACATTCAGTCCGCGTCACCCACCGACCTCGAGGTGATCAAGGAAGGCAGTTCCGTCGTTTTGACGCTCAGCTACTCGGTCAAGATCCCGCTGTTCGGCAATCTGAGCGCCTGCATCGATTTCGTGGCGACCGGCGGCCAGTGATTCCCCGCCATTCCCACGCCCTCCATGCCTGAAGGGGCGGTCGAACGCCGCCTTGCCTACCAGTTCCGCGATGCGTCCCTGCTCCGGCAGGCTCTGACCCATCGCAGCCATGGAACGCCGAACAATGAACGCCTGGAATTCCTCGGAGACGGGCTGCTGAACTTTGTCGTCGCCCGCCTGCTCTACGATCAATTCGCGAAACTGCCCGAGGGCGACCTCTCACGGTTGCGTGCCAGCCTGGTGAACCAGCAGACGCTTTCGGAACTGTCTGCGTCCCTGTCGCTTGGCGACCATTTGCTTTTGGGAGAAGGGGAACTGAAGAGCGGCGGCTTTCGCCGGCCTTCCATCCTCGCCGACGCGTTCGAGGCCCTGGTCGGCGCCGTTTTCCTGGACGGCGGATTCGCCACTGCGGAGGAAGTGCTGGCCCGGCTTTACCAGCCCCTCATGGCCAGCGCCGATCCGGCTGCCCTCGGCAAGGATCCGAAGACCCGGCTGCAGGAATTTCTCCAGGGCAGGCATCTGGGATTGCCCCAGTATTCCATCGTCAAAGTGAGCGGCGAAGCGCATGAGCAGCATTTCCGCGTGGAATGCGCGATTGCCGAACTGGGACTGAAAAGTCAGGGCGAGGGGCCCAGCCGGCGCGCAGCGGAACAGGAAGCCGCGCGGGCTGCTTACGAACTCGCGGCCGACAGCCGATGAAATCCGCAAAGCCGTTAAATCCCGCCGGGCATCGCGCAGGGCTGGTGGCCATCGTCGGCAGACCGAATGTCGGCAAATCGACTTTGCTCAATCGCCTGGTCGGAATGAAAGTCAGCATTACCTCGAACCGGGCGCAGACAACGCGCCACCGGATCACCGGCATCCTCAGCGAAGCCGGCGCGCAGATGGTATTCGTCGATACGCCGGGATTCCAGACCGCACACGGCGGAGCGTTGAACAAGATGATGAACCGGACCGTCACCGATACGCTGCAGGGCATTGATGTCGTGCTGCTGGTGGTTGAGACAATGCGGTTCGGCCCGGACGACAAGAAGCTGCTGCCGCTGCTTCCGAAGGACCTGCCCGTCCTCCTGGTCATCAATAAAGTTGACCTGACGAAAGACAAGAAGGAACTGCTGCCCTTCATAGAACAAACCAGCCGCCTGCATGAATTCGCGGCTGTCGTCCCGGTCAGCGCCGCGAAGGGAGCCCATGTCCGCCATCTTGCCGAGACCATCAAGGCCTATTTGCCCGAAGCACCAGCCTTGTATGGCGACGATGAAGTGACAGATCGCCCCGAACGCTTTCTTGCGGCCGAACTGGTGCGGGAAAAACTGTTCCGGCTGCTGGGCGAGGAACTGCCCTACGCATCGACGGTCATGGTGGAGAAGTTCGAAACCGAGGGCAACCTGCGCAGGATTCATGCTGCCATCGTTGTCGACAAGGCGGGGCACAAGGCGATCGTCATCGGCAAGGGCGGCCAGAAACTCAAGGAAATTGGCACCCATGCACGCCTGGACATGGAGAAGCTGTTCGGCGGAAAAGTCTATCTCGAGCTTTGGGTCCGGGTCAAAAGCGGCTGGGCCGACAGCCAGCGGGCGCTGAAAAGTCTCGGATACGACTAGGACCGCGACAGTTGGCCAGCAGCAGCGACAGGCAAAAGCAGGACGCGCAGCCCGCTTACGTACTGCATACCCACCCATTCCGTGAGACCAGCCTGGTCGTGGAGGTGTTTACCCGGAACTTCGGGCGCGTCGGCCTGGTGGCGCGGGGCGCGCGCCGTCCCAAGTCGGCGTTGCGGGGGCTGATGATGGCCTTCCAGCCCCTGCTCATGTCCTGGGGTGGCAAGACCGAGTTGCGCACCCTTCACAAGGCGGAATGGCAGGGCGGGGTGCCGCAGCTGAAGGGGCGTGGTCTGATTTGCGGTTTTTACCTGAATGAGCTGCTGCTTAAATTCCTGGCACGCGAGGATCCGCACGAAGACCTGTTCGTCGTGTATCACGAAGCCGTACTTTCTCTTGCGCAGGAATCCCAGCCCGAGGGCACCTTGAGGCGCTTCGAGAAGCACCTGCTGAAGGAGCTGGGATACGCGATTGCGCTCGACCGCGAGGCCGATACAGGGAGGCAGGTCGATCCGCAAAAGCGCTATACCTATCTGGTTGAGCGCGGCCCGGTCCCGCTGGACGGGCGCAGCGATGTCCAGGTGGAGATCGAGGGCAAGGCGCTGCTCGACCTGGCGTGCGACAATTTCACCGATGCCTCGACCCTGTCGCAAAGCAAGCTCCTGATGCGATTCCTGCTCAATCACTATCTGGGCAACCAGGAACTGCACACACGGCAACTGCTGCGTGAACTGAACCAGATATGACGAGCCGGAAATGACAAAGCTAAGCGTCAACGTCAACAAGGTCGCGCTGCTGCGCAATTCGCGCACGCTGGACATTCCCGGCCTGGAGCATGTCGCGCGGCTCGCGATCGACGGCGGGGCACAGGGCATCACCGTGCACCCCCGGCCCGACGGCCGCCATATTCGCGTCGGCGATGTGTCGGTCCTGCACAATTTGGCGCGCACGCGCGGAGTGGAATACAACATCGAGGGCAATCCCTTCCACCAGGTGATGAATCTGGTACGCAGCGTGCGGCCCGACCAGTGCACGCTGGTGCCGGACGATCCAGGGGCTTTCACGTCCGATCATGGCTGGGACCTGGATCGCGACGGCGAGCGCCTCGCGCCCATCGTTGCGGAACTCAGGGCACTCGGCGTCAGGGTCAGCCTGTTCATGGATCCGGAAGAACGGTCGATGGGGCGCGCTCGGGCCATCGGCGCCGACAGGGTCGAGCTATCTACCGAACCCTATGCGCGCGCGTTCGGAACCGCAGAGCAAAACGGGATGCTGGCCCGCTATCGGTCGGCGGCGCTGGCGGCCCAGCGGGCCGGCCTCGGGATCAATGCCGGGCATGATCTGAACCGCGAGAATATTCCGCCGTTTCTGAAAACGGTGCCCGGTGTGCTGGAGGTGTCCATCGGCCATGCCCTGGTCGCCGATGCATTGGAATTCGGCATGAAGGAAAGCGTGCGCCTGTACCGCGAGGCAATCGAAATGGGGCAGAAAGCATGATCGTCGGCATCGGTGTCGACATCGTGGACGTCGGTCGTATCGAGCGTCTGATGGCGCAATACGGTGAGCGTTTTGCGGAACGCGTTCTTGCTCCCGCCGAGCGGGCAGCATTCAAGGCGAGCGGCAGACCAAACTGGTTCCTCGCCAATCGCTTTGCCGCCAAGGAAGCGCTGTCGAAGGCACTGGGAACGGGATTGCGCTACCCCGTCACGCTGCACGCAATCAGTATCTCCAGCGACGAGACCGGCAAGCCCGCCTTTGCGTTCCATGAGCCGCTGCTGGCTTATCTCGCGGGCAGGAACATCGGCAGGCATCACCTGAGTCTGTCGCACGAGAAAGGCCTCGCCTGCGCCATGGTCGTACTTGAAGCCATGTCCGCACAGGAGAACTGATACATGGTTGCACCGATTTCCCTCGGTTACGTGATGCTCGATCTGCAGGGCAAGAGCCTCACGGCGGAAGACCGCAGGCGGCTGTCGCATCCTCAGACCGGCGGCGTCATCCTGTTCAGCCGCAACTATGAATCGCCGCAGCAGGTCGCTGCCCTCTGTGAAGAGATCCACGCGTTGCGCGACCCGCATCTGCTGATCGCCGTAGACCACGAGGGTGGGCGCGTGCAGCGCTTCCGCGAAGGGTTCACGGGGTTGCCGCCGATGCGCGCGCTGGGGAGCATCTGGGACGAACACCCGCAACGCGCAAGGCGGCTCGCCCACGACACCGGTTTCGTGCTTGCGGCGGAACTGCGTGCGTGCGGTGTCGACCTGAGCTTCACACCGGTCCTGGACCTGGATTTCGGCAACAGCGCAGTCATCGGCAATCGTGCTTTCCATTCGCAGCCGCAGGCGGTTTCGGAACTGGCGTTGGGACTGATGGAGGGCTTGCGCCAGGGCGGCATGGCCGCAGTGGGCAAGCATTTCCCCGGGCATGGATACGTCGCGGCCGATTCCCACACGGACCTTCCGGTGGACAACCGCGGCTACGCCGAGATCGAACTTGCCGACCTGGTTCCATTCGAGCACATGATCCGTCGCGACCTCGCCGGGATCATGCCGGCGCACGTCATCTATCCTAAAATCGACGATAAGCCCGCCGGGTTTTCCAGGATCTGGCTGGCCGATATCCTGCGCAACCGCATGCAGTTCCACGGCGTCATATTCAGCGACGACCTGAGCATGGAAGGGGCGCGCGTGGCCGGGACCATCGTCGAGCGCGGTGACGCTGCGATCGACGCGGGCTGCGACATGGTCCTGGTCTGCAACAACCCTGCCGCCGCAGACGAACTGCTTGCGGGCCTGCAACGCAAACCTTCGCCCATCGGCTTGGCAAGACTGGCACGGTTGCACGGCCATGCGCAGGCTCCGACACGGGTCGCGCTGCGGGCAACCGATGCCTATGCAAAAGCCGTCAAGGCGATCGCGGCAATCGGCGTGGGCAGCGGCGATCTGAACCTGGCGGGAACTCCCCCTGTCGGTGAACGTGGATAGTCACGCGCACCAGCATCGCGATCATGCGCACCGCGCGCGGGACGGCAACCTCCTGCTGATCGCGCTTGCGATCACCCTCGGCTATGCAATCGTAGAAGCCGTCGGCGGAGCGATGCTGGGCTCGCTGGCTCTCATGAGCGATGCCGGCCACATGCTATCGGATGCCTTGGCACTGGGCCTGGCGGCTTTTGCAGCCTGGCTGGGGGCGCGCCCCGCGGGAAAACGGCATTCTTACGGCTTCGCGCGCGCGGAGGTCGTTGCCGCGTTCGTGAACAGCCTGGCGTTGTTGCTCGTCGTCATATTCATTGCAGTGGAAGCGGTCGGCCGATTGCTGAATCCGCAACCGGTCGGGGGACTGGGCGTGATGCTGGTGGCCTTCATCGGTCTGGTGCTCAATCTGATCGTTGCCTTCCTCATAGGTCGCGACGCCCAGGACCTGAATACCCGTGCCGCCATGCTGCATGTCGTCGGCGACCTGGTCGGATCCGTCGCAGCCATCACGGCGGGCGCGGTGATTTATTTCACGGGTTGGCAGCCGGTCGATCCGCTGCTGTCCCTGGTCATTGCAGTGCTCATCCTGGTATCTACCATACGGCTGCTGCGCGATACGCTGCACGTTCTCATGGAGGGTGTTCCTTCCGGCGTGCGCCTCGAGGAAATCAGCACCGCCCTGAAAAACCTCGAAGGCGTGCGTGCGGTTCACGACCTGCACGTCTGGACGATTTCCTCCGGCCAGGCGACTTTGTCGGCGCACGTGGAGCTTGATGACCTGGCGCGCTGGCCGATGCTGCTGGAGTCGGCGAGGCGTATGCTACAAAGCAGGTTCGAGGTCACTCACGTCACCCTGCAGCCGGAACAGACGGGCGGCATCAATGCGGGTTACCGGGCGAGGGTGCGAATCGTGCCGCAGGAGCCGCACAGCAAGCATGACTAAGGGAGTGGCTGCCGCCTCACCCGCCGGCAAGAAGTTTTCGACCAGTTGCCGCGATTGCCCGCGGCTGGCGAAATTCCTCGACGACGTCCGCGCCCGGCATCCTGGCTATTTCGCCAGGCCGGTCCCGCCTTTTGGGGATGCTGCTCCGCGCCTGCTGATCGTGGGACTGGCGCCCGGCATGCACGGCGCGAACCGAACCGGACGGCCCTTCACCGGCGACTTCGCCGGCATTCTGCTCTACAAGACCCTGCACAAGTTCGGATTTGCCAGCCACCCGGAATCGGTAAGCGTCGATGACGGCCTGGAACTGACCGGTTGCCGCATCACCAATGCCGTGCGCTGCCTGCCGCCGGAAAACAAACCGACGGGGGACGAGGTCCTACGCTGCAATGGTTACCTGGCTGCGGAGCTGCGCGATCTTGAAAAGGACACCGTCTTGCTGGCCCTCGGGGGCATTGCCCACAAAGCCGTGCTGACGGCATGTGGCGAGAAGGCCAGCGCGTACAAGTTCGCCCATGCCGCGCAGCACCGACTTGGCAACGGCCTGATGCTGTTCGATAGCTACCATTGCAGCCGATACAATACCCAGACCCGACGCCTGACCGAAGCCATGTTCGAGCAGGTTTTCAGGCTTATCGGGCACTATCTCCAGAAGCGATCCTGATGCCCGATTCAAACGCGCGCATTGCCGGCCGGCGGCTCAATGAAAACGACTGAGCCTGCGCAGGGCGACAAACCGGCATTCGATCCCGCGGAAGTCCTGGCCAACCTGCCCAACATGCCCGGGGTCTACCGCATGCTCAACGCGGGTGGGGAAGTCCTTTACGTCGGTAAGGCACGGGACCTGAAAAAGCGGGTCGCCTCATACTTCCAGAAGGCGGGTTCCCTCTCGCCCCGCATCCAACTGATGATGAACCAGGTCGGCGGCCTTGAAACCACGGTCACACGCTCAGAGGCCGAGGCGTTACTGCTGGAAAACAACTTCATTAAAAGTTTAAGTCCGCGCTACAACATATTGTATCGTGATGATAAATCATATCCTTACATCGTTGTGACCGGGGACAGGTTTCCGCGCCTGGGCTTTCATCGAGGCAGCCTGGACAAGGCCCATCACTACTTCGGCCCCTTTCCCAACGCCGGTGCAGTGCGCGAGAGCATCCACCTCATGCAGAAGGTGTTCCGCATTCGCACCTGCGAGGACACGGTTTTCAGCAACCGTTCGCGGCCCTGCCTGCTGTACCAGATCCGCCGCTGCACCGGCCCCTGCGTGGGCCTGATCGGCGAGGAGGAATACGCCGCGGACGTCCGGAGCGCTGAACTTTTTCTGCAGGGAAGGGAAGACGAAGCCGTGCAGTTGCTGGAGGCGCGCATGCGTTCAGCGGCCGAGGAACATGCCTACGAACAGGCGGCGGCCTACCGCGACCAGATCCGCTCGCTGTCCAAGGTGCGCGAAACCCAGTTTGTATCGAGCGGCCGCGGCGTGGACGCGGACATCGTTGCCCTTGCCAGCAGTGGCGGGGTGCTCTGTGTGAATCTGGTCATGGTCAGGGGCGGGATGCATCGCGGCGACCGCAGCTTCTTCCCGCAGAACGCCCAGGATCATGACGAACAGCAGGCCCTGGAAGCTTTCCTGGGGCAGCACTACGTCGGCCGTGATGTGCCGCCCGCGATCATCATCAACCGTCCTGTCGATGCGCAGGCGCTGGAGGAACTGCTCTCCCAGCAATCCGGAAACAAAGTGCTTATCAACGCCAACCCGATCGGCGAGCGCCGGGTCTGGCTGAAGATGGCGGAGAAGAACGCCGAACTGGCGATCGCGCAGCGTATCGCGGCACATGCCACCCAGGAAGCCCGACTCACGGCGCTGCAACAGGCGCTGGGACTGCCCGATACCGCCCAGCGCATCGAGTGCTTCGACATCAGCCACACCATGGGCGAGGCGACGGTCGCTTCCTGCGTGGTGTACGACCACGCAGCGATGCAATCCAGCGAGTACCGCCGCTACAACATAACGGGCGTCGAACCGGGAGACGACTATGGCGCCATGCGCCAGGTACTCGACCGGCGTTATCGCAAGATCGTCGAGGGCGAAGGCAAGCTGCCCGATCTCATCCTGATCGACGGCGGAAAAGGGCAGGTGAGTGCCGCTTTTCAGGTGCTGGGCGAACTGGGGTTAAGCGACCTGCCGATGATCGGCGTGGCAAAAGGCGAGGAGCGCAAGGCAGGACTGGAGCAACTGATCTTCCCGGGGCGCCTGGACGCCCTGAAGCTGCCGACAGATCATCCGGGGCTGCATCTCATCCAGCAGATCCGCGACGAGGCCCATCGCTTCGCCATTTCGGGACACCGAAACAGGCGCGCCAAGGTACGTTCGCGTTCGAGCCTTGAGGAAATTCCCGGCATCGGGAGCAAGCGCCGCCAGCGCCTGCTGTCGCGCTTCGGCGGCCTCAAAGGCGTCGCTTCGGCGAGCATCGACGAGCTCGCACAGGTCGATGGCATCAGCCGTGAACTCGCTGAAAGAATCTACCAGCAGTTACACTGAAGCCCTCATGCCGCTGAACCTGCCCAATCTGCTCACCTGGCTGCGTATCCTGATGATCCCGCTGCTGGTGGCGGTGTTTTACGCTCCGCACGACTGGATCGCTGACCACAACAAGAATCTCGCCGCGACGGTGATTTTCTCATTCGCGGCGATTACCGACTGGCTCGATGGCTATCTCGCGCGCGCCTTGAACCAGGGCTCCGCATTCGGCGCTTTCCTCGACCCCGTCGCCGACAAGCTCATGGTGGCAACAGCCCTGATAATGCTGGTCCAGTCTGAAGACCTGGAGGGCTTCATCGCGGTCATCATCATCGGCCGCGAGATCGCCATCTCCGCATTGAGAGAGTGGATGGCGCGTCTCGGCCGCAGCAAGAGCGTCGCAGTGTCATTCATAGGCAAGGTGAAAACGGTGGCTCAAATGACCGCGATCATCATGCTGCTATACCGCGGTGAGCTGCTCGGATTGAGCATGTACGCCATCGGCACTTTCCTGATCTGGCTCGCCGCGATTCTCACGCTCTGGTCCATGGCTTACTACCTCAAGATGGCCTGGCCCGAGTTGAGGGATCATGATTAGAAAGGGCTTTTCGAAGGGCGGATTCTTGACAAACAGACCTTCCGCCCTATAATGCACACTCTGTTTTTTGCGGGAATAGCTCAGTTGGTAGAGCGCAACCTTGCCAAGGTTGAGGTCGGGAGTTCGAGCCTCCTTTCCCGCTCCAGATTCCCAGAGGGAAAACGTCCAGCACCGTTTTCCCTTTTTTAATTTAATTTGTAGGCTTTGCGCAGACGTTCGATCCTGGTTGCGCAAAGGATTGATCTTTCAGCGCTGCCGTATCAGGCGCGCCCATTCCTGGCGGGATGGCAGAGTGGTCATGCAGCGGCCTGCAAAGCCGTGTACGCCGGTTCGATTCCGACTCCCGCCTCCAACTTCCGTAGAATCCATGCTTATACCCGGATGGTGAAATTGGTAGGCCGGATCGATGAGTCGGAGATCCGGCGAGGGACGCAGTCCCTCGTGTCATCGTCACTTGGGCTCCGTCCCCAACAACTACGTAAAATCCCGCTTGTCGCCCGGATGGTGAAATTGGTAGACACAAGGGACTTAAAATCCCTCGGGCCTTAAAAGCCCATGCCGGTTCGATTCCGGCTCCGGGCACCAATCAATTCAATCCTCCCAACTTCAAAAACCCCTCCCCATGCAACGCCTCACTTCGCACCAGAACGCGCATTTCAAGCTGGCGCGCAAACTGGCCGAGTCCGCGCGGGAACGCAGCAAGAACGGGAAGTTGCTGCTTGATGGCACCCGCCTGATTCGCGCTTACACAGACCAATCCGGATTCGACGACGTACTGCTTCTGTTGAGTGAGGCAGGTTCAGGACGGAGCGAAGTCCGGGAACTGATCGAGGCCGCAAAGACGCGTAACGTCTTTTTGCTCGCGGACGATCTTTTCGCCGAAATCACCCAGGTGGAAACGCCGGAGGGCGTCACTGCGATCGCGCCCATCCCGCATGTCGCTTCCCGACCCAAAGATGATTTCCGGGTCCTGATCGATGGCGTCCAGGATCCGGGCAATCTCGGCGGACTGCTACGCACCGCTGCTGCGGCCGGAGCGACTTCCGCGCATCTGACCAAAGGCTGTGCCGACGTGTGGTCCCCGAAATCCCTTCGCGGCGGCATGGGAGCGCAATTTGTCCTGCCGGTGCGCGAACGCGTCGACTTGACGACGGCGCTTGCCAGCTTCAGGGGCAGCGTCATCGCCACCAGTCCCTACGCCGACCAGTCGATCCACGACATCGACCTGACCGGCCCTGTCGCGCTGATTTTCGGCAGCGAGGGCAGGGGCCTGGGAGCCGAAGGCCAGGCACTGGCCACCCAGCTCGTCCACATCCCCATGGCTGGGAAGGTCGAGTCACTCAACGTGGCCGCTGCAGCGGCTGTTTGCTGCTTCGAGCGGCTGAGGCAGCGCAGTTCTAAAAAAGCCAGATAGCTGGCGCACCATCCGGAGTTCTTGCCCAAACGCAGCTCGAGACCTCGTTAAGTTGGGCGTGGGCTTTTCGAGGATCCAAGGGGCGAGAGCCTTGCCTGGGAGCCTCGGATTGATTGGCTGAACGCATTTTGCATGAAATTTAACATAATATTGATTATACGTGCATTGATAGGGCCCGAAGCCCAGCCACCAAGACCGCAAATCCAGTTCAAGCGGCTGATTTGAAGAGCCTGAAGAAGTTATCGGTAGTTGCCTGAGCCACGGCTTCCGTCGATATGCCTTTCAGTTTGCCGATTTCCTCAGCGACGAAGCGCACGTACGCGGGTTGGTTGGTCTTGCCGCGGTAAGGCACGGGCGCGAGATACGGCGAGTCCGTTTCGATGAGCATGCGATCCAGCGGAACCATCCTGGCCACGTCTTTCAGGCCGAGCGCATTCTTGAAAGTCACGATCCCCGAGAACGAGATCAGGAAGTTCATGTCCATGGCGGCCTGGGCCACCTCGGCGGTCTCGGTAAAGCAATGCATGACGCCGCCGATTTCCGATGCCTTTTCCTCCCGCATGAGCCGCAGCGTGTCTTCGGCGGCCTCCCGGGTATGGATGATCAGCGGCTTGCCAATTACCCTGGCGGCCTGGATATGCCGGCGAAAGCGTTCTCGCTGCCATTCCAGATCTCCCTGGAGCCGGTAGTAATCCAGCCCGGTTTCGCCGACAGCGACCACGCGTGGATGGCCGGCCAAAGCGACCAGCCGATCCACATCCGGATCCTCGCCGACTTCCGTGTCCGGATGCACGCCGGCCGAGGCGAATACACTCGAAAAGCGCTCTGCCAGACCCAGAACCTCGGGGAAAGCCTCGAGGGTGACCGACACACAGAGGGCGTGACTCACGGCGTTGGCTTTCATCGCGCCAAGAACGCCGTCAATGTCGGCAATGAGCTCGGGAAAATTGATGTGGCAGTGAGAATCGATGAACAAAATTATCTAACTATCAATGAGGTGACGCGATAATATAAAGTAATTTCATGATATTTCAATGCAGTCCCGGGTAACCGTAGAGCACGCTTTCGACGGCAAGGCGCTTGTTCAAGGGATGCTGGGAAACGCGGCCATATTGGATCACGGTGTCGTACCAGGCCATCAAGGCTTCCGGCCTTGCCACTCCAGCCAGCTTCTCCAAGGCGCTCCGGTAATCCAGGTGATAGCGAACCTTGCCTCCGGACTTGATCACTGCGATGTCATAAGCCCATTGCTGCAGCAAGCCCGCCAGTACGGGACCTTCGATCGGTTCGGCGCGCTCCGCCGCAATGAGCGGATTGAACCCCGGCCGCGCCATGACTTCGAGCAGCAACTGGCGTTGAGTCCAATACTCGGGCGTTTCAGCTTTTTCGACCGCTGCCAGCGGCGCATAACCACCCTGCGCCAATGCCAGTTCCGGTTGCTCCACGCCCCTGCCCTTCAACCAGTCCAATGCGACGTCAGGCGCCGGGAGAGCAAAGGGCACCTGGAAGCAGCGGCTTCGAATGGTCGGAAGCAGGCGATCCGGCTGATGACTGACCAGCAGGAAATAAGTATTTCCTGGAGGTTCCTCGAGGATCTTGAGCACGGCATTCGCGGCGGCGGGATGCATGGATTCAGCCGGCGCAATCAGGATAACTTTGGCGCGCCCGCGATAGGCGGTCGTCGTGACGAATTCGCCGAGCGAACGGATGCGGTCCACGGAAATCTGCTTGCTTGGCTTCTTGGTAGCGGAGGCAGCCTCGTCACCCTCACCAGGCTGACTTTCCTCGGTGGCCAGTTCGACCAGCCGCAGGTCCGGATGATTGCCCGCGGCAATCAGGTGACATGACGCGCACCTTCCGCATGCGCCAAGGCCATCGCGCGGCGACTCGCAAAGAATGGCCCTGGCCAGGAATAGCGCCGTCGTCCTTTTGCCAAGTCCCGGCTGTCCGCTCAACAGCAGCGCAGCGGGCAGGTCAGCGATTCTTGCGGGAAGACGCGCCAGTGGCGCTGCGATCCAGGGAAACCCTATTTCTTCCATAGCTGCGACAGACGTTCTTCGACTTCCGTCCGGATTTCCGCGATGGACTTATCGCCATCGATCCGGGTAATGCGCTGTGGGGCCGCCCGCATGCGATCCACATAGGCATCCCGCACCCGCGCAAAGAAGGCCACGCCTTCGCGCTCGAAACGATCCGGCGATTTGATCCGGGCAACACGCTCGCGCCCGACTTCCGCGCTGACGTCGAAAAACAGCGTCAGATCCGGTTGCAGGTGCGGATGCGTCCAGGTCTCCAGCGCTTCCAGCTTGCCCTTGGGCACACCGCGGCCGCCGCCCTGATAAGCGAAGCTTGCGTCCGTGAAGCGGTCGCACAGCACCCAGTCGCCACGCTGTAAAGCAGGCTGAATCACCTCTTCCAGATGCTGGCGGCGTGCCGCGAATATCATCAAGGCTTCGGTTTCCGAATGAATCGGCTGGCCGGATCCGAGCAGCAATTCCCGCAACTGTTCACCGAGCGGGGTGCCGCCCGGTTCGCGGGTCACGACGTGTTTGATTTGCATGCCCTGCAGTAATTGCTGTGCCCAGGCCAGATGCGTGCTCTTCCCTGCCCCATCGATGCCTTCAAAAGTGATAAATCTTCCTCGCGTCATTGGGATCGCGATCTCGATCTCTGGTACTTGTTCACCGCCTGATTATGCTCTATCAGCGTCGACGAGAACTGATGGCTGCCATCGCCGCGCGAAACGAAATAGAGAACCGATGTCTGAGCGGGATTCAAAGTGGCCCGTATCGATGCATCGCCCGGCATCGCAATCGGAGTCGGCGGCAGACCGGCGCGCATATAGGTGTTGAAAACACCGTCGGTTGCCAGGTGCCGGCGCGTCAGGTTGCCATCAAAAGTTTCACCCAACCCGTAGATGATCGAAGGGTCGGTCTGCAGGCGCATGCCGCGTTTGAGACGATTGACGAACACGGCTGCAACCAGTTCCCGTTCATCGTTGCGTCCAGTTTCCTTTTCGACGATGGAGGCCAGGATCAAGGCTTCGTAAGCATTGCGCAGCGGCTGGTTCTTTGCACGCTGCTCCCAGTGTTCCGTCAGCGTCGCCTGCATTTTCTGGTACGCCTGGCGCAGCAGCGTCAGGTCGCTGGTGCCCGCGGCAAAACGATAGGTGTCCGGAAAAATCCAGCCTTCCAGGGACTTTTCCGTCGAGCCAATGCGCTCCAGGATTTCGGCATCGGTCAGTGCGGTGGTTTCGTGCTTGACCGCGGGGTGCTGATTCAGGACGGCCCGGATCTGACGGACAGTCCATCCTTCGGTAAACCGGATCTCGGCCTGGGTGAATTCACCGCGAACGATCTTGTCGAGCAGGCGTTGGGGCGTGACGCGTTTCGCTACCTCGTAGCTGCCGGCCTTGACCTCCTCCGCGACGCCAAGGCCTCGGGCCAGGATGATGAAGCTCCAACGTTCGGAAATCAGCCCAGTCCGTGCGAACTGCTCCGCAACCGCCTTAAGGCTCTTGCCCTGGCCGACGTTGAATTGGCGCGAATCGGGCGGCACTTCGATGGGCGTGAGGGCGAAATAGGCGAGCCAGCCGACGCCACACAGAACGGCGACAAGTCCGATCACGAAGACAGCGCGCAGCAGGCGCCCGAATGTCCACGTGGGCTGGGGAAGAAACAGGTTCTTGCGCCGGGCCATTTTTGAGGGAACTACCTCGCGAAAACGATCGCTTTGCGATGTGAACCCGGCCTCGCCGGTTCAGCG
>CAYODB010000074.1:0-10265 GCA_964402495.1 uncultured Bordetella sp.
ACGCGAACTACAACCTGGGAAGGCACTTCTTTTCCCGGAATGACCTGGTTCGGGCGGAGCCTTTGCTGAAACTGGCCGTGCAGAGCAACCCCGGTTTCCCCGAAGCCCGTGTGGTCCTGTCAATGCTGCTCGAGCGGGGTGGCGATCTTGCGGCGGCGGCCGCAGAACTCGAAGCCGCCCTGCGTGATCGTCCGGATTATTTCGGTGCCCTTGGCAACTATGCCGACCTGCTCCTGAAACTGGGCCGCCGTGACGACGCGAGATCCGCCTTGCGAAAGGCTGCGACCCTTCAGCCCGGCGACTTCGGTGCGAACTACAAGCTTGCGAACCTGTTTGTCCAGGCGGGGCAGCATGCCGATGCACAAAGGTATTTCGAGCAGGCGCTGCGAATCAAGCCCGATTCCATCGACACGCTCGCAGCAATGGTCAACCTGCACACGACCGGGGGACGTTTGGACGCGGCGGCCAACGCTGCCGAAGCGGCACTCAGGTTGCGGCCCGACTGGCCTGAGCTGCTGTTCAACTATGGCTTGATTCGCAAGAGGCAGAACAGGAATGCAGACGCGGAGGTCGTGTTCCGGAAAATGATCGCCATCGATCCCGCCTTCGCATCGGCTTACCAGATGCTTGGCGCAACGCTGGTTGCGCAATGCCGGGTGCAGGATGCGCTGGCCATCCTGGCCGAGGGCCGGAAGCGTTGTCCGGACGCGTTCGAGCTGGAATCCGCCGAACTGTTTGCATTGAACTGCGTGGAAGAGGTTTCAGCCGATGAGCTTTTCCAGCGGCATGCCAGCTACGGGAAACGGCTCGAACAGCACAAGCCTGCGCGGTTTGCGTTCCGGGAAAATTCCCGCGACCCCGGCAGGCGTCTTCGCGTCGGCTATGTCTCATCCGACCTCAAGCGCCACGTGGTGCCCCAGTTCCTGCTGCCCCTGCTCGAGGAACGCGACCGGTCCGCCATTGAAATTCATTGCTATTCGACCGGCGATACCTCGGACGACATGACTGCGCGTGTGCGGACACAGTCCGATGTGTGGCGTGACGCGGGCCGGATGAATTCCGAACAGCTTGCCGACCTGATCCATAACGACCACATAGACATCCTGATCGACCTCACCGGCCATTCCAGCGTGTCGAACCTCGAGGTCTTTGCGCAAGCTCCCGCCCCCATCCAGGCGAGCTGGCTTGGCTACCTGAATACCACGGGCATGACGCGCATGCAGTACCGCCTCACGGACGACTATTGCGACCCCCCGGACCTTACCGATCGGTATCACACCGAAAAACTGGTCCGGCTCCCGAATAGCCAGTGGTGCTATCGTCCGTACGTCGAAGTGGACCTGGAACAGGAAGCCCCGGTGCGCAAAAACGGGACCGTAACCTTCGGCTCGTTCAACCATGGCATGAAAATCACCGGCGGCGTGCGCCGGCTATGGAGCGAAATCCTGCGCAAATTGCCGGAATCGCGCCTGCTCGTTGCCGGAATGACGGACGAGCAGGCGCGCGAGAATTTCCACCGGGACCTGGAGCAGTCCGGCGTGGCCCGCGGGCGGATCACCATATTTCCTTATATGGCACCGGAGGAATACTTCCGCCTGTTCGGAAAAGTGGATATCGCCCTGGACACCATGCCGTTCAGCGGCGGCACGACGACCTGCGATGCGCTCTGGATGGGCGTTCCCGTCATCACGCTTCCAGGCGTCAAATCCTGGTCGCGCAGCGCGAGCAGCGTGCTGGTCAACCTCGGACTGGACGATTGGGTCGCCAGATCGGAACAGGATTATGTACGACGGGCCGTAGCATTCTCTGCCGATGCTTCCACAATTGCAGAATTGCGGCGATCGCTGCGGTCCCGGATGCTAGGATCCCCGCTCATGGACAGGAAACAATTTGCCCGCGATGTCGAAGCGGCGTATCGCCGCATGTGGCAATCATGGTGCGAACAACCGGGAGTCTGAGAATGTGGAAATGGTTCAGTTCCAGGGAAATCGACAAATTCTCCGGCTGGCTGGCCGGGGAGCTCATCAAGCGCTACCCGCCGACCGGGCTGGATAAAGACGGGAAAAAGGCCACCCAGCGCCTGATGAAAGTGCATGGCAGCCTGTTCCTGCGCGTGGAGGCTTTCGGGCGGGAGAACATCCTTAACATCTACCAGCGGGCCCTGCTCGGCAACCGGATCAAATGGGCACTGCGCGAAGCGGGATATCCGCTTTCATTCTCCGAAACATTCACGCATGAAGTGGTGACAGTCGTGACCCTCATGAACGCGCGGGCCAGGGATGCCGCGCAGAAACGCTAGTCTTTCTGGCGCGGGACCCGGCAATGCTTCCCGAAGCGGAGACAAAGTGAAAATAGCAGTCGTGGGATGCGGTGCAATGGGCAGCGTCTATGCGGCGCTGCTCGCGGATGCGGGCCATGAAGTCTGGGCGATCGAGACCTGGCAGGCGCACGTCGATGCCATGCAGAAGAATGGCTTGCGGCTCGAGGGCGCGTCCGGCGACCGCACCGTGAAACTGCACGCGACGACCAATGCCGCCGATGCGGGGCCCTGCGACCTGGCGATCCTCGCGACCAAGGCGATGCACGTCGAAAAAGCGGCGCAATCCATGCGGCCGCTGTTGCGTCCCGATACCGTCGTGCTGTCGATCCAGAACGGCCTGGGCGGACCCGACACCGCGGCAAAGGTGCTGGGTCGCGAGCGCGTGATGGTTGGCGTGGTCGGCGGATTCGGCGCCTCGATGAAAGCACCGGGACACGCGCATCACAACGGCTGGGAACTGGTGCGCCTCGGCGAACTGAGCGGTCCGGTTTCCCCTCGCCTTGAGAAAGTGGCGGAAGTCTGGGAATCGGGCGGCTTTCGCGTCAAGTGCTTCGACGACATCGACCAACTGGTCTGGGAAAAGCTGATCTGCAACGTCTGCTTTTCCGGTACCTGCTCGGTGACCGAGCGCACCATCATCGAGGTCATCGAGGATCCACATACCTGGAAAGTGGCTTCGGGCTGCGCGACCGAGGCGTACAACGTGGCAAAGGCGCGTGGCATCAAACTCGACTTCAACGATCCGGTTGCCTACGCGCACGCCTTCGGCATGAAGATTCCCAAGGCCCGTCCGTCGATGCTGCTCGATCACATGGCCGGCCGCATGTCGGAAATCGATGCCATCAACGGCGCCATCCCCCCGGCCGCGAAAGCCGCAGGAATCGCGGCGCCTTACAACGAGGTCATCAGCGCGCTGGTGAGGGCGAAAGAAAGGCGGATGGGCGTGCGGACCTGAGTTGTAGTAGCCGGGACTTGATCGGATAGCAAGTGTCCGCCCCGAAACCCAACTCTCACCACGGAGGACGCAGAGGACGCGGAGGAAAAACGCAGAGGAAAAAAACAGGAATTGGGTTGGATGCGGCGGCGACCGACCCGGTGCGGGCTGCGCGGTTGGGCGCAATGAGCAATGGACCATCCAAACGGCATTGCACATCGGTTCTCTCTCTGCGGCCTTCCCTCCGGGCGCCGCCGACACGGCGTTGGCGTAGCCATCCGGGGCGGGAGGCGGCGCTTCGGCGCACTTCCCGCAATCGGCCGATTTCCCGGTAACGTGTCCGTGAGCCGCTCTGCGTCCTCTGCGGTGAGTGCCGGTCTTGAAGTTCTAGACCTGACAGTGTCCGTCAGGTCAAATCGCAATTAGTACACCTGAGTCCGCATCACGCTAAAGCGTGAAACGCTTCACCGCTTCTTCGTTCCACTCCAGACCGCTGCCGGGTTTGTCGCTCACGGTCACGAAGCCATCCTTTGCCCGGAACGGTTCCGCAAGCATGGGCTCGGCCCAGCCGGACCATTCGAGCCAGTCGGCCGTTTCGCTGACGCGCAGCAACTGCGCGGACACCGCCGGATAGAGATGGCTCGAAAGCGGCAGGCCCGCGGCACCCGCGATCGCAGCGGCGCGCATCCAGCCCGTCACGCCGCCGATGCGCATCAGGTCCGGCATGTACAGGTCCGCCGCACCGGCTTTCACCGCCTTGTAGAACTCGCGCGGTCCATAGATGTTTTCCCCGATCTGCACCGGCGTCTTCATTTCCCGTGCGATTTGCGCGCAACCGTCGTAATTGTCGTAAACGATCGGCTCCTCGAACCAGACCAGGCCCTGGTCGTCGAGGCCGTGCAGCCGCAACAGCGCGTCGCCGAAGGCGAGGCCCTGGTTGAAGTCGCACATCAGTTGCACGCCTTCGCCGACGGCCCCGCGGACTTCTGCGATCGCGGCGATGTCTTCCTTCAGGGTCGCGCGTCCCAGGCGCATCTTGATGGCCTTGAAGCCGCCGTCCGCCACCAGCTCTTCCGCTTCACGCGCGAGCTTTGCCACGGGAATCAGCCAGAGTCCGTTCGTGTTGTAGGCCCGCACAGGACCGGGCGTCCCGCCGAGAAAGGCCGCCAGCGACAGGTTTGCTGACTTTGCCAGCGCATCCCAGATTGCCATGTCCAGCCCGGCAATCGCGATCAGGGTCATGCCTTCCCTGCCGTTCAGGTGCAACGTCTTCATCGCGTCGCGATAGGCATCGAGCGGCGCCAGCACCTTGCCTTTCATCGCCTCGCCGATGTCCCCGATCATTTGTGCCAGCGGCCTCGCTGCTTTTTTGCAGATAGGGCTCCAGGTACCCGCGGCCGACGATGCCTTGCTTTGTCTGCACGTCGATCAGGATCAGCGGCCAGTGCGTGAACTCGCCGACTTTTGCCACCAGCGGCCGGCGCAGGGGCACGGAAACCGCCCCGACCTGCACGCTTTCGAATGTGAGCTTTAGTGTCGCTCCCTGTTTTATATCCATCTCTGTTCCTTCAGGTTTATTTTTCGGCCCAGCGCGCAATCACCGCGTGCAACGCATCCAGTCCGTCCGTCAGTGCCGCCGGTCCCGGCTGCAGGATGATCGGCGACTTTACCTCATGCAACTCCCCGTCACGTACGGCCGGGATCGAATCGTAGCCTTTGCGTGCCACTACGCGTTCGGGACGAAATTTCTTCCCGCACCAGGAGCCGAAAATGATGTCCGGCGCGCGTTCGATGACTTCAGCCGGATCGGCGAGGATGCGGTCCTTGGCGAGGCTGGCGGCCGCGCGCTGCGGGAAAATGTCGTCGCCGCCGGCGATCCCGACCAGCTCGCTGACCCAGCGGATGCAACTGATCTGTGGCTCGTCCCATTCCTCGAAATAGACCCGCGGCCTCCTGGGAAGCTTGAGTGCGCTTTCGCGAATCGAAGCCACGTGGCCTTCCAGCTTCCGCGCGTACGTGTCCGCCTTTTCAGCCACGCCGACCATCGCACCCAGGCGCCGCACGTAGCCGAGAATCCCTTCGACGGAGCGATGGTTGCTGATCCAGACCTCGACGCCGCGCTTGATCAGCGCCTGGGCAATGTCAGCCTGAATATCGGAAAAGCCTATCGCAAGGTCGGGTTTCAGCGCGATGATCTCGTCGACTTTCGCGCTGAGGAAAGCGGAGACCTTGGGCTTCTCGCGGCGGGCTCGTGGAGGCCGCACGGTGAAACCGGAGATACCGACGATGCGGCTCTCCTCGCCGAGGGCGTAAAGCACCTCGGTGGGCTCTTCGGTCAGGCAGACGATGCGTTGCGGATACACAGCTGTTTGCGGGAGTTCACAGCCGGCCAGTTTACATGCACAGACAAAAAGGGCGCCTCGCGGCGCCCTTCGTCCATCACATTTCGATGCAAAGGCTAGAGATCGCCGCGTCTCGCGAACAGCGGGGGCGGGGAATATTTCACGATGCGCAAGAGGCATTGCCGACGGTGGCACCGGAACGGCGCATCGCCGTCACGCCTGTGCTTAGGTCTTGTGCGCCGGTATTTGGTCGCGCGGTGTGTCGTGCTCGGCAAGCATCACGGAAGTCTCGACCTGGCGCTCGGAGATGGACCAGTATTTCCTCAGCAGGCGCTCTTTCTCCTCGCCCGCCACGACATGGAAACCCTGTTTTTCGTAGAACCGGATTGCCCAGTGCGCCGCTGCCCAGGTGCCGATGAGCAGGGGCTTGCGGGTGAGCGTTCGAAGATGCGCGAGCAGCCGTGCACCGACACCCCCGCGCCGTTGCGCCGTCCTCACGTAGGCATGTCGTATGAGGGTCACATCCCTGACATCCTGGATGCCCATCACGCCGACAAGCATGCCACCCTGCTCCCAACCCCAGAAGCTGACGCCGCTCCCGATCTCGCGTGTCAATGCATCCGCCGACATATACGGTTCATGCCAGCAATCGGCCGGGATGATTCCCCGATAAGCCTGGGCGGATTCGTTGATGATCGAGTGGATCGTCGGGATATCCGGCTCGGCGCACTGACGGATCATCGGAACCCCTCGCGTCAATCCTTCGCGGCTTCCGGAATCGGGTAAATCAGGCAGGTCGTGGTGCCGTGCGCGTAAAGCTTTCCGTCCGGGCCGAAGATTCTGCCCTGTCCCTCGTCAGCATCGGGAAGGAAAAAATTCAGCGCTTTGCCGATCGGCAAAAAAGGCAGAACGCCGGAGGCGATGTCGCGCAGGAACTCCAGCCCGGTCCGGTTGCGCATCTCATCGAGCGAACTGACGCCGGGGGCGCTCAGCCGGGCATGCGCTGCCTGTTCAATTTTTGTCCATTCTCCAGCAGACATCCGTAACTCCCGCAATTGCTTGACTATCGTGCTGCCGTGACTTCGTGACTGTCGTAAAGTCCTTCAAGTCTTTCGCTTCTTTTCCCTCGTCCCTCGTCCCTCGCCCCTCGTCCCTTTCGCGACCGGTAACGGGAGCGGTAGCGGTAGCGCCGTCTGATATTTCACCTGCTTGAGCGCGAAACTGGAGCGAATATTACCGACGCCGGGCAGGCGCGTCAGGAACTTGACGATGAAGGCTTCCAGCATCTGGATGTCCGGCACCACCACTCGCAGCAGATAGTCCGCGTCGCCGGTCATCAGGTAGCACTCCATGACTTCCGGGCGTTCGCGGATCGCTTTTTCGAAAGCCTCGAGCGCGGGCTCGATCTGACGCTCCAGCGTCACCTGGATGAATACGCTGACCTTGAGCCCAACGCGCAAGGCATCGAGCAGCGTGACATAACGGCTGATGTACCCGGCATCTTCCAGCGCACGGACCCGGTTGAGGCAGGGCGACGGCGACAGGCCGACTGCCCTGGCCAGTTCCACGTTGGACAGCCGGGCGTCCCCCTGCATCAGTTGCAGGATGTTCCAGTCTATCGAATCAAGCTTAAATTCCGGCATTTCGTCTTCTCTTTCACTGTCTATTCGACATATTGTGCCTTAAATCACCCTTCCTGGAGGTGTAAACGAAACCACGTGCTTTTGCTTTCACGGTAGCATTCGGCCTGCACCAATAACAACAGTGGCGACCAGACCCTCGAGTCCGGCGCCGACCCGCGAGGAGATTCCCGGCATGACCGACCTTTCCGACATCAGCGTTTCCGGCCTCTGGCGCGTCATCTCCCAGGACCTCGATCCCATCGAGACGAAGGAATGGCTGGACGCCTTCGATGCGATCGTCGAGAACGAAGGCGCCGAGCGCGCCACCTTCGTCCTTAGAAAACTGCTGGACCACGCACGACTGATGCGCGTGCCCATGCCGCCAGTGCTGAATACGCCGTACGCAAACACGATATCTCTGGCGGATCAACCGCAGTTTCCCGGCAATCCCGAAATCGAAGCCCGCATTTCCGCGCTGGTGCGCTGGAACGCATTGGCCATGGTGGTACGCGCCAATCGCGCGAATTCCGAACTGGGCGGCCACATCGCCACTTACGCTTCCTCGGCCGACCTGTTCGAAGTCGGCTACAACCATTTCTTCCGCGCTGGCCAGAACGGCGATGCCATTTATTTCCAGCCGCACTCGGCGCCCGGCGTCTATGCACGCGCCTACATGGAAGGCCGGCTCACCGAGCAGCAGCTCGACCACTACCGCCGTGAAACCGGAGGCAAGGGACTGTCCTCGTATTGCCATCCCTGGCTGATGCCGGATTTCTGGCAATTCCCGACCGGATCCATGGGGCTCGGCTCCATCACCGCGATCTACCAGGGGCACTTCATGCGCTATCTCGAGGATCGCGGCATCCTCGAAACCAAGGGCCGCAAGGTCTGGTGCTTCGTCGGCGACGGCGAAATGGATGAGCCCGAATCCATCGCCGGCCTGGCGCTGGCGGCGCGCGAAGGCCTCGACAACGTCATCTTCGTGGTGAACTGCAACCTGCAGCGCCTCGACGGGCCGGTGCGCGGCAACGGCTCCATCGTCCAGGAACTCGAGGGGCTGTTCGCGGGCGCGGGCTGGAACGTGCTCAAGGTGATGTGGGGGTCCGACTGGGATCCGCTGTTCGCACGCGACCGCGACCACGTGATCCTGAAGCGCCTGCATGAAACCGTGGACGGCGAATTCCAGAAGTATGCCGCCACCGACGGCCATTTCAACCGCGAGGCGTTCTTCAGCAAGTATCCGGAGCTGCAGAATCTCGTCGCCGACATGTCCGACGAGGACATCGACCGCCTGCGCCGCGGAGGCCACGATCCCATCAAGATCTATGCGGCCTATCACGCGGCGGTCAATCACAAGGGCCGGCCCACCGTCATCCTCGCCCAGACCAAGAAGGGCTACGGCATGGGCACCGCGGCGCAGGGCAAGATGACCGCGCACCAGGCCAAGAAGCTGGAGGACGACACGTTGCTTGCTTTCCGCGACCGCTTTGCGCTGCCGCTGAGTAACGAAGACGTGCAGAACCTGCGTTTCTACAAGCCGGCGGACCACAGCCCGGAGATGAAATACCTGCACGCGCGCCGCCAGGCGCTCGGCGGATACGTTCCCGCGCGCATGCCTAAGGGACCGGCGCTGCCGGTGCCGGCACTGGAATCTTTCCAGAGGCTGCTCGACGGCTCCGGCGACCGCGAGCAGTCCACCACCATGGTGTTCGTGAACATGCTGTCGCAACTGCTGCGCGACAAGGCCATTGGAAAGAACATCGTTCCTATCGTTGCGGACGAGGCGCGCACTTTCGGCATGCAGTCGCTGTTCCGGCAAGTCGCCATCTACTCGCCGCACGGGCAGCTCTACGAACCGGAAGACAAGGACGAACTGCTTTACTACAAGGAAGCGAAGGACGGGCAGATCCTGGAAGAAGGCATCACCGAGGCGGGAGCCATCTCGTCCTGGATTGCCGCCGCCACTTCCTACAGCTCGCACGGCGTGCCGATGCTGCCGTTCTATATTTTCTATTCCTGCTTCGGCTTCCAGCGCATCGGAGATCTGGTCTGGACGGCGGCGGATTCGCGCGCGCGCGGCTTCCTCCTCGGCGCCACCGCCGGCCGCACCACGCTGTCCGGTGAAGGACTGCAGCACGAGGACGGTTCCAGCCACATCCTGTTTTCGACGGTGCCGAACTGCGTCGCTTACGATCCGGCCTTCGGCTATGAAGTGACGGTGATCATCCGCGACGGCATGCGCCGCATGCTGGAAAACCAGGAAGACGTGTTTTATTACGTGACGGTGATGAACGAGAACTACGTCCATCCCGCCCTCCCCAAGGGCGCCGAGGAAGGCATCCTCAAAGGGATGTATCAAATTCGGGAGGGGCGAGGGACGAGGGGCGAAGGACGGGGGAAAAAAGAAACGCCACAATTGCAATTGCTGGGCTCGGGCACGATCCTGCGCGAAGTGCTGGCGGCGGCGGAACTGCTCGAAACGGACTGGAAAATAGCCGCGGACGTCTGGAGCGTGACCAGCTTCACCGAACTGCGCCGCGATGGGTTGGGCGTGGAGCGCTGGAACCGGCTGCACCCGGATGCGAAGCCGAAGCAGTCCTGGGTCGAGCAATGCCTGGAAAATACCTGCGGGCCGGTCGTCACGGCGAGCGACTACATGCGCAGCCTCGGCGACATGATCCGCACCTGGGTGCCGCGCAAATACACGGTCCTTGGCACGGACGGCTTCGGCCGCAGCGACGGCCGTGCGGCGCTCCGTGATTTTTTCGAGGTGGACCGCAACCACATCGTCGTCGCCGCGCTCAAATCCCTGGCCGATGAAGGCACGATCGACAGGAAGATCGTCGGCCGCGCGATCGAGAAGTACGGCATCGCGACCGACCGGCCGAATCCCTGGGACGTCTGAACCGGCAGACCAGCCGGCTTGGCGCAGCGCCGTGCGCAAACAGCCGGCGGCCGCCTATTACACCGGCGCCGGATTGAGCTCGGGGAAACCGCGCTGATGCCAGTACGGATACGTCAGCGGCACGGCGCTGGCGGCGTCCAAG
>CAYODB010000074.1:10275-15914 GCA_964402495.1 uncultured Bordetella sp.
GCTTCGCGACCTGTGCCGGCGTCAGGTTCCAGCCGACCGCACCGAGATTCTGGCGTAATTGCTCTTCGTTGCGGGCGCCGACGATTATTGTGGAAACGGTGGGCCGCTGCAGCAACCAGTTGAGCGCAATCTGCGGCACAGTCTTGCCGGTTTCCCTGGCAACTTCGTCGAGCGCATCGACCACCTTGAAGACATGCTCGTTCGACACTGGCGGGCCCTTGTCGTTGGAGAGCTGGCTTTGCAGCCGGGTGGTTTCCGGCAGCGCTTGTCCCCGCCGCAACTTGCCGGTCAGCTTGCCCCAGCCGAGCGGGCTCCAGATGACCGTGCCGACTTTCTGGTCGAGCGCCAGCGGCATGAGTTCCCATTCGTAGTCGCGCCCCACCAGGCTGTAGTACGCCTGATGGGCGACATAACGCTCCAGGCCGTGCATCTGCGAAATCGCCAGCGACTTCATAAGATGCCAGCCGGAAAAATTCGAGCAACCGATATAACGAATCTTGCCGGCGCGCACCAGATTATCGAGGGTCAGGAGGGCTTCTTCCATCGGTGTCCTGGCGTCAAAGCCGTGCAACTGATAAAGGTCGATGTGATCGGTTCCCAGCCGCCGCAGGCTCGCTTCGACGGCTTCAGTCAGATGGAAGCGCGACGACCCCAGGTCATTGGGTCCCGGCCCGGTGCGAAAAGTGCCTTTGGTGGAAATGAGCACCTGGTTGCGCCGACCCTTGATCGCCTGCCCGAGGATTTCCTCCGCCATGCCGCCCGAGTACACATCGGCTGAATCGAACATCGTCATGCCGGCTTCGAGGCAGATATCGACCAGTCTCGTGGCCTCGGCGACATCGCTGCTGCCCCAGGATCTGAAAAACTCGTTGCCGCCGCCGAAAGTCCCCGTGCCGAGACTCAGCGCCGGAACCTTGAATCCCGATCCACCGAGCTGCCTGTATTCCATTTTGATATCCCTCGTTGATGACGTTGAGCCCATCGTACAACAGGGTGCCGCCACCCATTCAGGCCTGCGGAAAACCGGGCAAGGCATGACAAGGAAGGCTCCATGCCGACGCCATGCCGGCGGATATCCCTGAAGCTATTGCCAGCAGTTCAGCCCGGTCGCCTGTTGCAGGCGTTCTGCATCCAGGACCAGCGCGCGCCACTCGTTATTGAGGTAAATGAAGCGCATGGGCATGGCTTCGTAGACCTCCTGGTCACCCGGCTGCCGCACCACCAGGACCAGGTCGAAGCCGATCGCCGGGTTGGTATGCCAGCCGCGGAAGGCGGGAATCACCCGCTGTCCGCCCTCGCTCAGGCAGTGCAGCCGCACGGCTGCGCCATCCGGCCTCAATGAAGCCAGGACCAGGCCAAACGGCGGATTCAATCCGTTGTTGATGACCAGGAGACGGCGCTGGTCCTGGGACAGTGCGGCCAGGTCGTCCTCCGCATGCACGAACAGGGCCTTGCCGCTGCGGGGATGCACCAGAAAAGTCCCCGGCGAGTCGTGACCGAAGTGGACATCGACCTTGTGGTAGCCGATCCCCTTCAGCATTCCGGCATAGATGAAGGTTTCCTCATCGCCGTCGGCTTCGCTCGTCGCCGCTTTTACCCAGTCCCGGAACAGGAAAGAAGCGCCCGCCCGCGACGCGATGGTTAGCATTTTTCCCTTGCGGCTTACGCTGCCGCGCCGCGCGGATATCCGGCGCGCTTCGTCCTTTTTCGAAGCCCCGGCAACCATGACGCCGGGATCCCCCCTCCTGACTTCGGTTTTCTCGAGCACCGAGGCCACGGACCCGGTTTGCCTGTTGACGGTCTCGATGCTTACCGGCCGTTTGGTGAACTTCAGGCGAGAACGCTCCGTCAGCGCACCGGACAGGTCCAGCACCCGCTTGCTGTCGAAGCTCAGGGAATCGTCGGCGGCAAAGCCTTGCGGAAGGACAAGAGCGACGAACAACCATGCAGCAGCCGCGGATCGCCACGGTGCGCCACCTGAAAGCCTGGTTTCGATTCGCGCCATTGCCTTGTCCCGGTCAGGACCGCCTGTTACGTCATCAATTGATACTCGCCACCCCGTTCGATGGCCCGCTTGTAGGCCGGCCGTTCGTGAATACGCTGCAGGAACGCCATCAGATGCGGCCGGCGCGAATCCAGGCCGCCGCGTGCCGCAGCCGCTTCCAGAGAAAAACTCATCTGGATGTCGGCCGCCGTAAATTCGGCGCCGGCGAACCAGGCGCGCGCGCCGAGTTCAGATTCCATGAAGTCGAGCTGCCGGTCGATATTGGGCTGGATGAAGGATTCCGTCACCTTGGCTGAAATCGCTTTCGCGATCGGCTTGGCGAAGAACGGCATCGGCCCCTTTACGATCCGTCCGAAGATGAGCTTCAGCAACAGAAAAGGCATCGCCGAACCTTCGGCAAAATGCAGCCAGTAGGTATAACGCAGCTTTTCCGGTGAGCCGGGGGGCGGTATCAGCCGGCCGTTGCCGAAGCGCTCCACCAGATATTCGACGATGGCGCCGGATTCGGCGATCGACAGGTCGCCATCTGTGATCACCGGCGACTTGCCGAGCGGGTGGACCTTGCGCAACTCCGGCGGCGCCAGCATGGTTTTCGCGTCGCGCTGGTAGCGTCTGATGTCGTATTCTACGCCCAGTTCTTCCATAAGCCAGAGCACGCGCTGGGAGCGGGAGTTGTTGAGGTGGTGTACGGTGATCATCGGGCGCCTGCCTTCCGTGGATTTCAACAGGCAAGGTTATCCGAGTCCTCCGCTCTAGGCCACCCCCGCGCCCACGCCGACAAGCGGCCCCGTGAGAATACAGCCGTCAGTCCTTGCACCGCTGCTTCCTATCCTCGTCGCCAGGCCAAGCCGGGAGTACGAAGCCGACCATGCCAGCCAGTGGACTGCAGGGTATTCTGAAAGCCGGTAGACACAATTTTGGACCAGTCGCGTTACAGGAGCACACTGACCCCCCGCCAAAAGCCCTCTCCAGCGTTACTTCTTTTGGAAAACCCCATGAATACGCCTCACAAATTCGAACTTTCCGTCCCGGTCGCCGCCGTCGACCACGTGCTCGGCTCCGCGGATGCCCGCGTCACCGTGGTCGAATACGGCGATTTCGAATGCCCGATCTGCAAACAGGCGGCCCCGGCGGTGAAACTCGCCCTGAACCGGTTCGCGGGCCGCATGCGCTTCGTCTTCCGTCACTTTCCGCTCGAGGAGGTGCATCCGCACGCCTTGCTGGCAGCGGAGACGGCGGAAACCGCGGGCGGCCAGGTCAAGTTCTGGCAAATGCACGACCTGCTGTTCGACAACCAAAGCCACCTGAAACCGAATCACCTGCGCAGCTACGCGGAAAAGCTGGAACTTGACCTGCTGCGCTACGATGCGGACATGGAAGACGAGCTCTACCGCCAGCGTATCCGCGAACACATCGAAGGCGGCAGCCGCAGCGGAGTCCGCGCGACGCCGGCTTTCTTTATCAACGGCAGGATCCACGATGTTTCCTTCGGCATACAGCACTTGATGGGAGGCATCGAGGCGGCGCTGAAAAAATAGCCTTTTCGCCAGCCCTGTCGGTGCTTTTGTCCTTCTCCCAGCACGCAGCACCCAGTACTTTTCTTTCCTCTTTCACCTTTTCCGTTTAATCTTTCCTTCCGGGAGGAAGGATAGTGAGCGGATTCGCAGAATACGAGCAGTACGACGCACTGGGCCTGGCCGATCTGGTGCGGCGCAGGGAAGTGACGCCGCAAGAGTTACTCGAAGCCGCGATCGAGCGGGTCGAAGCGCGCAACCCGGCAATCAATGCCGTGACCATGAAGCTCTACGATTACGGCCGCAAGGCAATCGCCGACGGCTTGCCGGATGGCCCGTTCCGCGGCGTGCCCTTCCTGATGAAGGACCTTACCTCTCCCATCGCCGGCGTGCGCATGACGCGGGGATCGAAGTTTTTTGCGGACACGCCGCCCTCACCCACCGACAGCGAACACGTCAAGCGCCTGAAGAAAGCGGGGCTAGTCATCTTCGGCCGCACCAACACCTGCGAGCTCGGCCTTTCGCTGACCTGCGAACCACAACTGCATGGCCTGACCCGCAATCCCTGGAACACCGCGCACATTTCCGGCGGTTCCAGCGGCGGCGCGGCGGCGGCCGTCGGCGCACGCATGCTGCCGATCGCCCACGCTTCCGACGGATTCGGCTCGATCCGCGCGCCTGCCGCCTGTTGCGGGCTGGTCGGCCTCAAGCCGACACGCAGCCGCAATACCTTCGCACCCTTCGCCGGCGAAGGACTTGGCTCGGTATCCACCGAACACGCGGTCACCCTCACGGTGCGAGATACCGCAGCGCTGCTCGACGCGACCCGCGGCGCCGGTCCCGGCGATCCTTATGTCGCACCCTTGCCTGCGCGTCCGTATCTGGAGGAAGCCGGTACCAAACCGGGGAGACTGAAAATCGCCTGGACCGCCAAAGCACTGAATGGCGCCAAGGTCGATCCGGAATGCCTGCGCCTGCTTGCCGAGACCGTGAAACTCTGCACGGAGCTCGGCCACCACGTCGAGGAGCGCGATCCCGAAATCGAGGGCGCGGCCATCGTGCCGACCTTTCTCACGCTCGCCTCGGCGAACACCGTGGTCAATCTCGCCAGCCACCCGACGGCCGGCAGGCCGGCACGCGAAGGCGAGGTGGAACGCATCACCTGGCTCACCGCGAAGATGGGAGAGAAGATCAGCGCCGCCGACTACGTGCGTGCCACGCAAACCGCGCATCGCCTTGGCCGCCAGATGGCGGCCTTCCATTCTGAATGGGACGTCCTGCTGACACCGGGCCTCGCTTCGCCCGCAGTGAAGCTCGGCTGGCTGGACATGATGATGGATGACCTGGACGAATACTGGCGGCGCGTCTTCAACTTCTCGCCGTTCACCGTCTGGTTCAACCTCACCGGACAGCCGGGACTCATGCTCCCGCTCGGCCAGAGCACGGGCGGCCTGCCCCTTTCGGTGCAACTGGTCGGACGCTATGGCGACGAAGCGACGCTGATCCGCCTCGGCTCGCAACTCGAAGCCGCACAGCCGTGGATCGGCCGCAAGCCCGCTATGGCGGGCTAGTCCCGCGCCCAAACAAAGCTCTCACCGCAGAGGACGCGGATACCCTACGTGCATAGCACGTAGGGTATCCGCGTCCTCTGCGGTGAGAGCTATGATCTAGAGGAAGCCTCTCCCGGAAAGCTGGCAAGAATCGAGGAGCGATCGAGCGCCGAAATCTTCGTGTTGCCTGAGAGGGCGAGGGCAAGGTCGATTTCGTTGCGCAGCAGTTCCAGTGCCTGGACGACGCCCGCGCGGCCCTTCGACGCCAGGCCGTACATGTAGGGCCGGCCGATCATGCAGGCCTTCGCGCCCAACGCCACGGCCTTGAACACATCGGTGCCGCGGCGAACGCCGCCGTCAAGCAGCACGTCGGCTCGTCCCGCTACGGCGTCCACCACTCCCGGCAGCGCCGAGATCGCAGAGCGCACTCCATCGAGCTGGCGGCCGCCGTGGTTCGAGACGATCAATGCATCCGCGCCGTGTTCGATCGCGGCCTTCGCGTCACCGGGCTCGAGGATGCCCTTGAGTGCAAGCGGCCCGCCCCAGATCGATTTCGCCCATTCGATGTCC
>CAYODB010000075.1:0-15780 GCA_964402495.1 uncultured Bordetella sp.
CCCAGATGCGCGCGGTCGGCGTAGCCTGGTCCGAGACCGCCGTCATAAGGGCCGCACCCTTGCCGCTGGCCTCCAAGACCTTCGTGGTCACCGGGACGCTGCCGAATCTCACGCGTGACGAGGCCAGGGAGCGCATCGAGGCAAAAGGCGGTAAGGTGGCGGGCAGTGTGTCGAAAAAGACGGACTATGTTGTCGCCGGCGCGGATCCGGGCAGCAAACTGGAGAAGGCGCGGGAACTCGGCGTCACTGTGCTGGACGAACGAGGGTTGCTAAAATTACTTCAACCCTAACCTGGACCGGCTTACTCCGACCGGTGCCGCAGGAGAAAATTTGAACAAGATCACCAAAGCTGTTTTTCCCGTCGCGGGACTGGGCACGCGTTTCCTGCCGGCGACAAAAGCCAGCTCCAAGGAAATGCTGCCGGTGGTGGACAAGCCGCTGATCCAGTACGCCGTCGAGGAAGCGGTCGCCGCCGGCATCACCCAGATGGTGTTCATCACCGGCCGCAACAAGCGCGCCATCGAAGACCATTTCGACAAGGCTTACGAACTCGAGGCCGAACTGGAATCGCATGGCAAGCTGGCCCTGCTGAAGCAGGCGCAGAATGTCCTGCCCAAGCATGTCAGTTGCATTTACGTGCGCCAGCAGGAAGCCCTCGGCCTGGGCCATGCCATCCTCTGCGCGCGGCCGGTGGTCGGCAACGAACCCTTCGCCGTCATCCTGGCCGACGATCTGATTGACAGCAATCCGCCCGTCATGAAGCAGATGGTCGACGTGTATGCCAGCGAGCGCTGCTCGCTGCTCGCGGTGCAGAACGTTCCGCGTGAAGACACCTCCAGTTACGGCATCGTCAAGACGGAACCCGGTGAACGCGGCATGTATCGCATTACTGGCATCGTGGAAAAACCCAAACCGGAAGTGGCACCATCCACCCTGGCGGTCGTCGGGCGCTACATCCTCACGCCCGAAATATTCGGGCACCTGGAACGGGTAAAACCCGGCACCGGGGGCGAGATCCAGTTGACGGACGGCATTGCCGCGCTGCTGGGCGAGCAACGCGCGCTTGCCTATGAGTTCCAGGGCATCCGGTACGACTGCGGCTCGAAGCTGGGATATCTCAAGGCAAACGTGCTGTACGCCATGCGTCACCCGGAGATCGGCGCTGATTTTTCGATGTTCCTCGATTCGCTGAATGAACCGGCTGGAAAGCGGAGTACAGGTGGATAAGCAAGAGGCCCGTCGCGTTCTCGATTCTGCCGAACTGATTTGTCCGGAAGGAAAAGTCAAAGCCGCGCTCGAGCGCATGGCCGCGGAAATTACCGCGAAACTGTCCGACTCCAATCCGCTGATCCTGCCCGTCATGGGCGGCGCGGTCGTCTTTACCGGGCATCTGCTGCCGATGCTGCGTTTCCCGCTCGAGTTCGACTATCTTCACGTCAGCCGTTACAACGGCCGGACACGCGGCGCACAGGTTGAATGGAAGGTGGCGCCACGCTCCGATCTGCGCGGGCGCACGGTGCTGGTGCTCGACGACATCCTCGACGAGGGCAATACCCTGGCGGCGATCCGTGAGCGCCTGCTTGGAGAGGGGGTTGGCCACTTCTACAGTGCCGTTTTCGCGGATAAGGAAATCGGCCGCCCAAAACCCATCAGCGCAGATTTTGTCGGCGTGCGGGTGCCGGACCGCTATGTATTCGGGTTCGGCATGGATGTGAACGAGTACTGGCGCAACCTGCCCGCGATCTACGCCCTGAAGTCCTGAAGGAATCCATGCTTGCAATCATCGGCGGTACCGGGCTGACGCAGCTCGCGAATCTGGAGTTGACGCACCGGCAGGTGGTGCGCACGCCCTATGGCGAAGCTTCCGGGCCGCTGACGTTCGGAAAACTGAACGGACGCGACGTCATCTTCCTGGCCCGGCACGGATACGGCCATACCATTCCGCCGCACGCGGTGAACTACCAGGCCAATGTCTGGGCACTACAGGCGCAGGGGGCTAGCAAGGTGGTTTCAGTTGCCTCGGTGGGGGGCATACGCTCGGATCTGGTACCGGGATCTCTGGTGGTTCCAAAACAGATCCTCGACTACACCTATGGCCGCAAGCACACTTATTTTGACGGCCCCGATGAGCCGGTCACGCATGTCGATTTCACCCATCCCTATTGCGAAATCCTGCGCCGCAGGCTGGTGGAGGTCGCCGGCAAAAGCGGGCAGCCCATCGTCGACGGCGGGGTCTATGCCGCGACGCAGGGCCCGCGTCTGGAGTCGGCGGCGGAAATCGACAGGCTGGAGCGGGACGGGGCCGACATGGTCGGCATGACCGGCATGCCCGAAGCAGGCCTCGCGCGGGAACTCGGCATGCGTTACGCAGCCGTCGCGGTCGTGGTCAACCATGCCGCCGGCCGGGGTGAAAGCAGCGAAGGCATTCACCTCGATCAGATCAACGCCGTCCTGAAATCTTCGATGGTCAAAGTCCGGGCGCTGCTGGGAAAGCTGGTGGAGCAGGATGATTAGACCGGTGTTGCGCATGGGCGACCCGCGTCTGATCGAACGCTCGGCTCCGGTAACAGAGTTCGACACACCCGAACTTCAGGCCCTGATCCAGGACATGGACGATACGATGCGCGCGAAGAACGGCGCCGGCATCGCGGCACCCCAGATCGGCGTGCAGCTCCAGGTGGTGATTTTCGGCATCGGCTTCAATCCGCGATATCCAGACGCGGAGCAGGTGCCTTACACGGTCCTGGTCAATCCGGTGCTCGAGGCGGTTGGGGAGGAAATGGAGGAGGGATGGGAAGGCTGCCTCTCGGTGCCGGGCATGCGCGGCATCGTGCCCCGCCATGTGCAACTGCGTTACCGCGGATTCGATCAGTTCGGCAATCCGATAGACCGCACGGTTTCGGGATTCCACGCCCGCGTGGTCCAGCATGAAACCGACCATCTGCAGGGTATCCTTTACCCGATGCGAATTCGCGACCTGCGCAATTTTGGCTTCAACGAGGAATTGTTTCCCGGCCAGGAAATCAACGACGACTGACGCCGTCTTTACTGCGGCTGCAGCTCGTGTACAAGTTCCGCTTCCAGTTGCACGACTTTCTTGGTGTCCGTCAGCGCCTCGCCGGTGACGAGGAATGTATCCTCGGCGCGTTCCCCCAGTGTATTGATCTTGGCGTTGTACAGGCTGATGCCATGCGCGTCGAGCACGCGGGCTATGCGGTATAAAAGTCCCGGACGGTCGCCCGCGACCACGCTCAGGTAGTAGAAGGCGCCTTTCTCGTCCGGCCGGATATGCACTTCCGGCGTCATGGTCACGTACTTGACCTGGCGCGACGGCCGGCCTTTCGAAGGCGGCGGGAGCGCCGCATGCGCCCGCAGTTGGGACGAAAGCTCGTGCTCGATGTAGCTCATCAGGTCACGATAGTGCGATGTCTCCTTTGCAGGATCCATCACCTGAAAACTGTCCAGCGCATAGCCATGCCGCGTCGTATAGATCTTGGCTTCGACGATGTTGAAGCTGATGCTCTGGAAGAAACCGCAAATGCGCGCGAACAGAGATTTCTCGTCGTGGCTGTAGATCATCACCTGCAGGCCTTCGCCGAGAGTTGAAAGGCGTGCTTTCACCACGGGATCTCCGGTATTCACCCTCGCATACAACAGGCGCGAGTGCCAGACGATCTCCTGCTCGTCATGGCGCAGGAAGTAGGAATCGTCCAGCTTGCTCCAGAGTTCACGGTGCGCATCGGTGGGAATCGCATAGGCGCGCAGCTTCGCGAGCGCGCGCTCCTGCCGTGCCTGCAGCGTGTTTTCACCCGGCGCCTCGGCCGGGTTGAGCAGTCTGCGCGTGGCGCGGAACAGATCCTCCAGCAGCTTCGCTTTCCAGGCATTCCAGACTTTCGGGCTGGTGCCACGAATGTCCGCAACGGTAAGCAGATACAGCGCGACAAGATGGCGATCGTCTTTCATCCTGTCGGCGAAGGCGCCAATGACATCGGAATCCGACAGATCCTGTTTTTGTGCAGTCGCGGACATGATCAGATGATTTTCGACCAGCCAGGTGACCAGGTCGGCGTCCTCCGTGGACAGGCCGTGTTCCCTGGCAAACTTCCGCGCATCGGTCATGCCCAGCTTTGAGTGGTCACCGCCGCGGCCTTTCGCGATGTCGTGGAACAGGCCGGCAACGTAGAGCACGTCCGGCGCCCGTTCGAATTCGGCGAAAAGGCGGCTGCACAGGGGATATTCGTGCGCCATTTCGGGCATTGCGAAGCGCCGCAGATTGCGCACCACCATGAGTATGTGTTCGTCCACGGTGTAGACATGGAAAAGATCGTGCTGCATGCGTCCGACGATACGGCCGAAAGAGGGCAGGTAGCGGCCGAGCACCCCGTACTGGTTCATGCGCCTGAGGGTGTGAGTGAGGCCCGACGGCCGGCGCAGCATCTCCATGAAGCGCGCCCGGTTCTGCGGATCGCGCCGAAACGCCGGGTCGATGAGGTCGCGCGCATGCCATAGCGCGCGCATGGTCGGTACCGCGAAACCCTTCAACTCGGGATGATCCTGCAGCAGCAGGAAGGCTTCGAAAATCGCGGCAGGCTGGCGCCGGAACAGTCCGAACGAGGCCTCGAGCAATTCGTGCCGCACCCGGAATCTTTCGTTGATGACCTTCGGCTCGGCATCCGTGGGCGGAAAAATGCGAACCCGCAGGTTCTGCAGGATGATGGTATTGAGAAGCTGGACGGCCTTTGCGGTAGTGTAAAAACGCTGCATCACCTGCTCGCTTGCCCGCCGCGCGGCCGTGTCCGCAAGTCCGTATTGCTGCGCCAGCGCAGACTGGAAATCGAACAGCAGGCGGTCTTCACGGCGCGATGCCAGGTAGTGCAGGCGTTCGCGCAATTCCGCCAGCACGGTTTCATGGCGCTTCAACTGCCGGGCTTCTTCCCGCGTCAGGATTTTGTGGCGCGTGAGGTCGCTCCAGCGGTGGCCGAGTCCGGCCGCGCGGCTGATCCAGAGGATGTTCTGCAGGTCACGCAATCCGCCGGGGCTTTCCTTGACGTTGGGTTCGAGGTTGTAGGCTGTATTGTTGAAGCGGGTGTGGCGCTGTTGTTGCTCGAGGAGTTTCGCCTCGACGAAAAGGGCGACGTCGAGGCTGCCTTCGATAGTCTTGCGAAAACGGCTGAACAATCTGCGGTTGCCGGCGACCGGGCGCGACTCGAGCAGCGTGGTCTGCACTGTAATGTCGCGCCGGGATTCTTCATCGCACTCGGCGATGTTGCGCACGCTGTGCCCGATCTCCAGCCCGATGTCCCATAGCACGCCGACCAGTTCCTCGACGCGGGCGCGCATGGCGTCGTCGACACGGTCCGGAAGCAGGATGAGCACGTCGACATCGGAATAAGGGTAGAGCATGTTGCGGCCGTAGCCACCGACCGCAACGAGGGCGAGCCTGGCAGACTGGCCGGTTTCGGCCCAGATCGCCTTGAGCGTCCGGTCGACCAGGGCGCTCTGGTGCTCGAGGGCCTTGCGCACATCCGCGGCCTGAAGAAATGCGGTCTTGAGTTCTTCGCGCCCGTCGGCAAGTTGCTTGCGCCAGGCAGCGACCTTCGAAGACATCATGCCGGCCTTCTCGCTTTGCTGGACAGCGACGCTCGGCATTCGGCGCGGATGCTCAGGAAGAGACAACGGGAGGCGTCGGCGCTCCGTTCGACATTGTCAGCACCTCGAAGCCGCCATCGGTAACCAGCACCGTATGTTCCCATTGCGCAGACAGGGAATGGTCCTTGGTGACCACCGTCCAGCCATCGCCCAGCTGGCGGATGCCGGCCTTGCCGGCATTGATCATCGGCTCCACCGTGAAGATCATGCCGGCCTGCAGCTTGAGCCCGGTGCCGGAACGGCCATAGTGCAGGACCTGGGGTTCCTCGTGGAACTTGCGGCCGATGCCGTGGCCGCAGAATTCCCGTACGATCGAGAAGCCATGCTCCTCGGCATGCGACTGGATGACTTCGCCGATATCGCCCAGATACGCCCCCGGCCGGACTGCGCCGATGCCGCGCCACATGCATTCGTACGTAATCTCGGACAGGCGGCGGGCCTGGATCGAAGGCTCGCCTACGTAGAACATGCGGCTCGTATCGCCGTGGAATCCGTCCTTGATAACGGTGACGTCGATGTTGATGACGTCGCCGGCTTTGAGCTTCTTGGAGCCGGGCACGCCGTGGCAGACGACATGGTTGACCGAGGTGCAGATCGACTTCGGATAGGGCTGGTATCCGGGCGGCGCGTAGTTGAGCGGGGCCGGAATGGTCTTCTGCACGTTGACCATATAGTCATGGCAGAGCGCGTCGAGCTCGTCGGTGGTGACATTGGGCTTGACGTGAGGGGCGATGAAGTCGAGCACCTCCGCGGCCAGGCGGCCAGCGGTGCGCATTTTCCCGATCTCGTCAGGGGTTTTGAGGTTGACTGACATGGCTGTACGGTTTTTGAGGGGGGCAATGATACCACCCGTGCTTATGCCTCCGGGCGGCTGCGAATACGCTGAAAATGAGGGTTCCCGGGCCGAAGTCAATGTTGCACCTTCCCGGCTGATCTCGCGGAGCCCTTGCCCGACCCTTGTACTGCCATGATCGAGGCGAAGGCTGGCATGGATGCCCCACGACAGCGCCAGGCTCCGCAATCCAGTTACCGGTGAATAGTTTCCCGGGATGCAGACATGCCCATAAATGGTTATTCTCGGCATAACAATGGTGCGATCTGGCATGGTTTGCGTGCTCATCGGCCGTCTTGTTCCAACATATCAAAGGCCCGCAACGGCGAGCCTTTCCATGGTGCGACGCGGCTTGAACATGCAAGAAGTGCATCGAGTCAAAGCCATTGTCGATGCTGCGCATGCTTCTTGCGCTCACGTTGCCCGGGATTTCCCCGGCCTGCAACGGAACCGCGAGTACGGCAAAGAATTTGCGCATGAAGAACCTAATAGCAATACCGGTCAGGGGAGGGCATCCGAATCATGGCCAGTAGCGATTGGCACTATCTCGAATTGCTCGATATCGGCAGGCGCATCCAGTCCAGGGAAATCTCACCGGTCGAGGCCACGCGCGCGCAACTGGACCGCATCGGCAAGATCGACGGTCAGCTGAAAAGCTACGCCACCCTGATGGCCGACCAGGCGCTGGCCGATGCGCGCCAGGCGGAAGTCGAGATCGGCAAGGGCAACATACGCGGGCCGCTTCACGGCGTGCCGATCGCAGTCAAGGACCTGTGCTGGACCAAGGGCGTGCCGACCGCCGCAGGCATGACGATCTACAAGGATTTCAAACCTGACAGGGACGGCACTGTCGTGCGCAAGCTGCGCGATGCAGGTGCCGTGATCCTCGGCAAGCTGCAACTGACGGAAGGGGCTTACGCCGACCATCATCCGAAAATCACTCCGCCGGTTAATCCCTGGAACAAGGCCCACTGGTCAGGCGCCTCCTCCAGCGGTTCCGGCGTCGCGACGGCGGCAGGCCTCTGCTACGGCTCGCTCGGCTCGGACACGGGCGGTTCGATCCGTTTTCCTTCCGCGGCGAACGGGTGTACCGGACTGAAGCCCTCCTGGGGCCGCGTCAGCCGTTACGGCGTGTTCGAACTTGCCGCGACGCTCGACCATATCGGTCCGATGACCCGCAGCGCGGCGGATGCCGGTGCGATGCTCGGTGCCATCGCCGGGGCGGACCCGGACGATCCGACCGCCAGCCCGAGGCAGGTCCCGAACTATCTTGCGGGGATGAAACGCGGCCTCCGTGGCCTGCGCGTCGGTGTCGATCCTCGCTGGAACACGGTGAATGTGGACGCACCGACCCGGCAGGTCATGGACGGCGTGCTGAAAGTCGTCGCAGAACTCGGCGGGGATATCCGCGAGGTCGTGTTTCCGGATCCCGAGCAGATCATCGCCGACTGGGTGCCGCTGTGCGGCGTGGAGACCGCGGTTGCCCACGAGAGCACATACCCCTCGCGAAAGGACGAATACGGCCCGGGGCTGGCCGGCCTCATCGAGCTGGGTCGCGGCCTGAGCGGAACCGACTACCAGAAAATCATACTGCGCCGGAATGATTTCCGCGGGCGTGTGCAGACGCTGTTCGAGGATATCGACCTGCTGGTCATTCCCACCACCGGCGTGGCTTCACCCACCGTGGCCCAGATGGCGACGCTCGGCGAAAATCCCGAACTCATTTCGGCGCTCCTGCGGTTCACCTGCCCGTTCGACGCAGCCGGCAGTCCGACAATGACGCTGCCGGCGGGATTCACCGCGCAGAACACGCCTGTCGCATTCCAGTTCGTGGCGCGCCACTTCGAAGAAGATCTCCTGGTCCGCGCGGGCTGGGCCTATCAGCAGGCGACGGACTGGCATCAACGGCATCCTGAACTTTAGTCCGGAAGGAGTCAGCAAGTAGCTATAAACATAAGAGAGTCAAGGCGGAGGAAGGTTTAGAGGTCAGGGTTCGTGAGTTGCCAAAACAATCCATTCATTCGGAGACCAGCCATGAAATTACGCAACATGCTTGTTGGATCTTTCAGTGCTCTGTCGCTGTCTCTCGGCGCCGGCGGAGTCGTACTCGCAGCCGACCCGATCAAGGTGGGCCTACTCGAAGATGTTTCGGGAGACCTCGCGCTGTTCGGCAAGCCCAAACTCAACGGCTCGCTGCTGGCCGTGGAGGAAATCAACAAGGCCGGCGGCATCATGGGCCGCAAGATCGAACTCATCCACCTCGATCCGCAGGGCGACAACGCGCGCTACCAGGAATTCGCCCGCCGCTTGCTCAGCAAGGACAAGGTCGACGTGCTCATCGGCGGCATTACATCCGCGTCGCGCGAAGCCGTCCGTCCGATCGTCAACCGCACGGATACGCTCTACATCTACACGAACCAGTACGAAGGCGGCGTTTGCGACGCCAACATGATCAGCAATGGCGCGATTCCGGAACAGCAGTTCTCGACGCTGATTCCGTACATGGTTGAAAAATACGGGAAGAAGGTCTACACCATTGCCGCCGACTACAACTTCGGCCAGATCTCGGCGGAGTGGAATCGCAAGCTGGTCAAGGAGCAGGGCGGAACGGTGGTGGGCGAGGAGTTCATTCCGCTCGGCGTTTCGCAATTCGCGCAGACCGTGCAGAACATCCAGAAGGCCAAGCCTGACTGGCTGCTGACCATCAATGTCGGCGCCGCCCAGGATTCGTTCTTCGAACAGGCGGCGGCGGCCAAGCTGGCTTTGCCGATGGCGTCGTCCATCAAGGTCATGCTGGGATTCGAGCACAAGCGCTTCGCGCCGCCGGCGTTGTACCGGATGAATGCCGTTGCCAACTGGTTCGAAGAACTCGACACGCCGGAAGCCGAAGACTTCAAGAAGCGCTGGCATGCCAAGTTCCCGAAGGAGCAGTACATCAACGACATGGGTTACAACGCCTACGTTGCGCTCTACCAGTACAAGATGCTCGTCGAGAAAGCCAATTCCACGAAACTCGCCGACATTCGCAAGGTCATTGCCACCGGCAAAGCCTGCGTCACGGCGCCGGAGGGCGAGGTCTGCATCGATCCGAAGAGCCAGCACACGTCCCATCGCATGCGCATGGTCACGGTCGACGATAAGCACAAGGTCAAGGTTATCAAGGATTTTGGCGTCATCCAGCCCTACTGGCTCGGCGAGATCGGTTGCGACCTGACCAAGAAGAACGACAAGAAGCAGTACACCCCGAGCGAATTGCCGAGCAAGTAAGTCTAGACGGCGGCGCGCCTACCGGCGTGCCGCATTTCTCGATTCGATGTGAATTGGACCGGTTGCGGCGGGGCCTGAATGCTGGCTGAAATCTTTTCGTTCCTGTATCAGTTCGCGGACGTGTTCGCGTTCCTGATCCTCGCTTCCGCGGGGCTGGCCATCGTGTTCGGCATGATGGGCGTCATCAACATGGCGCACGGCGAATTCATCATGTGCGGGGCCTATGTCACGGTCGGCCTGGTCAATGCCGGCTTTCCGCTCATCCTCGCCCAGGCGCTGGCCACGGTCGCAGCCGCGCTGATCGGCGTGGTGGTCGAATTGAGCATCGTACGCAAGCTGTACAAGCGCCCGCTGGATTCACTGCTCGCTACGTGGGGCCTCAGCCTGATCGTTACCCAGGGCATGCTGCTCATCTTCGGCGGCTCGATGAGCGGACCCGGCACCCCGCCGGGCAGCTTCACGGTCGGCGATTACACCTTCTCGATCTATCGCCTCGTACTGTTCGCCGCGGCCATCGGCGTACTTGCTTTCATTTACGTCGTGTTCATGCGCACGAAGTTCGGCGTCTACGCGCGCGCCACCATGCAGAACGCGCCGATCGCGCAGGCGTTGGGAGTCAAGGTCGGAAAGATCTACGCACTCAGCTTCGGCATCGGCGCTGGACTGGCTGGCCTGTGCGGCGCGTTGTATGCCCCCACAATGACGCTGATTCCGACCATGGGTGCGACGTTCATCGTCGAGAGTTTCGTGACTGTCGTCGTCGGCGGCTCCAATGTCCTGCTCGGTACGGCGCCGGCTGGCGTATTGCTCGCAATCGTTCGCTCCGGCCTCAATGCCTGGGGCGGCCAGATCATCGGCCAGATCGGTATGCTGATCGCCGTCATCCTGATCATTCGCGTCCTGCCGGAAGGCATTTCGAGCTATGTCACGCGATCGCACCGGCTGCCCGCCACGGAGGAAGAAAAATCCTGAAATTCATCAACGGTCCGCAAACCCTCGGCAACGGCAAGGCCTTCTGGATTTGCGCACTGCTCGTGCTGGCCGCCGTCCTGGTCTATCCGGTGTTCGCCGATTCGTACAGTGTCGGCAATTCCGCCTACCTGCTCGCCTGGGTGTTCATGGCACTGGGCCTGTGCCTGCTGTGGGGCTACGCGGGCATGCTTTCCTTCGGCCAGACTTTTTTCTTTGGCATCGGCGGTTATTCCTACGGCGTGCTCGCCATCAATTTCGGCGGTGGCGGAATGACCTTCGTCGCGCTGGTGCTGGCGCTGGCGTTCGCGGCGATCGCGGCGGTGATCCTGGGCTATTTCATGATCTGGGGACGCATCGGCGGCGTGTTCTTCGGCATCGTCACGCTGTCGGCAACTCTGGTGCTGGCCTTTTTCCTCGGCCAGACAGCGGGACCGGAATGGCGCATCGGTTCCGCCCGCCTGAATGGCTTCAACGGCATGAAGGGCATGGATCCGCTGTGCATTCCCTGGTTTGGCGGCAGCCAGATCTATTTCGAGGGCACTTACCTGTACTACCTTGTGGTGGCGCTGCTCGTCATCGTATACCTGGGGCTGCGCATGCTGGTGAACTCCCGCTTCGGCAACGTCATGGTGGCGATCCGCGAAGATCCGCAACGCGCCGAGTTGCTGGGGTACGACGTGCGCAAATATCAGCTCATCACGTTCGTGATCGGCTCGGTGCTGGCCGGACTGAGCGGGGCCATTTATACGTCCTGGGGGCAATTCATCGCCCCATCGAGCATCGGCTTGCCGGCCGCCGCGATGCCGATCGTCTGGGTCGCCTTTTCCGGCAGGAGTGACCTCACGTCAGTGCTCGTCGGCGCGTTCTTCATCCTTTACGTGTTCCAGATGATCACGGTGGAGAGCCAGCAAGCGGCGCTGGTGCTCATGGGGGCCATGATGCTCGCAACCGTGTTGGTCGCGCCGCAGGGTTTCGTGCTGGGCATAACCCGCTGGATCGGACGCTTTGCCAGCCGTCGCAAGACGGCCGCGGAGAAGGCCTGAGCCATGGCCGAGTTTCTCAAGGCGACGGCGGTAGCGAAGACATTCGGCGGACTTGCCGCCATCTCGGGCGTCGACTTGTCGGTGGAGGAAGGCGAGATCCATTGCCTGATCGGTCCGAACGGCGCGGGCAAAAGCACCTTTTTCAAACTGATCGTCGGAACCTATGCGCCGACGGCGGGGACTATCGCATTCCGCGGCGAGAACATCACCGGCATGCAGCCTTCGGCGCGGGTGCGCCGCGGCATGAGCATCAAGATGCAGACGCCCAGCGTCTTCAAGGAATTGCCGGTCCGGCAGAACATCGAGATCGCCCTGCAGCACCATGTTGCCAAAGCCGAGCTTGCGCGCGAGGAAGATCGACTGCTGGAGCTGCTCAACCTTTCCGCCGACGCCACCAAGCTGGCAGGCACCCTGGCGCACGGCCAGCAGCAGTGGCTGGAGATCGGCATGGCCCTCGCGCTCAAGCCGAGCCTGCTGCTGATGGATGAACCGACCGCCGGGATGTCCACCGAAGAGACCTACCGGACCGGCGAGCTCATCAAATCGCTGAACGCCCAGGGCATGACCGTTCTGGTGGTGGAGCACGACATGGCGTTCATCAGGCAGATCGCTCAGCGCGTGACCGTGCTGCATTTCGGCAAGGTATTCGCGCGCGGTACCATCGGCGAGATCATTGCGGATCCGCGCGTGGCGGAAATCTATCTCGGGAAAACGCATGTCGCTTGATTCCGTACTCGAAGTCTCCGGCCTGTGGGCGAACTACGGCGCGACGCCGATCCTGCAGGGGGTCGACATGGACATCAAGAAGGCGGAGATTGTCGGCCTGATAGGCCGAAACGGCGTGGGCAAGACCACGACCATGCGCTGCCTCATCGGCTTGCTGCGGGCCACGGCCGGCCGGATCCGCCTCAACGGACAGGATGTCACCGCGCTGTCCAGCGACGAACTCGCCCGGCTCGGCATCGGTTACATTCCGCAGGGCCGCGAAGTGTTTCCACGCATGACGGTTGCCGAAAACCTCGAGGTGGGAAAACTCATCGGCGGCCCGCGCGGACTGAAGAAACCGGACCTGGTCTACGAATACTTCCCGCGCCTGAAGGAACGGCGCAACCAGGTCGCCGGCACCATGTCCGGCGGCGAGCAGCAGCAACTCGCCATCGGCCGCGTCCTGATCGGCAATCCGGCCCTGATGCTGCTGGACGAGCCGTCGGAGGGCGTGCAGCCGAATATCGTGCAGATGATCTGCGAGGCGCTGAAATCGATCCGCAAGGAACTCGGCACTACGATCCTGTTTGTGGAGCAGAACCTCGATACGATCCTTGCCATCAGCGAGCGCTGCTATGTCATGGAGAAGGGGCGTATCGTGGCTGGCATCGAACCGGGGGCGGTCACGGCGGACAGAGTCCGCAGCCATTTACTTATCTGAAACCGGAACAGTCGGAGGAGAAAAAATGTCCTGGATGGATAATTCGATCATGAAAACCCGTGGCGTAGCCGGCCGCAAGGAAGGCACGACCCACCACCTAACCGAGGCGAAGCAGGGCAAGTATCTCTACACGATGGGCCCGTATTCGGAACCCGTCATGCACGTGAAGCCGGGCGATCGGATCGTCGTCGAAACACGCGATGCTTTCGAGGGCGCGATCAAATCCGAACACGACAAGGTCACCGAGAAGTGCACCATGCCGTTCCTCAATCCGCAGAATGGACCAATCATGATCGAGGGCGCGGAAAAAGGCGACGCGGTGGCGGTCTACATCGAGTCAATGGTGCCGCGTGGGGAAAACCCCCGTGGAACCTGCGCCATGATTCCGGAATTCGGCGGGCTCACCGGAACGTACTACACGGCGACGCTGAACGACCCGTTGCCCGAAATCATCCGCAAGATCAACGTCGACGAGAAATGGGTGTACTGGAGCGATCGCGTCACGCTGCCTTACAAGCCGCACATTGGAACGCTGAGCTGCTCGCCGGAAATCGATTCCATCAGTTCCCTGACGCCGGACAATCACGGCGGCAACATGGACCTGCCGGACATGGGACCGGGGAGCATTACCTACCTGCCGGTACGCTCGCCGGGCGCCCGCCTGTTCATCGGCGACGCCCATGCCTGCCAGGGCGATGGCGAAATCTGCGGCGTGGCGGTCGAATACGCGACGGTGACCACCATCCGCGTGGACCTGATCAAGGCATGGAAGATCGAATGGCCGCGCCTGGAGAACGAGGATGTGATCATGGCCATCGGCAGCACGCGACCGCTGGAGGATGCGACGCGCATTGCCTATCGCGAACTCATCTGGTGGATGGAGCGCGACTACGGCTTCAACAAGTGGGACGCGTACATGATGCTCAGCCAGTGCGGAAAAGTGCGCCTGGGCAACGTGGTGGATCCCAAGTACACCGTGGGCGCGGCTGTCAGCAAGCATTACCTGGCAAAGAAATAACAAAGCCGCCGGCATAGGCGGCCACGTCAAGACGGAGGAGGGTATGGCAAAGCGCAAGGAAGTCACGCCTGCTGTGATCGCTTGCTCGCCGGCGATGCGGAACTGCCGCTGGCGGCGGGTCGCGATGCGGTCATCAACGCAACCCTGGAAGCCTGGATCAGGGACGCCAACGAGTTCAGCCGGACAATGAGTGCTGCAAAGTACCAGGCGGTCGTTCCCGCCACGGTATTCATACATCCCGGGCGTCAAGGGCCTGCGAATCGGCGTGGTGCCCGGGTATTTTTTCCACCACCTGCAGCCGCCCGTGCACGACGCGGTGAAAGGAGCGCTGAAAACACTACAGGGGCTTGGCGCTGAAGTCGTCGACGTGAACATTGAAAACATCCACGGCAACATCTCGGCACAACTGACCATCGAATCCGCCGAGCCCAGCACCTATCACCAGCGCTGGCTGCGGGAACGGCCCGACGATTACGGCGCGGACGTGTGCTTGCTCCTCGAAATCGGCGAACTCCTGCTGGCGACGCACTACCTGCAGGCGCAGCGCTACCGGAGGTTGCTGCGAAATGAATTCCTCGGGGCGTTCAAGAAAGTGGATGTGTTCATTTGCCCCACGCTTTCCTTCACCGCGACGAAGGTAGGGGCGATGAAAGGCGTGATCGAAAATGGGGTTGAGGAAGACATGCTGTCCGCGATCATGCAGTTCACGGGTGTCCCGAGCCTCACCGGCACGCCTTCGCTGAACGTGCCTTGCGGTTTTGACCCGGATGGCTTGCAGGTGGGCATGCAGGTCATCGGCCGGCCATTCGACGAAGCCCTGCTGTTAAGGCTCGGCGGGACATTCCAGTTGGCCACGGACTTCCACAAGCGCGCGCCCGACCTTTGAGCTGTTGAAGTCGGGGAAGGTTTGGCACGGATCGAAACGGGATAGCCCTCCGAATCAGCGCAGAATCCCGGTGTCAGAACGCGTTGACCGTCATCTGGCTAATGGCTATGATACGCGCCTTTCCGTTCCCTGATAGCTCAGTTGGTAGAGCGACGGACTGTTAATCCGCAGGTCCCTGGTTCGAGCCCAGGTCGGGGAGCCAAAACCTTCAAGCCGTTGTCCCTCTGTCCCTCGCGGGCCTGAACCGCTCAATTCTCATCGACGCTGCGACGACGATGGCCTCAGGTGACTCGACTTCGATGAAGTTCCGCAAGCGAATCCTGCTGCGCGCTGGAATTGCGGTTGCCCTTCTGATTGTCCTCCCGTCAGTTGTTCCCCTCGGCCATTTCATTCCCGGAATCGAACGTCTCGCATCCGAACAATTGCACGATCAGGTACGGATTTCGTCGTTACGGCTATATATGCTGCCGCTGCCGCACCTGACCATCGGCGGAATCGAAGTCGGCAGAAAGCCCTATCTGCAAGTGCGCAAAGTGGTTGTCACACCGCGCCTGCTTTCCCTGTTTGACCAGCAGAAAGTGCTCAAGGAAATCAGCCTTCGCGACGTCGTCATCGGCCAACAGCTGGTCGGCAAGGCTGCCGCTTGGGCGAGCAAATCCTCGGCAGGCCCATCCATCGTTCGCGTGG
>CAYODB010000076.1:0-15756 GCA_964402495.1 uncultured Bordetella sp.
CGCGAACTGGGTCTTGTCGCCCATTTCCGCCAGAAAAAATGCAACGAACGCGGTTACGAAAGCGCCGGATTTGTGCAGGCGCGGCGAATCGCCGAGTGAATCGGGATGCAGGGCCCACAGGCCGAAGCCGATGAAGGACAGGCCGACGATCCACGCCAGCGTGGTGGGCGCGAGTATTCCTGAGAGCAGGCTGCCGACCCAGGCCGCGGCCGCGTGATTGGCCAGCGTCGCCACCAGGATGCCGGCAATGATCGGCCACGGCTTGCGCAGCCTTGCGGCCAGGACGAATGACAGGAGTTGTGTTTTGTCGCCAATCTCCGCGATGGCCACAAGGAATGTCGAGGTCAGGAAGGCTTCCAATATCAGCTCATCCGATCGCGGAGCCTGGCTCCAAAACTGCGTTTTGTAGCTCCGACATCACGCCGGCTGGCGCAGGCATGAGTCTGCTCTGCAACAAGCTGTAGCGTGTTGCCCCGATTTCCGCTATCGCGACGAGAAAGGTGGACGTGAGGAAGGCTTCCACCCTAGGTGCGCGTGGAAAGCCGGCTGTTGGCCCAGGTCAGGCGATCGATGAGGATGCGCAGGAAGGCCTGGTTGAACTGTTTCTGGCAGGCATCGCTCGCCTTCTGCAAGGCCGTCGCCTTGATTTCGATCAGCGTCAGCGGCGTGATCGAGGAGATGGTGATGACCCGCCGCGCACGCGATTCCTCGAAATAAAGGATTTCGCCGAAGCAGTTTCCGGCATCCAGCGTGTTGAGCGGATTGCCGCTCTTTGTGACCTTCGCTTCTCCGGACACGATCACGTAGAAGCTTTCGCCGACGTCGCCCTCTTTGATCACGGTCTTGTCCTTCTGAATGCGGCGAAAGCTCGCGATGCGGACCGTCTCCCAGATCTCGACGTCGCGGAAACCGCAAAAGAACGGCAGCGCCTTGATGGCGTTAAATTTCTCGGTGTCGGAAATCGAATCCGCCGGCAACTCCAGGTGGCGGTACGTCTGCGTCAGGTCGCGGCTGAAATCGGTCCAGCTCTGGTGGCGGTTGCGCAGGTCCTTGGTGAGGGCACGCATGACCACGGCGTCGAGTTCCGGGGGAATGTCGGTGCGGTGCATGGACGGCGGCAGCGGCGCGATGTTGATGATCTGGTAGAGCAGGCTCGCCTTGTTGACGGCGACGAAGGGCAGCTTGCCGGTGAGCAACTGGTACATCACCACGCCGAGCGAATAGATGTCCGTCTGGTGCGACAGCTCCTTGTCCTGCACCTGCTCCGGCGACATGTAGGCGGGCGAGCCTACGCCCTGCAGGTGGGTGTGCTCGCCGCCGGCGTGCAACGCCACGCCGAAGTCGCTGATCTTGATGTCGCCCTGTTCGCTGATGAGGATGTTGGCAGGCTTGATGTCGCGGTGAATGACTCCCTGCCGGTGGGCGAATTCCAGCGCCAGGCTGCATTTAAACGCGATTTCGACGACGCGCTCGACCGGCAACAGATTGGCGACCTCGCAAAAGTGCTCCAGGGTCGGGCCGTTCACATACTCCATGACGATGTAGCTGTAGTCCTCCGTCACGTCGGCGTCGTAGATCGCCATGATGTGCGGATGAATCAGCTTGCCGACCAGGGAGGCTTCGTTCAGGAAAACCTTACGGAAACGCCGACGCAAGTCGGTGTCGACGCCCGGCGCCTCGTTGACAAGCTTGATGGCGACGTCCCGGTTCGCGAACGGATCCTGGCCGAGGAAAACGCGGCTGGTCGCCCCGCGACCGACCTCCTTGCTGACGGGGTACTTGCCGATCTTGGTCGGAAGGGCGTCGCTCATGGATGATCCGGTGTCTGAAGTGTGCTCAGCGCACCGGAATTTTCATGCCCTGCTGGACGGCAGGGCGTTGGCCGATCGAATCGAACCAGCGCTTCACATTAGGGAAATCGGCCAGATCCACCTTGTGCCAATCGTAGCGGGCGACCCAGGGATACGTGGCCATGTCCGCGACCGAATACTCCGTGCCCAGCCACTGGCGGCCGGCCAGGTGTTTGTCCAGCACGCCATACAGGCGGCGTGTTTCCTTGCTGTAGCGTTCGATGGCGTAGGGCACGGGTTCCGGGGCGGCGCGCAGGAAATGATGAGTCTGGCCGAACATCGGTCCGACCCCGCCCATCTGGAACATGAGCCACTGGATCACTTCGAAACGCTCGGTTTTTTTTGCCGGCAGGAAGCGGCCGCTCTTGTCGGCGAGGTACAGCAGGATGGCACCGGACTCGAATAGGGAATAGGGCTTGCCGTCGGGTCCGTCGCTATCCACGATCGCCGGGATCTTGCTGTTCGGGCTGATGGCAACGAAGCCCGGCTGGAACTGGTCGTTCTTGCCGATATCGATCGCGTGGACCTTGTAGGGCAGGCCCAGTTCTTCGAGCATGATGGAGACCTTGCGGCCGTTCGGTGTGCTCCAGGTATACAGGTCGATCAACGACAACTCCCCGTGGATGTTCGGGCCATCAGCCCTGTCCGGAAAACCGGACGACAGCCCCGCATTCTAATCGACCGCAAGGATCGGGCCGGTATAATCGGCCGCATCGATCCGGAGCAACTCCCTTGCTGAAATGGCTGCTGACGCTGGTAATTGCGCTGCTGATCCTGGGCGTTGCGACTCCCTGGCTGAGGCGGGTGGGACTGGGCCGCCTGCCCGGCGACTTCAGCATCGAGCGCGGCGGCCGGCAGTATTCTTTCCCGATCGGTTCGACCATCATGCTGACCCTGCTGGCCGGCCTGATTTACTGGATGATCAGATAAAAAATGGACAGGCGAACCTGTCCATTTTTCGATTTCCTGGCCTTTCGGTTTACTTGCGCTTGTCGTGCTTCGTCTTCATGAAATCGTGGATTTCCTTTTCCGAGACGGTGCCGTCCTTGTCGGCATCGATGGCATCGAAGTTCTTCGCCACCCTCGGCATCGACTTGGCTTCGTCCTTGGTCAGGGTTCCGCTGTTGTCCTTGTCAGCGGCCTTGAAGCGCTCCATGCCGCGGTCGTGCATTTCCTTGCCCATCTGTTTCATGGAAGTGTGGATCTCATCCAGGGAGACCGTGCCGTCCTTGCCCGTGTCGATGGCATCGAAATTCTTCGCCACGCGGGGCATCGACTGGGCTTCGTCCTTGGTCAGCGTTCCGTCGTTGTCCTTGTCGGCCTTCTTGAAAGCGGCTTCCAGCCGCACCCCTTTTTCTTCCGCATGCGCGGAAAAAACCGGGGCCAATACGGCCGTCGAGGTGAGCAATACCGTCATCGCAATTTTCTTGTACATCTGAAATCTCCAGTCCGGTTGTTGACGCCGGATTAACGGCCGGCGCCGTGCCCGCATTGACGAATGGCATCAAGGGCATCGGTAACTGCTTGTAATCGGGCCGCTTCAATGGCCGCGGGTATCAGTCCCGGATCGCCCGCCTGGCGGGCAATGGAACCGGCGTCCACGGCGCGCGCCGCGGCAGCCGCGGCGCGCAGGATCTGCGCCTGCGGATAGGGCTTCTTCTCGCGCCCGGTGCGGCCATGCATGTCGCTGTCGCAGGCGGCAAGAAACTCCTCGAAGCGCTCTGGCTTGCGGAAAACATCCACCGCCGAAAGCAGCTTCAGCACCGTGCCGGGGCGCAACTCGGCCGCGCGGTGGACGTCGCCGTGGTAACGCGCGACCAGCACACCCAGATCGCGGCAGTCGTTCCCAACCCGCAGGCGCCCGCACAATTTTTCGACGAGTTCCACGCTCTTGTGTTCGTGGCCTTGGTGCCTGGGCCAGAACTCGCGGGGCGTAACGCCCTTGCCAAGATCGTGGCTCAGCGCCGCGAAACGCACCGGCAGCGAATGGCCCTGCGCGGCGGCGTAGTCGAGCACCAGCATGATGTGCACGCCCGTGTCCACTTCCGGGTGGTGCTGCGCCGGCTGCGGTACCCCGAACAGCGCGTCAACCTCCGGAAGGATTCGCGCCAGCGCACCGCATTCCCGCAGGACGAGGAGCATGCGCGACGGTTTCGCTTCCATCAGGCCGCGCGACAGTTCCTGCCAGGCCCGCTCGGCGACCAGATGATCCGCCTCGCCGTTGCGCACCATCTCCTTCATGAGCTCGAGCGTTTCGGGCGCGATGGCGAAACCGAAGCGTGCAGCGAACCGGGCAACCCGCAGGATGCGCACCGGATCCTCGACGAATGCCGGGCTGACGTGGCGCAGGATTCCCGCCTCCAAGTCGGCCTCGCCGTGGTATGGGTCGATCAGGTTCCCGGCTTCATCGCGTGCGATGGCGTTGATGGTGAGGTCGCGGCGCGCCAGGTCCTGTTCCAGCGTGACTTCGGGACTGGTGTGGATGTCGAAACCCTTGTAGCCGCGCGCCGTTTTTCTTTCGGTGCGGGCCAGCGCGTACTCATCGTGGGTTTGCGGGTGCAGAAATACGGGGAAATCCTTCCCGACCGGCCGGAAGCCCTGGGCTTCCATCTGTTCCGGTGTGGCGCCGACCACGACGTAGTCCTGGTCCGCGACTGCATGCCCGAGCAGATGGTCGCGCACCGCGCCGCCGACGGCGTAGATTTTCATGCTTCGTACTGCGGGGCGAATTCGGTCTCGGCGTTGGCGTCGGCGACCCATTGCCGGAAAGCGGGGAGGTCGAGAATGGTCCGCGAGTATGCATCCGCCCGGCCGGTCAATTCGACGCCGTAGGTATGGAAGCGCGAGACGACGGGCGCGTACATTGCGTCCGCGATCGAGAACCCGCCGAACAGGAACGGCCCCGTTCCGCCGCAGCGCCCGAGGCACTCATCCCAGATCGCCTTGATGCGCGCGATGTCGTCGGAGGCCACGGGTGTTGTCGCCCGGTTCGGGATCTTGCGGCGAACGTTCATCGGCATCTGGTTGCGAAGGTTGCTGAAACCGGAATGCATTTCCGCACTAATCGAGCGGGCATGCGCGCGAGCCGCGGCATCGGCGGGCCACAAACGCTTCCCGGGATGTCTTTCTGCAAGGTATTCACATATCGCCATGGAGTCCCCTACAGTGAGGTTGGCATGATGCAGCACCGGCACCTTGCCGGCGCCGGAATGGCGCAGCAGGCTTTCCTTCGCGCCTTCCTGGTAAAGGGAAATCCGGATCTCGTCGAAGCCGATGCCGGTGTGCTTCATCAGCAGCCAGGGGCGCAGCGACCAGGACGAATAGGCCTTGTTGCCGATGACCAGCGTGTATGCATTCATGCGCGAACTCCGTGGCGGCCCGGCGCGGTCAGCGGCGGGCGCGGTAGCGGAACCAGCGATAGCGTGACCGCGGCGCATGGTCGGCCATGTAGAGGGGCACGACGGCTTCCAGCGCTGTGGGGACGACGCCGAAAATAGCCGGGAAAGGACAATCGCAGACGCTATCGGCTTTCATGGAATAGTAATTATCCCGGGTCATGAGTTTCACCGGAAGCCGTTCCATGATCCAGGCCTGCAGGTAGGAGAGCTCGTCGCCGAGCGGCAGGATGGGCCGTTGCAGCCCGATTACGCCGCAAACGTATTCGACTAATTGCTGCAACGTATAGGCCCTGGGCCCGCACAGGTCGAAGCTCTGGTCGAAGCATCGCGGCTCGGCCAGACTTGCCACGATTGTCTGGGCCACATCGTCGACATGGACCGGCTGAAACCGCGCGCGCGGGCTTGCCAGCATGATGACGGGCAATGCGCGCGCGAGCTGTGCAAACAGGTTCAGGAAGCGGTCGTCACGACCGAAAATGACCGACGGCCGGAATATGGTGGTGTGGATGGCGCTCGCATGGGCGACGCGCACCTGCTGTTCGCCGCCCGCTTTCGATCGCAGGTATTCGCTGGGCGCATCGTGGGCGGCCTTTAGCGCGGAAACGTGGATCAGGCGGCGCACATTCTGCTCGCGGCAGGCATCGACCAGCCGCCGCGGCAATTCGGTGTGGGCCCGCACGAAGTCGCCCTTGCGCCGCTCGTGGAGGATGCCGGCAAGGTTGATGACGGCGTCGCTGCCCGCGACCATGCGATTCAGCGTCGCGGGATCGTGCACGTCCGCATTTACGACGTCGGCCGTCGGCAGGACGATCAGGCGCTTCGCGCGCTCCCGCCGCCGCGTCGGCACGCGAACGCGGATGCCCGCGGCGGCCAGCCGCTGGACCACATGCCGGCCCAAAAACCCCGAGCCCCCGATGACGCAGACGGATTCGATTTTCATGTGCTGGAAAGAACCGGTTTTCCCGCGTAACCGCGGGGCGGGAATTATAAGTCGGCGGCGGACGCCTAGTTGTTCGGCGCCGTGCGCGCCGGAATCGTGCCCAGGCGCTGCCGCAGGCTGAGCCCCGACTGGCGGAACAGGCGTGCGTAGTTCAGCGTGTTAGCCATCACTTTCTTCACGTACTCGCGGGTCTCGCCAAAAGGAATGGTCTCGATGTAGATGCTGGCTTCCAGGGGCCGGCCGGCGGCCCACTCGCGGGCCCGGCGTGGGCCCGCGTTGTAGCCCGCCGAGGCCATCACGGCATGGTTGTCGACCGAGTCCATGACCTGGCGCAGGTAGTAAGTGCCGAGGCTGATGTTCGTGTCGATGGTTTCTGTCAGGGTGGCATGGTGTCCGATCAGGCCCAGGCGCTTGGCGGCCCAGCGCGCCGTCGACGGCATCAACTGCATCAGGCCGCTGGCTCCGGCCGACGACCGTGCGGTGTGCACGAACCGGCTCTCCTGGCGCACCAGGCCGTAGACCCAGGCCTCGTCCAGGTCGAGCTGGCGGCTGTATTCCTGGACCAGGTCGCGATAGGGCGCCGGATAGCGCAAGCCGAAATCGTGGAGCAGCACAGTGCGCTCTGCCGTGTCGATGGCGCGCTCGTACCATTCGTTCTTGTGCGCAAGTTCCGCCGCGGCCAGAAGTTTCTTGTCGTCGTAGTCCTTGATTGCCCACTGCCATTCCAGCGCGCCCTCGTAGCGCAGGCCCGCCTTGTAGAGGGCCAGCGCCCGCTGTAAGGCGGGGTCTGCGGCGATTTTCTCGACGTCGTCCTTGTCGGCCTGCCAGGTTTGCGGGACGGTGCTGACGGCGATGCCGAGTTCCTCGGCGGCGAGCTGGCCGTAAAAATTGAACTCGTTGGACAGCGTGGCGAACAGTGCATTGGCTTCGGGCTGGCGTCCGAGCGCCTCCAGCGACCGCGCCTTCCAGTAGCGCCACGAGGGCCAGCGCGCTTCGACTTTCGACATCGCATTAATGGAAGCGAGCACTTCGCTCCAGTCGCCTGCGCGTAGCGCGGCGCGGGCGCGCCAGGTCAGCTGGCGATCGTTCATGCGTCCGCCGTTCTTGAACCAGGCCACCGCCTCCGGACGCTGGTTGCGCGCGGCGGCGCAGCCGAGCTGAGTCCAGGCATAGGCCTTTTCGTCGTCAGGCAACTGGTTTGCCATGCGGCGCAGCCGTTCCGCGGCGATCAGGGGCCAGGAGTCGGCCGTGCGGTACAACGCATAGACGGCGAGTTCGCGCTGGGCGCGGGTTTTCAGCGGCGGCAGCTTGTCGAGATGGCGCTGTGGGCGCCGCGAAATCGCTTCCAGCGTGCGCCCGTCGGGCCGCTGCCCGGCGGGCAGGTAAACCAGCAGCATTTTCGCACCGCTGAGGTTGCCATTCTCCAGCGCCAGCCGGATGCGGGTCCAGGTGTCTTCCGTGGTGAGGATTTCCCGGTCGAACATGGCCTGGAAGACCGGCATGCAGCTTTCCGGCAACACCTGGGAGGTGAACCAGAGCGGACGCGCCTGGGTCAGCACGCCCGATTCGCCGCGGGCCAGCCTGGCCTGGAACGCGTAACACGCGAGTTCCGGATCCTGGGTGCTCAGACCGGGATATTCGCGCATGAATGCGGCCCAGTCCCTGTCCCGCGCCAGTTGACGCAGCCAGTCCGCGCGCAGGCGGTCGGCGGACAGGCTGTTCTTGTGCTTGCCGAGGAAGGCCTCGATATCCCCGGCAGGGGAATCGCCCAGGCGCGAGCGCAGTTGCCAGTACTGCACGTATTGCAGCAACGCGTAGTCCGGGTCGATTTTGCCGGCGCGGTCGTTCAGCTTGGCGATGTCGCCGCGCTGGAAGGCTTCCCGGGCTTCAAGGAAGAGTTCGTCGTCCGGCGCCGCCCGAACGGAGCAGGATACGAACAGCAGGACGGCAAGAATATTCCTCATCGCTTCTCGAGACAGTCAGGCCCGGCAGATGGTTTCAGCGGGCTGGCAGATTCAATGCGCGATTATAAGTCGGCGGCGGCTTGCGCACAGCGATCACGGCGCGCCGGAAGGCGTTCAGGACAGGAAAAGCGCGTGCGCCGGATTGCGGGTTTCATCCCGCCAGGCGTAGCCCAGTTGCGCCAGGAAGCGCCGCAGTGCCGGTTTGTCGCGGGCCGGGACCTGCATCCCCACCAGCACCCGGCCGAAATCGGCGCCGTGGTTGCGGTAGTGGAACAGGCTGATGTTCCACCCCTGACTCATGCTGTTGAGGAAGTTCATCAGCGCGCCTGGACGTTCCGGAAACTCGAAGCGGAACAACAGCTCGTTCTTCACCGCCGGCGCCCGCCCGCCCACCAGGTGACGCACATGCAGCTTGGCCATTTCGTTGTCGCTGAAGTCCAGTGCCGCCAGGCCCTGCCGCCGCAGCTTGGCCACCAGCTTGCGGGTTTCTGCACGGTCGCGAACCTGGACGCCGACAAACACATGGGCCTCTTCCGGATCCGAGTAGCGGTAGTTGAACTCGGTTACGTTGCGCGCGCCCAGCAGGCTGCAAAACTGGCGGAAGCTGCCCGGGCGCTCGGGGATGGTTACAGCCAGAATGGCTTCCCGCTTTTCGCCGAGTTCCGCGCGTTCTGCGACGAAACGCAGGCGGTCGAAATTCATGTTGGCGCCGCAGGCGACCGCCACCAGGGTCTGACCACGCGTCTTGCGCCGCCCCACCCAGGCCTTGGCGCCGGCGATGGCCAGCGCGCCCGCGGGCTCGAGGATGGAGCGTGTATCCTCGAACACGTCCTTGATCGCCGCGCAGATGGCGTCGTTGTCGACCAGGATCATTTCGTCCACCAGCTCGCGGCACAGTCGGAAGGTCTCGACGCCGACCTGCTTAACCGCCACGCCATCGGCGAACAATCCGACTTGCGCCAGGCGCACCCGTTCGCCTGCCGCCAGGGAGCGCGTCATGGCGTCCGAATCCACCGGTTCCACGCCGATGATCCGGATGTCGGGCCGCAGGCGCTTCACGTAGGCCGCGATGCCCGCGATCATGCCGCCGCCGCCAACGGCGACGAAAATCGCGTCTATCGGTCCGCTGTGCTGGCGCAGGATCTCCATGCCGATGGTGCCCTGGCCGGCGATCACGTCCGGATCGTCGTAGGGATGCACGAAGCTCAAATTTTCCTTTTTGGCGATTTCCCGGGAATGGGCATAGGCCTCATCGTAGGAATCGCCAAACAGTATGACCCGGGCGCCGCGGGCAGACACCGCGGCGACCTTGATCTGGGGCGTGGTCACCGGCATGACGATGGTCGCCCGGCAGCCCAGGTGCTGCGCCGCCAGCGCCACGCCCTGGGCATGGTTGCCGGCGGATGCTGCGATCACGCCGCGCTTGAGCTGCCTGGTAGGCAGGTTCGCCATCTTGTTGTAGGCGCCGCGCAGCTTGAAGGAGAACACCGGCTGCATGTCCTCGCGCTTCAGGAGCAGGTTGTTGCCGAGCCTTGCGGAAAGCGCTGGCGCGGGTTCGAGCGGAGACTCGACTGCCACGTCGTAGACGCGCGCGGACAGGATTCTTTCCAGGTAGTCGGTTTTCATGAGCGGTGCCGGGTATCGCCAGGCAGGGAATCACCGAGCGTAGCAGCCGCTAAGGAGGCTGCGCAACCGGTTGCCGTTTGTGCGCGAACAGCGATGACGCTATGCTTGGCAGGAAAAACAACAGCCCTCGTAAAACAATAGCCCCCGTATAGTGCGGCAAGGTCATGACTCAGGATGAAATGAAAAAGGCAGTTGCCAGAGCGGCGATTGCTTACGTGCCGGACGATTGCGTCGTCGGCGTCGGTACCGGATCGACTGCCAATTTCTTCATCGAGGAACTGGGCCGCATCAAGGGGCGCATCGAGGCGGCGGTGGCAAGTTCGGAAGCGACCGCGGCGCACCTGAGAGCGGTCGGCATTCCGGTTCTGGACCTGAACTCGGTCGACGAGTTGCCGGTGTACGTCGACGGCGCCGATGAAGTGACCCCCCGCATGCACATGATAAAGGGGGGTGGCGGGGCATTGACCCGGGAGAAGATCGTGGCGGCGGTAGCCGAGAAGTTTGTCTGCATCGCTGACGACTCGAAACTCAAAGAGGTGCTGGGAGCGTTCCCGGTGCCCGTGGAAGTCCTGCCCATGGCGCGTTCCCACGTCGGCCGCCGGTTGGCCGCCCTGGGTGGGCAGCCGGAACTCCGGCTCGATCGCAACAACGAGAAACCTTTTACGACGGACAATGGCAACCTCATACTGGACGTTTTTGGACTGAGCATCACCGATCCGGTAGCCTTGGAAGCGGAAATCAACCAGATCGTCGGCGTGGTGACCAACGGCCTGTTTGCCCGCCGCGGGGCGGACGTGGTCCTGCTTGGCGGCCAGGGGGGCGTCAGGACCCTGACCCGTTGAAGCCTGCCGGTTGAAACCTTTTTGTCATCTGGGCGACGTAAACTTGCAAATTCGCAAGCTGCGGCTGCCGAAGGGAGTTGGTGGGAATGCCTAATACCGAGCACACATCCAAGCAGTTCGATGCCGAGCTGGAGGCCGTCCGTGCCCGCGTGCTGCAGATGGGCGGCCTGGTCGAGGAGCAGATCAAGCTTGCGCTCGACGCCCTCATTTCCGGTGACCTCGAGCTTTGCACCAAGGTCGAGAACAACGACCACATGGTCAACGCGCTGGAAGTAGGCATCGACGAGGATTGCTCGACCGTGATCGCCCGCCGCCAGCCCGCCGCCGGCGACCTGCGCATGCTGATGACCGTGGTAAAGACCATTACCGACCTGGAGCGCATCGGCGACGAAGCCGCCAAGATCGCTCGCATGGCCAAGTTGATCTATTCCACGGACCGCCTGCAGCAGCCGCGCACCGTGGAAATCCGCCGCATGTCGCAGATGGCACTGGAAATGCTGCGCAAATCCCTGGACGCCTTCGCCCGCCTTGACCTGGCCGCCTCCGCCGAAGTCGTGCGCCGCGACCAGCATGTCGACGAAGAATTCCGCGGCGTGCTTCGCCAGCTCATCACCTTCATGATGGAAGATCCGCGCACCATCTCGGTTTCCATCGAAATCCTGTTCATCGCCAAGGCGATCGAGCGCATCGGCGACCACGCCAAGAACATCTCCGAGTACGTGATCTACATGGTCAAGGGCAAGGACGTGCGCCATGTCACGCTCGAGGAAATCGAACGCGAAGTCTTGGGCTGAGCGGCTCCTCCTGTACGTCAAATGCCCGGGACCAGCGCTCATATTCCCGCCTATCCGGTTCTCCTCCGTTTTTCCTTTGTTTGTGCCCTAAAAGGTACTCCGACGTGCTACGCACGTAGGGTATCCGCGTCCTCTGCGTTGAGCTCTTGAAGATATGAAAGGGTTTTGAGGCAAAATGACCGCAATGGAGACGTTTTCCACCATTGCAGCCGTCGACCTCGGATCCAATTCGTTCAGGCTCCAGGTCGGACGCGTTGTCGACGACCAGATCTATCCGCTCGATTCCCTGCGCGAGCCGGTGCGACTGGCTGCCGGCCTGACCGCGGACAAGCACCTGGACGAGGGGGGGCAGTTGCGCGCCGTCGAGTGCCTGAAGCGCTTCGGCGAACGCCTCCGTGGAATGCCGCCCGGCGCGATACGCGCAGTCGGTACCAACACCCTGCGCGTGGCCAAGAACGCCCGCGAGTTCATGCCGCGCTTCGAAGCGGCCCTGGGTTTCCCGATCGAAGTGGTGGCCGGCCGCGAGGAAGCGCGCCTCATTTACCTTGGCGTCTCCCACAGCCTGCCCGCATCCACGGAAACGCGCCTGGTGGTCGACATCGGTGGCGGCTCGACCGAGTTCATCATCGGCGCCGGCAACCAGCCGCACAGGCTGGAAAGCCTGTACATGGGCTGCGTGAGTTATAGCTTGAAATACTTCCCTGGCGGCAAGATCGGCAAGTCGGACATGAAGCACGCCGAAACCGCCGCGCGCATCGAAATCGAAACCATCAAGAAGCAGTTCTCGCGCAAGAACTGGCAGCAGGCGGTGGCTTCATCCGGCACCGCGCGCGCAATCGGAGATATCATCGAAGCCAATGGCTGGAGCGAATCCGGCATCACCCGCGACGGTGTGGAGAAGTTGCGCAGCGCCCTACTGAAAGCTGGTGACGCCGCGAAGCTCGACCTGCCGGGCCTGAAGGACGATCGCGTTGCCGTGCTGCCTGGCGGCTTCGCCATCATGGTCGCGATATTCTCCGAACTGGACGTGGAACACATGGCGCTGGCAACCGGCGCCATGCGCCAGGGCATCCTTTGGGACATGATCGGGCGCGCGCACCGGCGCGACATGCGCGAACTCACCGTGCGCCAGTTCGTCAAGCGCTACCACGTGGACGCCACGCACGCGCACCGGGTCGAGCGTCTGGCGCTAAAGCTGTTCGAGCAGCTCGCCGAGGGCGGCAAGGCTGAAAACGAGTATCCGATGCAGATGCTGTCGTGGGCGGCGCGCCTGCAGGAAATCGGCCTGACGGTGGCCCACAGCGGCTATCACAAGCATTCCGCTTACATTGTGGCCCATGCCGACATGCCGGGATTTTCCAAGATGGAGCAGGGGCAACTGTCGATGCTGGTACTGGCCCACCGCGGCTCCCTGTCCAAGCTGCGCGGGCTGGTGACGCAGGACCACGACTGGTCGCTGCTGATCGCGCTGCGGCTGGCGGCGCTCCTGCACCGCAGTCGGTCCGAGGTGCGCCTGCCGGCGATCCGGGCGTCGCGCCGGAGGGCCACGTTCACCATGGAAGTCGATTCGCGCTGGCTGGCCGCTAATCCGCTGACCGCGGCTGAGTTGCGCTACGAAGTCAGGGACTGGAAAGGGCTGGGAATCGACCTGGTCGTACCGCAGTTGGCCGAGGTCGAATCCGTAGGGGAATCGCCAGGTTCCGACTGACTGGCTGCGGACTACCGCGCCTGCAGCGCCTCCTCCCTCGAGGCGTTCGCAGACTGTCCTCAGCACTGTGATCCGTGCATAGCGCTTGTCGTTCGCCTCGACCAGGGTCCACGGCGCAATTTCCGTCGAAGTCCGGTCCGCCATGTTGCAGGCCGCGGTTTCGCAGGCCTGACATTTTTTGCGGTTGCGCCAGTCCTCCGGGGTGATCTTGCAGCGTTTGAACGCGGTCGTCTCGCGTTCCTCTGCGTTGAGCGCTTGGTCTCAGCAGTAGAGTCGCGAAGCTGGCTAGAGAAAATCGGGCGACATGACGGCGCGCAGCACGACCTGCGGACCCTCGCCGCGAACACGATGCGACAGCCACCAGACGCCGCTCTTGCGAACGCTCCAGGGTATGGGCTCGCCGGCGATCAGCATCGCCGCCACCATACCCAGGGTCGGCTGGTGGCCGACAACCAGGACCGGCGATTCATTATCGGGCCAGCCGGCTGCCGCCAACACGGCAGCGGCCGACGCTCCAGGTGCTATTCCCTTTACCACTTCGAAATCATCGGTGAGCGCGCGGGCGGTCTGCAAAGTGCGCTCAGCCGGACTGGCCAGTACGCAGGTCCCTTTCGGCAGGCGTGGCCGCAACCACGACGCCATTTCCATTGCCTGTCTGACGCCCTTCGCCGTCAGCTTGCGCACCATGTCGGGCGCGCCATCGACCGCTTCGGCGTGACGCCACAAAATCAGGTCCATCCGGTTTTCCTTTGCAAACTCGGGCAACTGCCGGGACGATCAACGCTAACGGCGGCCCGGTTTTTTGAAGCGCTTCCATGCTTCACCCAGCCGGCTGCGGCATTGCTCGCCGTCGCGTGCGGTCCAGCCCCGCATGAAGCCCACTGCCTGCTGGAACTCCGCTGCCGGATCTTCGACTGCCAGCGAGTCGAGCAGTTTCCAGGTTGTTGCGTTGTCGTTCAGATGGCCAAGCAGTTCCTGCAGGGCGGACAGCGAGCGCAGCGCATCGTGCGCTTGTTTTGGTTCCAGCGGCGCAAAGAATTCCATCGAGTAGCGCAACCGCTTGATGGAGATGCGCAGCCGGTGCAGGTCTCCGAATGGAAGCGTGCCGATGTTGCGACCCCGCTTTTTCACCTTGGCGTGCTGGCGTAACAGTGCTTCGTTTGCGAAATCCAGTAGCGGAACGGATGCGGCTTTGCGTTGCGCCGGAGCGCTGGTGCGAGCCAGGTTCATCAGCGCCGCAGTGAATCGCAGCATGAGCAGCGCATGGGATTTTTCCGAAATCGCCTGGCGAGCCGCCTGGCGGGTCTTGCGCCGAGCCAACTGGGTCCTGCGCTTCAGCGCCAGCATGCCGGGGTGGTGGGCGTTCCCGGCCATCGCCAGGGTCTCGCTGACGAATACGTCGAGATTGCGTGCTTCGCCGATCGTGGTGGCAAGCAATTTCATTTTGTCGATGAATTCCGCGAACGGCGCCGCGGGAATGATGGAGGCAAAGGTGCGGAACAGGGATCGCAGCCGCCGCAGCGCCACCCGCGCCTGATGCCGGTACTCCGGATCGCGCCCCTCGATCACACCACGCTCGTTGGCTTGCAGGTGAGCGAGGCAGTCGAACGCGAGAGCGACCAGCGCCTCGTTGACGGCCATGCCTGGTTTCAACGGGCTCTGGCCCGCCTTCACCGGCCGTGGGCGGATACCGGCCGCCAGCGCATAACCGCGTTCGGCCTTGCTGCGATTATCGAGCCGCACTGGAAGTTCTTCCGCAATCATCCTGGCGAGGTCGAACAACGCATCGGTGTCCCCGGATTTCAGTTCAAGTTCGATCTCGCAGATCGCTTCGCGCCGCTCGCCGGACGCGATTACTCCCCGGTCGAGCGCGACTTCTATGGCAGTTCCGGAAAGCGGATGCAGGAGGACGGCGCTGCGATCGACCTCCGTGGTGAACAGGACTCCGAGCGATTCACGCAGCTTGCGGTCAGCGACCACGTCGCCGATGCCGGCCTCGATCATTGCAGGAAAACTCGGCAACTGCGCGGCGACCTCGGTGTCATGCTCGATGCGGCGGTGCAGTCCTCCGCTGGCGCTGCGTCCGCTCTTGATCGTCTGGATCCAACGCCCGTCCTCGCGGCGCAGTCTCAGCGTCATGCCCTTGCTCGCGAGATGGGCGTCGGGCGTGTCGTAATAAGCGGAGAAAAGCGGACGAGTAACCGGTTTCAGATCAGGGAAGCGGGAAGCCAGCGTGCGCCACAAGTCCGAGGCCTGCTCCGGTGCTATCGACAGCTTTAACTCGATCTCGTCGGGCATGGCAATTCAGTGCGGCGCCCGTCGGCGATGGTTCAGCTTGCCGGGCCGGGCTGCCCCGACAGTTTTTCCAGCAGCAACGCCTGCGCGGACTGGCGCTTGCCACGGGCCGGCTTCCTGCGTTTGTAGCGTCCGTCGGCGTCCATGTCCCAGGCCTGTGCATTGTCCTCGAGATAGACCTTGAGCGATTCCTCGATCACGCGCTTCTTCAGCTTGTTGTCCAGCACCGGGAAGCAGACCTCGATGCGGCGGAAGAAATTCCGGTCCATCCAGTCGGCGCTGGACAGCAGCACCGCGTCGCTGCTCCTAAAATAGAACACGCGATGATGCTCGAGGAAG
>CAYODB010000077.1:0-6958 GCA_964402495.1 uncultured Bordetella sp.
TGCAGATCAATGCGCAGAACTGCGTGCACTGCAAGACCTGCGACATCAAGGACCCGACCCAGAACATCGTCTGGGTCACGCCGGAGGGCGGCGGCGGACCGAACTACCCGAACATGTAAAAAGAGCGGGATTGAGGATTTCGGAATGGGGATTGGGAAGAATGGATTAACCCAATCCCAAATCCCCGATCCTCAATCCGATGGCTTTTCCGCCATCACTGTTCTCTCAGCCAGGTCTGCGTGCGCCCGATCAGCGAAACGCCGATGAAGCCGCGTACATCCAGGCTTTTGCCGTCTTTCGAAGGCGTGATTTTCGCCTTGTAGACGCGTCCATTCTTGGGATCGAGGATCTCGCCGCCGGTCCAAGCCGCGCCATCCTTTTTCAGGCCCCGCAGGATCTTCATGCCGACGATGGGCTTGTCCTTCAGGTCGCCCTTGCATTCCTTGCATAGGTGCGCGGGATCGTCGCCCGGCTGGTCGTAAACCTTCTCGACCACGCCCTCCAGTTGGCCGTTGACCTCCGAGATGCGGATGATCGACCGCTCTTTTTTGGTCTTGTCGTCGATGCTTTTCCACACGCCGACCAGTGATGTGTCCTGAGCCCAGACTGGGCTTCCGAGAAGCAAAACAAGTACCGTGGAGCCCGCTGCAAACACTGCTGATGCACGCATGATCTACCTCCTCTTTGAAGCGCCCGACGTCGCCGGCTTCAATATCGCCGGCGGCGCCAAGCGCATTTTTTCGATTGCCTTCCAGTTCCAGTCGATGCCGAGGCCAGGGGTGTCATAGGGGTATGCGTACCCCTTTTCCACCTTTATCCGGTTTTTCATTATTACGTCCAGCTGGGGAATATTCTCCACCCAGGGGCAGTTCGTCACCGCCGCGCACAAGCCGATGTGCAGTTCCATCAGGTAATGCGGGCAAATGGGCATGTTGAACGATTCGGCAATGTGCGCGCATTTCAGCCAAGGCGTAATGCCGCCGATCCGGGCAACGTCGGTCTGCACGATGGAGCAGGCCCCTCGCTGCATGTACTCGCGGAAATGGCTGATGGAATAGATGGATTCGCCGACCGCGATCGGCAGGCTGGTCGATTGCTGCAGGAGAACGTGGCCATTGAGGTCTTCGGCCGGCAGCGGCTCCTCGAACCAGGCCAGATCGAATTCCTCGAAGTGACGCGCCCGCCGGATGGCCTCTGCAATCGTGAAGCCCTGATTGGCGTCCACCATCAGTTCCATCGAATCGCCGATCGCCTTGCGCACGGCGCGCAGCCGCTTCACGTCTTCGGATACGTGCGGTTTGCCGACTTTTATTTTCACGCCGCGGAAGCCGCGCGCCTTGTTGGCGAGCGCGTTGTCGACGACTTCCGAGATGGGCATATGCAGCCAGCCACCCTCGGTGTCATAGATCGGCACGCGTTGCTGGGCGCCTCCCGCCATGACATGAAGCGGCAATCCTGCCTTGCGGCAGCGCATGTCCCAGAGCGCGGTGTCGATGGCGCAAAGGGCGAGACTGGTGATGGCGCCCACCGCGGTGGCGTGCGTATGGAAGAACAGATCCTTCCAGATCTGCTCGACCATCGCGGGATCGCGCCCCAGCAGCTGCGGGCCGAGGTGGTCGCGAATGAGCGCAATGACGGACGATCCTCCGGTGCCTATGGTGTACGAATATCCCGTGCCTTCCGCGCCCTCGTCGTCGTAGAGGCGCACCATGGGCGTTTCCTGTGTATGAAAAGACTGGATCGCGTCGCCGCGCTGCACCTGCGGCTTGAGGTCTACCTGGAAAACTTCGACACGGGTGATCCTGGCCATCTTGTTGTTCTCCTGGTTCTTGTTCTTGTCGGGCGAAATTCTAGCCGGGAAGGCTCAGTGTTGTCCCGGCTCCCGCTGGAACCGGAGCCGATAGGCGTCCTTGCGCGCCACATAGATGGTTTTCCGCACAACCGCATGAACCACGCCTTTGGCGTCAACCAGTTCGATTTCCCGTTCCATGTCAACCGAGGACTCGTTTTCCAGCCGCGCCTTCAGAGCCGCCAGCTCCTGCTCGCCGATGCTGCATTCGGCAAACAGCGCCGTGCGCCCCGGTTTCCGATAGCGGATTGCCCCGACCTTGTCCCAGACGATGTAATCCGGGCCCAGCCCCACTTTGATCAGGATTGCGTACAGGGGATCGAGAGCGGCATACATCGCTCCTCCGAACAGGGTTCCGTAAATGTTGCGCGTACGGAAACTCAGAGGGAGCTTGATGCGTATCGTTCGCATGTCCGCCGATATGTAAATGACCTTCGCCCCGGTCCCCCAGAATGCGGGGAAAAAATTAAACCGTAGGCGCTTCAGCCAGATTCCAAACGATTCCCCGCGCACGGCTGCAGACTCCATGACCGCAGGGCGTCGGTCAGCGCAGCGACTCGAAAATCCCGGCTGCGCCCATGCCGGTGCCGATGCACATGGTGACCATGCCGTATTTTTGTCCGCGGCGCCCCATGCCGTGCACGAGGGTCGCCGTGCGGATTGCGCCGGTGGCGCCCAGCGGATGCCCGAGGGCAATCGCGCCACCCAGCGGATTGACTTTGCCGCGGTCCAGGCCGAGGTCACCGATAACCGCAAGCGACTGGGCGGCGAAGGCCTCGTTTAGCTCGATCCAGTCCAGGTCCTCCAGTTTCAGGCCCGCCTGCTTGAGTACCTTGGGTATTGCGAACTTGGGACCGATGCCCATGATTTCCGGCGGCACACCGGCGACCGCGAAACCCACGAACCGGGCGAGCGGAGTCAGGTTGAACCGCTTTAACGCCGCTTCGCTGGCCAAAATCACCGAGCCGGCGCCGTCGGAAGTCTGCGAACTGTTGCCGGCGGTAACCGAACCGTTGGCCGCAAATGCCGGACGCAGTTTCGCCAGCACTTCCTCGGTCGTTCCTGCCCGCGGTCCTTCGTCAATGCTGACCGTTCTGCTCCTGGTCTGGACCTGGTGACGCTCGAAGTCCGGCATCCGTTCGTTGACGACATAAGGCGTGATCTCGGCGCGGAACTCGCCCTTCTCGATGCCGGCCAGCGCGCGGCGATGGGATTCCGTTGCGAATTCGTCCTGCGCTTCACGGCTTACCTTCCATTGTTCGGCGACTTTCTCCGCGGTAATGCCCATGCCGTAAGCGATGCCGATGTTTTCATCCCGGGTGAAAAACTGCTCGTTGGCCACGATCTTGTTTCCGCCCATCGGAATCATGCTCATGCTCTCGGTTCCGGCGCCGATCATTACGTCCGCCTCGCCGAGCCGGATCCGGTCCGCCGCGACCGCGACCGCCTGCAATCCGGAAGAACAGAAACGGTTGATGGTCATTCCCGATACGGTGTTGGGAAATCCCGCGAGCAACAGGCCAATGCGAGCGACATTCATGCCCTGTTCCGCCTCCGGCATTGCGCAACCGACCACCACGTCATCGACCACAGCGGGATCGAGGCCCGGAACCTGTGCCATGGAACTCCTGAGAACGTGGGCGAGCATGTCGTCCGGGCGGGTGTACCTGAATACACCTCGGGGCGCCTTGCCGACCGGCGTCCTGGTCGCGGCAACAATGTATGCATCCTGTACTTGCTTGCTCATACTTCAACCTCCTGTTTAAATCTTGGACCACGGATACCCTCGCGCAGCGCGGAGTACCCTTTTAGAACACGGAGAGCACGGAGGAAGGCAGGAACAAAAAAGCAATCGAGAGTTGGAATTTTCGACTGGTGACATGTTCGCCCACGCCATCTTTGCCCCCCCGCATGTTTCTTCAGTCCGGTTTGTTTTCCTCCGTGCTCTCCGTGTCCTCCGTGGTTCATTCTTAATTTCTCAACGGCTTTCCCGTCTTGAGCATCTGCTCAATCCGGGCCTGCGTCTTTTCCGTTGCGATGAGTTCCATGAACGCCTGGCGTTCCAGGTCCAGGTACCAGTCTTCGGTCAGCAGCGTGCCCGGCTCGACGTCACCCCCGCACAGCACGTAAGCGATCTTGCTGCCGATGAGGAAATCGTGCTCGGAGATCTGTCTTCCCGCCAGCATGTTCGCCATCGCCATCTTGAAGGTGGCGATCGCGCTGCGGCCCGCGGCGGGAATGTTGCGCTGCCTGAGCGGCGGCCGGTAGCCGGCCTCGGCCATGGCGTTCAGTTCGGCCTTGGCCGTATGCAGCAGTTCGAAGCGGTTCATCACCACTCGATCGTGAGCCCGCAGGAATCCCAGCTCGCGCGAGTGTTCCGCGCTCTTGCCGACTTGCGCGGTGGCGACGTTCTGGAAATAATTTTTCAGGAAGGGAAAGACATCCCCGACCTTTGCATCCGCGGCGGCCCGCATGGCGAACTCCTTGCATCCCCCACCCGCGGGCAGTAATCCAACACCCGCTTCCACCAAACCAATATAGCTTTCCAGAGAAGCGACCGCGCGATCCGAATGCATGACGAACTCGCAACCGCCCCCGAGGGCCATACCGTCCACCGCTGCCACGGTCGGAATCATCGAATAGCGCAGGGCCTGAGACGTTGCCTGGAACTGCTCGACGACGCTTTCGACTTTCTCCAGGCGGCCGGCCATCAGGGCATCGGCGACATTGAGTGTGCGCGCGGCTTTCAAAACGACCGCCTCCGCCTCGCGCTTGAACTTCTTCATCATCGAACCGAAAGCCGACGGTTTCTGTTCGCTCTTGCGTCCGCTTCCGCCGGAGAGATTCGCCCCAACTGAGAACGGCGGTTCCGTCTGCCAGATGATCAGGCCCTTGAAGTTGCGTTCCGCTTCGTCGATCGCCTGCATGACGCCGTCCAACACGTCCTCGCCAATCGCGTGCATTTTCGACTTGAAGCTGACGATGCCGATGTCGTCCCCGGTCGTCCACATCCGCACGGCATCCGTTTCGAAAACCGTCTGTCCGTAAGCCGCGTTCTCGCTGATCAGCCGGTCCGGGAAAGGCTGACGGCGGTAGACCGGCAGCGTGGGGCGGGGTTTGTAGCTGCGTTCTGACGGGGTCCAGGAACCTTGCGCGGTATGCACGCTGGTTCGCCCCGGTTCCGTGACCCAGGCCGGCAAGGGCACCGAAGCCATGGTCTTCCCTGTCGAGATATCCTCCGCGATCCATTTCGCCATGTCCTGCCAGCCGGCCGATTGCCAGATCTCGAACGGTCCCTGGTTCCAGCCGAAGCCCCAGCGGATGGCCAGGTCGAGGTCGCGTGCGTTGTCGGCGATGGACTCGAGGTGCACCGCGCAGTAATGCAGCATGTCCCGGAATGCCGACCACATGAACCGGGCCTGGGGGTGTGAACTGGCCCGCAGCAGCGAAAAACGTTCGGCCAGGTTCTTGTTCTTCAGGATCTCGGCGACCGACTCGTCGGCCTTGCCCGCGGAAGGACGATAGTCGCCCTTCGACGCATCCAGCACCTGGATTTCCTTGCCGGCCTTGCGATAGACGCCCCGGCCGGATTTCTGGCCGAGCGCCTTTTGTTCCAGCAGGCCCTTAAGCCAGTCCGGCGCCTCGTAGTACTTGTGCCACGGGTCGTCCGGCAAGGTCTCCTTCATGGTGTTGATGACGTGGGTGAGCGTGTCGAGGCCGACCACGTCAGCCGTGCGATAAGTCGCACTTTTCGGGCGGCCGATCAGCGAGCCCGTCAGCGCATCCACTTCGTCGAAACCCAGGCCGAACTGCCGGGTATGGTGAAACGTCGCAAGGATGGAAAATACCCCGACGCGGTTGGCGATGAAATTGGGCGTGTCCTTGGCGCGGATCACGCCCTTGCCCAGCGTGCTGACGAGGAATTCCTCCAGTTGATCCAGGATTGACGGTTCGGTCTGGCGGCAGGCGATCAGCTCGACCAGATGCATGTACCGCGGCGGATTGAAGAAATGCACGCCGCAGAAACGCGACCGGACTTGCGCGGGCATCGCGTCTGCAAGCGAATTGATCGACAGCCCGGAGGTATTACTGGCGAAAATGGCGTTCTCGCCGAGATGCGGCGCCACTTTCTCGTACAGGTCCTTCTTCCAGTCCATGCGCTCGGAAATCGCCTCGATGACGACGTCGCATTCCTTGAGCAGATGCATGTGCTGGTCGTAGTTTGCCGCTTGAATGTAGTCGGTTTTCCCCGCCCCCGACAGCGGGCTGGGTTCTAGCTTCTTCAGCCCGTCGATCGCCTTGCGCACGTTGCCGTTGGGGTCGCCCTCCTTTGCCGGCAACTCGTACAGGAGGGTCTCGACATTGGCGTTTACCAGATGCGCCGCGATTTGCGCGCCCATCACGCCTGCGCCAAGGACCGCGACCTTACGTACGAGAAATGGAGAATGGCCTGCCATGATGTTTCCTTGAATGAAGCGGCGGCGGGCGAAGGGCTCGCCGGATAAAACCGGTGGCGGCGGACCTTCGCCCGCCGCCCGTTCAAAGCCTAGAAGCTGTGCGTGTACTGAACGCTGAAAATATCCACAGACCCCTCATAGCTGCCGGTTACCGTTGTCGCCGTTCCGGCAGACGCCGTTGGCGTAGTTTGCCCGGGTGCCTGCTGGCTCCGCGTGAAGTCGATGTCCGCATCCTTGACGAACAAGTGCGAGTATCCGAAATCCAGGCGACCGTTCTGCTTCACTTTCATCTGCGCGCCAAGCGACAACCAGGTCCGGTCGTTGTCAGGCAGCCGAACTGTCCGGCTGGATGCGCCTTTTACGGGGGTTTCGTCGAAGGCAACGCCGGCCTTCAGCTTCCAGTCATCGTCGAGCTTATAGTTGACGCCGATCGAATAACGGTAAGTATCGTCGAAGTCGAGCACCAGGCTGTCGCGCAGCGTGCCGTTTCCCGGATTGACGATATTGATCCGGTTTATTTCACTCCAGCGAGTGAATGTAACGTCGGCCAGCAGTTCGACCCGGTCGTTCAGGGCTTGCGCGAGACTCAGCGAAAAACTATCTGGCATGGTGACGTCAGCGGTAGCGGATCCGGTGGAAAGGATTGCTGCCG
>CAYODB010000077.1:7058-15733 GCA_964402495.1 uncultured Bordetella sp.
GCTGCCGGCGCGCCCGAATCGCTGGTTACGGTGGTGGTTCCATCGAGTTTGTATTCGATTTTCGAACGGTAACTGAATCCGACCTTGGTGGATGCCGTCGGCTGGAACAGAACGCCCGCATTCCAGCCCCAGGCATCGTCATCCGCCTCGAGTGTTGCCTTGCCCGTCTGGCCCGCGCCCAGTACCACGGCATTCGTCAATTCTGCATCGATGCGCTGATAGTTGATACCAGCGCCGATCGAGAACATTTCCGACACCTTGAACGAAATCGAGGGATTGATATTGACGGTCATCAATTCGGACTTCACACCCTGGAAGCGGCCGAGCCAGTCTTCGTCGTACTCGGTAGCCAATCCGAATGGCACGTTGACCCCAACGCCGAATCGCATGCTGTCGCCGATGGGCATCACGAAGTAGAAATTCGGCACGATGGCCGGGGCTCCTGCATCCCCGCCCTGGCCCCCCGTCGCTGCGCCACCACCCAATGCGACCGGGCGGGTTCCCGAGCCGCTGAACTCTGCCTTGAGCCCGATGACATGACCACCCGCCGCAATCTGTGGGGTATCGATGAGGCTCATCGCCGCCGGGTTGAAGAATACGGTACCGGCGTCTTCGCCGGTTGCCGCCGCCCCGGCATAAGCATTACCCATGCCGCTACCGCTTTGCTCGATGAGCGCGAACCCGGCGGCGGAAGCCATGCCCGATGCGCCCCCAAGCGCCGACGCGACCGCCAGCGCCATCAGATTCCTGCGAAATTGCTGCTGCATGTTCTCCTCCTTGTTGAAGTTGATGCCGCCAATTACCAAGCCCCATCCTGATTCAGCTTGATTCCGGATTCACGGGACGCGGACGCCGGTTGTCGTCCACCGCCACGTAAGTCAACGTTGCTTCGGTCACCTTGACCACCTCGTGGAGGCTGCGCCTGCGAGCGTAAACCTCCACATCCACCGTGATGGAGGTGCGCCCCACACGCACCACTTTCGCGTAGAAGCTCACTACATCGCCGATCATCACCGGCTGCTTGAACGTGAACGAATTGACCGCCACCGTCGCCACCCTTCCCTGTGCCAGCTCGATGGCGGGAATGCTGCCGGCGATATCGACCTGCGACATGATCCAGCCACCGAAGATGTCGCCGGTGTAGTTGGCATCCGACGGCATGGGTACCACGCGCAATACCGGATCGCGATCCGGCAATCCCAGCGCCTGGCTTTCCCGCGCCCTGGTTTCAGTGTCCGGCATAGAGATTGTTGAATTCGTTCTTGTGGGTTTCCATGACCTTGTTGCGCTTGAGCTTCATGGTCGGTGTCAGCAAACCGTTCTCGATGGTCCAGGGGTGGGCGAGGATGGCGGCGCGATAGATTTGCGCGTAGCCCGGGAAAGACTTGATCTGCCGCTGCACGCGCTCCAGCACGAGCTTCTCCGCTTCGGACCCAAGCATCACCTGTTCGGAATTGGGATCCAGGCCGTGCGTGGCGGCGACCTTGGCCCACTGCTCCCGGTTCAGAACCAGGAATGCGGACAGAAACGGCCTGCCCTCGCCGAGCACCATCACCTGTTCGAAGAGCGTGTCCTGCAGGATCGCCGCCTCCATGTCCACCGGCGGGATTTTCTCGCCATTCGACATGACGATGATTTCCTTCAGCCGTCCCGTGATGTACAAGCGGCCCTCCGCATCCACCCGCGCCGTGTCGCCGGTATTCAGCCAGCCATCCGCGGTGAACATCGCCTTGGTGGCATCGGGATTGTTCCAGTAGCCCATCATGACGTTCGGACCTTTGACCAGCAGTGCGTCCTTCTCGCCGAGCTTTACCTGCACACCGGGAACCGGCTTGCCGATGCTGGCGGGCACGTTATCCTCCAGTCGGTTGGTACTGACCACAGGACTGGTCTCGGTCAGTCCGTAACCCTGCAGGATCGGCAATCCCAGTCCGACGAACAGACGGGCGATCTCCGGCGACAACGCGGCCCCGCCACTGACTGCGGCGCGAAGGCGGCCGCCCAGCCTTGACATGACTTTGCGCGCGACCAGCCGGTTGAGGAGGGGCCACAGCAGGAATGACGGCTTCCAGGGCCCGCGTCCCTGCGCGTGTTCGAATCGCGCCCAGCCCGTTTCGACCGCGAGCTCGAAAAGCTTGCGGCGCGCGGGAGGGCCTTCAGCTAGCTTGGTCTTGATGCTGCCGTAAACGCGCTCGTAAATGCGCGGCACGGAGATCATCATCGTCGGCTTGATGGAGACAAGGTCTTCCCCGAGCTGCGGAACGGAACGGGCGTAGGCCACCTGCGCGCCGGCCATCATCGTGAGGTAGTACCCGCCGGTGCGCTCGAGCGTGTGCGACATCGGCAGGAAGGACAGGAACAGGTCGTCCCGGGTCACACCGCAACACTGCAGGGCGGCGTAGGCGTTGGTCAGCATGTTGTTGTGCGAAAGCATGACGCCTTTGGGTTTGCCCGTAGTCCCCGACGTATAAATGATGCTCGTCAGCTTGCTGGCGTCGGCATTGATATGCTTGACCGGGCCGGCGCTCCGGGACGCCCAATCGTCCACGCCTTTCAGTCTCGGATCGGCGGCCGGCTGCGGCACCGGTTTCAGGCTCAGGATCCGCTTGAGCCCGGTCAGTTGATCCTGTACCTCGGCAAATTGATCCCATTGTTCCGGGCTTTCAAACAGCAGCAGCTTCGCGCCAGAGTTGTGCACGATGTAGGCGATGTTATCGGGACGATCGGAGGTATAAAGCGGCACCGTGACGAGGTCCAGGCCCATGGCGGCCTGGTCGAACACCACCCACTGCACGCTGTTTCTCAGCATGATCGCAACACGGTCTCCAGGTTGGAGCCCATCGGCTTCCATGCCCGCCTGCCAGCGGGCGACCAGTTTCTCGACGTCGCTCCAGGTGTAATCCTTCCAGGTACCGCCGGCTTCGTCGAAACCGCAGTAGGCGCGGGCTCCCGCGGAACGCCGCACCCGCTCCTGGAACAGCCCATCGAGGGTCTTTGCTGTCTCCGGCGGGATGACGTCTGTTGTTTGCGCCATTGTTTTCTCCTCCAGTTTAAGTCTTGTTTTGGCTTCCCGCTCAGTCCAGGAAGAGGTCATTGAAAAGCCGCGTACCCGGCATCACGGCGTAAGGCTTGAAATCATGCACGCCCTCGCTGCGCAGGACTTCCTCGTCTATGAAAAAGTTTCCCGTCGTCGATCGGCTGTCGCGAACCACGATGGCGTGGGCGGCGTCCGCCATAATCGCCGGCTTGCGGCTGCCCGCCACCGCCTGCGGAAAAAATACCTCAACGGCAGCCGTGGCGATGGTCGTGCGCGGCCATAGCGAGTTCACCGCGATCCCCTGTGCCGCCAGCTCGGCGGACATGCCCAGCGTGCACATGCTCATGCCGTACTTGGCCATCGTATAGGCGACATGGTCCCTGAACCACTTCGGATTCATGTTCAGCGGTGGCGACAATGTAAGGATGTGCGGATTTGCTGCCTTGAGAAGGTGGGGAATGCAGGCCTGCGAGCATACGAATGTGCCGCGGGCGTCGACCTGATGCATGAGGTCGTAGCGCTTTGGCGGCGTCGCCAGGGTCCCGGTCATGCTGATGGCGCTGGCATTGTTGACCAGCACGTCGATGCCACCGAATTTTTCGGCTGCGGTCCTGACTGCCGCGGCTACGGCGTTCTCGTCGCGGATATCCAACTGCAAGGCCAGTGCGCGGCCGCCGGCCTGTTCGACCTCCCCGGCCGTCTCGTGAATCGTGCCCTTCAGTTTCGGATTGGCCTCTGCGGTCTTGCCGGTGACGACGATGTTGGCGCCGTCTCGCGCAAACCGCAGCGCGATCGCGCGGCCGATGCCGCGGGTGGCGCCGGTGATGAAGACTGTCTTGTCCTTGAGAGTGCTCAAAGTCAGGCGCCTTTGAAAACCGCCTTGCGTTTTTCAACGAAGGCTGTGACCCCTTCCTTCAGATCCGGCCCGCGCGCGCAATGCGAGAACGCCAGCAGTTCCTCTTCCATCTGCGTTTCCATGGGCGTAGAGAAGGACTGATTCATCAGGCGCTTCGCCTGGGCGAACGCACCGGTAGGCCCATCGGCCAGGCGGCGCGCGATACGCGCGGTTTCTTCCTCCAGCTTGTCGCCGGGCACGACCCAGTTGACCAGTCCCAGCGAGCATGCGGTCTGCGCGTCGAAGCGGTCCGGCAGCATCACCAGTTCCATGGCCTTCTTGTAACCGACCAGCCTCGGCAGAAAATGCGTGCTGCCGCCATCGGGGCTGGCACCGATGTTGGCGTAAGCCAGAGTGAAGCGGGTATCGGCGGCGGCAATCGCCAGATCGGCGGCACACATAAGGCTGAATCCCGCCCCTGCCACCGCGCCGTGGACACTGGCCAGCACCGGCTTGCCCATTCGACGCAAGGCGATAAAGGCGAGATGCATCTCAGTTCCCCAGCGCACGATCAGTTCCGGCAGTTCCGCCAGGTGCTTGTGAAACACTGCGACATCGCCACCCGCCATGAATGCACCGCCAGCACCGCGCAGCACCACCGCGCGCACCGCGGGATCCTTCTCCAGCGCCTCGGCTGCCGGCCGCAACTGCTGCATCATCTCGCCGTCCATGGCGTTGAGCACCTGCGGACGATTCAGGGTGAGCGTCGCCACGCCCTGGTCCACGGAAATCAGGACGACCTGGTTCATGCCGCGGTCTTCTGCGAAATGATGCTTTCCAGCCTGGGCACGCTGGCGCTATCGGACTCCGCCTGGATGCGCCCAACGTCAGGGGGAAAATCATCCACCATGATGCAGGCGCGTCGCAGGGTCGTGAACCGGCGCCATTGCGCTGTTTCTTCGGCTGTCAGGATGCCTTTGTCCAAAGCAGCCGCCACCCGCGCCTCGTCGGTCAATCCGGATATCTCGCCGGCCTTCTGGGCATTGCGGACTTTCACCTCCACGGCCTCTCCGGCGGGTGCTGCCTGCATTGCGAGTTCCAGGCGCCCTACCGGATCATCCTCGCTCTTCTGCAGGAACATGTTCGCGGTCAGGCGGTCGCGGGTCTGCGAGGGCTCCAGCATTGCACGGGCAACCTTCTGGCCCAGCCAGTCCGACGGCGGCGAGTAGGCCCGTCCCCAGGGAAAAACCAGCAACCGCAGTACCCATGCCGAAAGTCGGCTGGGAAAGTTTTCGAAGACGCCGTAGAACGCTTCCTGGATGCGATGCAGGCAATCCTCGAGCACCCATTGCGCAAGGGGCAGGTCGGCATGCGGCCGGCCATCGTCTTCAAAGCGCTTGAGCACCGTCGACGCGATATACAACTGGCTCAGGATGTCGCCAAGCCGGCCGGACAGTTTTTCCTTGCGCTTCAGGTCGCCGCCCAGGAACAGCATGGCCGCATCCGCAGCGAGCGCGAACCCGGCGGCAAGGCGTGCGAGCTGTCGCGTGTAGCGCCGCAACTCGATCGCGCCGGGGACGGACACCAGGCTGGCGCCCGTGATGCCCAGCCACAGCGACCGCGCCGCGTTGCCGAGCACGAAGCGCACGTGATCCCAGAATGCCTCGTCGAATTTTTGTCCGGCCTCCGCGGCATTCTGCGTGCGGGTGGCGTCGATTTCCTTCAGCACATACGGATGGCAGCGGATCGCACCCTGGCCGAAGATCATCATGCTGCGCGTCAGGATGTTGGCGCCCTCGACCGTGATGCCGATGGGAATTTGCTGATAGGCCCGGCCCAGGTAATTGCTGGGCCCGAGGCAGATGCCCTTGCCGCCGTGCACGTCCATGGCATCGTTGATCACCTGGCGGGCGCGCTCGGTGCAGTGATACTTCACGATCGCGGAAATAACGGATGGCTTTTCGCCCAGGTCCACGGCTCCCGCGGTCATGATGCGGGCCGCATCGATTGCATAGGTATTGCCGCCGATCCGGGCCAGCGCCTCCTCGATGCCTTCGAATTTACCGATTGAAATCTTGAACTGGCTGCGCACCCGGCTGTAGGCGCTGGTCGTGCGCGCCGCGAGCTTCGCTGCGCCGGCGCTGGAAGACGGCAGGGAGATGGAACGGCCCGCGGCGAGGCACTCCATAAGCATGCGCCAGCCCTGGCCCGCGAACTCCTTGCCGCCGATAACCCACTCGAGCGGGATGAAGACGTCCTTGCCCGAATTCGGGCCGTTCATGAAAGAGGCATTCAGCGGGAGATGACGGCGTCCGATGTTGACGCCGGGATGCCGAGTCGGGATCAGCGCCAGGGTGATGCCGATCTCTTCCTTGCCGCCAAGCAAATGTTCGGGATCGTGCAGCTTGAACGCGAGACCGAGGATGGTGGCAACCGGCCCGAGCGTGATGTAGCGCTTTTCCCAGGTCAGGCGGATGCCCAGGACTTCGCGCCCTTCATGCAGCCCCTTGCAGACCACGCCGAAATCCGGAATCGAGCCCGCATCGGAACCGGCATCGGGTCCGGTCAGCGCGAAGCACGGCATTTCCAGGCCTTTCGCAAGGCGCGGCAGGTAATGATTCTTCTGTTCGTCGGTGCCGTAATGAAGCAGCAGTTCGGCGGGCCCGAGGGAATTCGGCACCATGACCGAAACGCAGGCGGTCGAACTGCGCGTGGCCAGTTTCTGCACCACCTGCGAATGGGCGTAGGCCGAGAAACCCATCCCGCCGTACTGGCGCGGAATGATCATGCCAAGGAAGCCCTTGTCCTTGATGAACTGCCAGACTTCGGGTGGCAGGTCGTTCAGCTCATGGGAAATCCTCCACTCGTCGCACATCCGGCACAACTCTTCCGTCGGACCGTCGAGAAAGGCCTGCTCATCAGGCGTGAGCCGCGGCTTGGCCGTGGCGTACAGCTTGTTCCAGTCCGGATTGCCGCTGAACAATTCCCCGTCCCACCAGACCGTGCCGGCATCGAGCGCTTCCTGCTCGGTCTGCGAAACCTGCGGCAGCGCCTTGCGGAACCAGTTGAGCAACGGATCGCTGATCAGCCCGCGCCGCAGCGGCGGCACCGCGAGCATGGCCGTGACGACCAGGAATACCGTCCACAGCAGCACCTTGCTCCCCGAATTCGCGTCGGACCACAAGGTGAATGCGCCGAGATAGACGGCAATGCCTATGATCCACGCCATCGTAGCGGCGCGGAAATAAGCCAGCCCCCAGAACACCGCCACCGCGGCGACAATCCACAAAAATACGTTCATGGTGCTGCTCCTTTTGTATCCGGTTCTTTGTTCGGGATCACGCGGCCTTGCGGCCGGGCACGCTGCCGATCCTTCCCGGTTGCGCGCTGCGTTTGCCGTTCGGACCGGGCAGCGGCGCCTTCAGGCCCGATGCCAGGAAAGGAATCAGACGGCGGATGATCGACTCGGGTTCGTCGCCCCCCTCCAGGTTGCAAGTGGCAACGAGTTTCAAGGCGTCATTGCCGGCCATGGTGTAGGACAACGCGCCGAACATGAAGTGCATGCGCCAGGTCAGTTCCTGATCCGGGACCTGCGGCAGCGCTTGCACCAGGGCCTCCTTGAAGCGCACGACGACCTGGCGGTACTGGGCCGGCAGGATGTCGCGCATGGTATCGCCGGGTTCGGAGAAGGCCCTGCCCAGCAGCCGCAGGAACACGGCACCCCCGGCGAGCGGATCGCGGGTGACCTGCAAAGCCGGGGCCACGATCGCCTCGATAATCTGCTCGACGCTGAGCGCCCTGCCGCGCGCCTGTGCCTCCAGCCGGTCGAGATAGGCGATGCGGGCCGAATTGAGCGGGCCAAGCCTGCGCTCGAACACCTCGCGGATCAGCGCTTCCTTGGAGCCGAAGTGATAGTTGACGGCGGCAAGATTGACCCTTGCCTTGGCCGTGATCATGCGCAACGAGGTGGCGGCATAGCCGCGTTCCATGAAAAGGGTTTCCGCAGTGAAAAGGATGCGGTCGCGGGTTTCGGCGGGCGCCTGCTTTTTCCGGATCATTGTTCTGGTTCCGGGCGTTGCGGGAACGCCTCTGGTCGATAGATAATAGATATTCGAACGAACAGTAACAGGTGCTCAAACGAACGATTCAAACAAACGTTTGAATCATGAACAGCCACCGGAATCTTGTCAACGAAAAATCCCGGCGCAAATAAAAAGCGCGGCCCGGGGCCGCGCTTTTCAGGATCGTGTGCAAACCCCTGCGGTCAGAACTGGGCTTCCTCCAGCGCCAGCACGCTGGTGGAGCCATCGACGACCTCATGCCTGTAAGCCTGTGCCAGGGGCAGGATGTGCTCGGCATAGAACCGGGCGGTTCCCAGCTTGGCCCGGTAAAAATCAAAGTCGTCCGTCTCCTCGTCGAGCCGCTTCTTGGCAATCAGCGCTGCGCGCGCCATCTGCCAGCCGCCGGCCACCGTGCCGAACAGCTTCAGGAAGGGAACAGCCCCCGCCGAGGCGGCCTTCATATTCGACGGATACGTCGCCAGCAGCCAGTCCGTCGCTTCGCCCAGTGCATCGATACCTTCGGTCAGGGATTTGTGGATTGCCGCCAGCCCCGGATGCGAAACCTTGTTCAGCTCGTCCGCGAAGGAGCGCATCTGCGCGATCACGACCTTGATGGTGGCGCCTTTCTCGTAAGCCACCTTGCGCCCGACCAGGTCGTTTGCCTGAATGCCGGTCGTCCCTTCGTAAATAGTGGTAATGCGCGCATCGCGCAGGTACTGCGCCGCGCCGGTCTCCTCGACGA
>CAYODB010000078.1:0-15114 GCA_964402495.1 uncultured Bordetella sp.
CTTCCCCGAAGAGCGGCGCGCACAATTGCTGATGGATTTGTCGCTGAACCTTAAGGGCCTGGTTTCGCAACGCCTGATCCCGCTCAAGGACACCAAGGGACGCGCGGCTGCTATCGAGATCCTGCTCAATTCGCCGCTGATCTCCGACCTGATCTTCAAGGGCGAAGTGCATGAGATCAAGGAAATCATGAAGAAGTCGCGCGAGCTGGGCATGCAGACCTTCGACCAGGCGCTGTTCGACCTGTACGAAGCCGGCAAGATCGGCTACGAGGATGCGATGCGCAACGCCGATTCGATGAACGAACTTCGGCTTGCGATCAAGCTGCACGGCAAGGACGCCAAGGACCGCGACCTGACGTCGAGCGTGGACCACCTGAATATTGTCTGATGGTGAACAGCAATCAGTGAACGGTGAACGGAAGAAACGTACGGCGCTGGCCTTGGGCAGTTCACCGATCACAGTTCACTGTTCACGCTTTTCCCTTCTCATCGCGCCGCTCACCATCTTGAATTCGTAGAGCCGGCACTCCAGCGGTCCGTTGAAAAGCGGCGTGCGCTTTGACGGGCTCAGGCCGATCAGCTTCGGCACCCTCATATCCGCGGTGAACAGATAGGCGCGCCAGCCGGCGAATTTCTGTTTCAGCACATCCCCCAGTTTCGGATAGAACGCCGCCAGCTCATCCTGCTCTCCGATGCGCACGCCGTAAGGCGGATTGGTTACCAGGACACCCGAAGCGGCCGGCGCCGGAATCTCCAGGATGTTGGCCTGCTTCAGGCTGACCGAATCGGCAAGGCCTGCCGCTTCCAGGTTGGCGCGTGCGAGCTTAAGGGCTTCGCCGTACAGATCGCCGCCGAATATTCCGGCCGGAGCCGCAGCCCTGATGCCGGCCGCAGCTTCAGCCGTCATCCACTGCCAGGCCGCCGCATCGAAATTGTTCAGCTTCTGGAACGCGAACTCGCGCTTGTATCCCGGCGGAATGCCGCGGGCGATCTGCGCGGCCTCGACCAGGATCGTGCCGCTGCCGCACATTGGATCCAGCAACGGCTGGTCGGGCGTCCAGCCGCACAACTGGAGAATCCCGGCAGCGAGGTTCTCGCGCAAGGGTGCCTCGCCCGCGACCAGCCTCGCGCCGCGCTTGAACAGCGGTTCACCGGAAGTATCGAGATACAGGGTGAAACGCTCGGCCTCCAGGAACGCGTGGATGCGGACATCCGGGTGAGCGGTGTCCACGCTCGGACGCTTGCCGGTCTGTTCCCGGAACTTGTCGCAGGCGGCGTCCTTGATCCGGAGGGTAATGAACTCAAGGCTCTTCAGTGGGCTGCCCACCGAGGCCACATTCACGCGGATGGTCAGCCCCGGATCGAAGTACTTCGACCAGTCAAGCGCGTTCACGCTGCGATAGATGTCCTCCTCGTTGCGGTAGCGGCCGCTGTCGACCTGCCAGAGGATACGGCTGGCGATGCGGCTGTGCAGGTTCGCCGCGTAAGCGGTGGCCATTGCGCCGGCGAAGCCGACGCCGCCTTCGGTGGGGACGATGTCCATCGCCCCCAGCTTGGCGAACTCGGCGGCAAGCAAGGGCTCCAGCCCTCTCGGGCACGGCGCAAAGAATTTTTTCTTGCTAACTTCGGTCATATTCTCGAAACACGTAACCCTTCACCGCAAAAGCGCAGAGACGCGGAGGAAGCGCAGAGGAATCTGGAAATCTCATAGGGGTTTTCGACACCTTGCACGATCCGTGCTGACGACATTTCCATGGAAATTCATTCATCGACCTGATTTTCTCCGCGTGATCTACTCCGCACCTCTGCGCCTCTGCGCCTCTGCGCCTCTGCGCCTCTGCGCCTCTGCGCCTAAAAGGGTACTCCGGGCTGCGCCAGGATATCAGCGGTGAAGGTCTAGAGCCTTAGAAAAACCTCGAATTCGATGCGCTTCCTGGGATCCCGGTGCTTGCGCAGTTGCACAATGCGGGCTTCGAGCCGGTTGCCGCGATCAAGCTGGCGAGCGACCGCTTCGTTCTCCTTACGCGGCACGTAGCCCAGCTTGTGGCCCTGCCACTCTACCCGCACCGCGCGCGGATCGTGCACGTTGTCCGGCTCCCGGACCAGGGTCAGCGCATCGCCGACCTTCATCTGCTCCCAGAGTGCCTTGCCTTCGTGGTACTGGAATCCGGCGAGCGGCGAGCTTTGCACCAGTATGCGCGCCGAGGCCTGCGCGTGAACCTGCGCCGACGGCGCCATGAGCACCGCGATCAGCAGCCAACGATCCGGGTGCAGGCGCATCAGAAGGGCTGCAGCTCCACTAGCAGCACGATGGCGATCAGCAGGACCACAGGCAGTTCGTTCAGCCAGCGGTAGAAGACATGGCCGTGCCGGTTGCGGTCGTGCCTGAAATCGAACAGCAGCTTGCCGCAATAGATGTGGTAGACCACCAGCACCGCAACCAGGGAAAGTTTCGCGTGCAGCCAGCCGCCGTAGAGGCCGTAGCCCAGCCACAACCAGAGGCCGAAGCCGATGGTGAGTATCGCCCCCGGGGTCATGATGCCGAAGAACAGTTTGCGCTCCATTATTTTGAAGCGCTCCCGGCTCACGGCGTCTTCGCTCTGCGCGTGATACACGAACAGCCGCGGCAGGTAGAACAGCCCCGCGAACCATGTCACCATGAAAATAATGTGAAAAGCCTTGATCCAGGGCATTGCCGCTCCCTCAGGAAAGCAGCCGCCGGCGCGTCAGCACCAGGGCGGCATAGAAACCGGCGACAGCATAAGCCAATAGCACCAGCACATGGACAAGCGGCTGCGCCGGCGCCATTCCGATGACCAGCGGCCGGGCCAGTTGCACGGCGTGCGTCAGCGGCAGCACCGAGGAAAGCAACTGCAGGGGCTCGGGCAACTGGTCGGTCGGAAAAAAGACGCCGCACAGCAATACCATGGGCGTGATCACCAGCGTGAAGTAGTAGAGGAAGAAGTCATAGCTCGGCGCGAGGGCGTTCATGACCAGGCCGAGGCAGGCGAATGTCAGCCCGATCAGGAAAGCCAGCGGCACGATCCAGAGCGTCCAGGGCGAATGTGACAGTCCAAGCGCCCAGATGATGATCAGGATCGCGCATCCCGACAGGAAGCTCTTGCTTGCCGCCCACACCGCCTCCGCGGCGACTATGTCATCCAGGTTCAGCGGCGCGTTCATGATCGCCTCCCAGGTCCTTTGCACGTGCATGCGCGAGAACGCCGAGTAGAGCGCTTCGAACGTCGCCGTATTCATGGTGCTGTAGCAGACCGTGCCCGCCGCAAGGAAGGTGATATACGGGACGCCGCCCACTTCGCCGACGAAGGCGCCGAGGCCATAACCGAGTGCGAGCATGTACAGCATCGGGTCGGCCAGGTTGCCGAGCATCGAGGGAATGGCAAGCTTGCGCCAGACCAGGAAGTTGCGCCGCCATACATGCGCGAAGCGCAGACTCAGCACTGGCGGCCGGAAGTCTTTTGCTCTCATACCATCAGTTCCAGCAAGCGCTCAACGCAGAGTATGCAAAGGACGCGGAGAAGTACGAATTCGAGTCACTGACCCTTGAGATGGCCGCACTACCAGGGACCAGTTCGTTCTTCAATCTGACAATCCATGCTCTGCGCACCTCTGCGTCCTCCGCGTTCTCTGCGATAAGAGTTGGTCTATTCGAGACGTAAGTCTGCGCAAGCATCAATCGCGCAGGTCGCGGCCGGTGAGTTTCAGGAACACGTCTTCGAGATTCGCCGGCCGGTGCAGGTAGCGCAGCGACGGGCGGTTCTCCAGCGTCGCGATCAGCGGCGCCGCATGATGCGTGTAACAGAACATGGTCTCGCCGGTTTGCTCGGCGCGCTCGGCTAGCCCTGCGTGCTGTTGTGCCCATTCCGCCACACCGTCGCCGTAAACCTCCAGCACTTCGGGTTCGATGTGCCGGGAAATCAGTTCGCGCGGCGTCCCCGTAGAAATGATGCGGCCGTGATCCATGATCGACAGGCGCTGGCAAAGGCGCTCCGCTTCGTCCATGAAATGGGTGGTCAGGAGGATGGTCTTGCCCTGGGTGACGAGCTGCCTGAGCCGGTCCCAGATCAGGTGCCGCGCCTGGGGATCGAGGCCGGTGGTGGGCTCATCCAGGAACAGAAGGTCCGGATCGTTGACCAGCGCGCGGGCGAGCGACAGGCGCCGCTTCATTCCGCCGGACAGGGTCTGGATTTTCGATTTGCCGCGATTCCCCAGCCCGGCGAAATCGAGCAGGTCCGGGATGCGGGCGCGCAGGGTCGCGTCGGATTCACCGAAGTAGCGTCCATAGACCAGGAGGTTCTCGAACACCGTGAAATCCGGATCCAGGTTGTCCATCTGCGGCACTACGCCGATCCGGATGCGTGCCTCGCGTGCCGCGCGCGGAATCGGCAGGCCGAGCAGGTTCACCGTGCCGGAATCGGGATCGGTGAGGCCGAGGCAAAGCCGCAGCGTGGTGGTCTTGCCGGCGCCGTTCGGGCCGAGCAGGCCGTAGCACTCGCCGGCTTCGAGCTGCAGGCCGATGCCACGCACCACTTCCTCGCCCGCGTAGGACTTGCGCAGTTCACTGATTTCGAGCAGGGACATGTACGGCCTCAGGCGCGGCAGTGCCGTTCGACCAGTTGCTGCAAGGTCACCAGGCCGCCATGAAAGAAATGCCCTGCACCGGGGAACACGATCACCGGCAGTTGCTGCGGGCGCGCCCAGTCGAGGACATCCTTGAGCGGCACGACGTCGTCTTCCTCGCCGTGCAATACCAGCGCATTCGCCTGCACCGAACCTACCGGAAAGCGGCCCACCGCCGGCGCGGCAAGCACCAGTTGCGCCGGTAAAAGCTTTGCGGCCGCGGCGGCGGCAACATATCCGCCGAAGGAGAATCCGCCGATCGCCAACTCGCCCGCGCCATAGTTCGTGCGGCCGTACTCGGCGAGTGCCATGAAATCCTCGAGCTCGCCGCGGCCTTCGTCGAACACGCCGTCGCTGGCGCCGACGCCGCGGAAATTCAGGCGCAGCGCGCAGTAACCGAGCGCAACAAAGGCTTTCGCCAGGGTCTGCACGACCTTGTTGTCCAGCGTACCGCCGTAAAGCGGATGGGGATGGGCGACGACGGCGATTCCGCGGCGGCTCTCACCCGGATCGTTGATCGCGATCTCGAGCTTTCCGGCCGGCCCTTCGATGGACAGCCGCTGCAGCGTCGCGGCCTTCAAGCGCCGCCCTTCAAATCCGCAGCCGCTCCACGACCCGGCCGTTGACCAGATGCTCCTCGATGATCTCGTCGATGTCGCTCTTGTCGACATAGGTGTACCAGACCTCTTCCGGGTACACGACGATCACCGGACCCTCTTCGCAACGGTCGAGGCAGCCGGCCTGGTTGATGCGCACCTTGCCCTTGCCCGCCAGCTTGAGTTCCTTGACTTGCTTCTTGGCGTAATCGCGCATCTTCTGGGAATCGTGGTCCATGCAGCACGGCTCGTTGTTGTCGCGCTGGTTACAGCAAAAAAATACGTGGTGCTTGTAGTAACTCACAGGGTGTTCCTTATGGTTTCCCCGCCAATTATAAGCCGCGGATCGCCGGATACTTTCGCCCGTTAAGGGCGATTTTCTCGTGGGCGGCCGCGACCGGATCGATGTCGAGCACGTCCGCGAGCCGGATCAGGTAGAGCATCACATCCGCAATTTCGTGCGCCACATCGGCGCGTTGCGCCTCCGTCAGGCTCACGCTTTGTGCGGGTGTCAGCCACTGAAAATGCTCCATGATCTCCGCGGCTTCAATTGCAGCCGACATCGCCAGGTTCTTCGGCGTATGGAACTGTTCCCAGCTACGCTCTGCGGCGAACTGGCGCAGCCGGTCGCGCAGGCCCGTCAGCGAGTCTGACATCGCTTCGGCATTGGTGTTCTTGGCATCCATGATCTCGACTTTCAGGATTTCGGGATTTGTGTGGCCGCTGCGCGCCGCGCCGGAAACAGCAGGTAGACCATAACCGCGAACGGCCAGATCGCGGACACCAGCCGCGTCATGCCGTTGAAGCCGTGGTAGTAGCCGCCCTGCAGCACTTTCAGAGCCGCCACCAGATAGGGATTCTCCGGCGCCAGATTGACCAACAGGGTGCCCAGGGCCAGGAGTACCATCGCCGCCCAGGTCAGCGCGGGACGCGACAGGCGCGCGAGCAGCAGCCACGCGATCACCCCGGCCGCCAGTCCCAGCATCGATCCCTGCGTGAGCCAGAGCTTGGCATTGCCGGGAATGAACAATGCCGCGGAAGCGATCGATTTCAGTCCCAGCGCCAATGTGGTCAGGCCCGCCAGCGTGATCGCCGCGCTCCTGACTGAACGGGCCATCGCCGTGATAAGGCAGGCCACGCCAGTAAAATTCAGTGCCGCCACGCCGCCTTCGAGATAGCGGTAGGAATCGGCGGAATAGCTCACGCCGACTTTACCAGGCACCAGATGGCGCAGGTCGCCGTTGCCGAACAGCCAGATCTCCGCGTTTAGCTGGGTCATCAGCCAGATCCCCAGCAGCACGAAGCCGATGTCGGCGGCCGCGCCCGGCTGGAAGTAGCGCCCGCGCAGGCGATATAACTCGCCGGAGAGCAGCCAGCGGCTGCCGAATGCGAGCGCGATTCCCGCGCCGAGCATGGTGCCCGTTGAATTGCTCAGCAGGTCGACGTTCGACGGGATGCGAGCCGGAAGATAGGCCTGCAGCAGTTCGAGGAAGAAACTCGCAGCGGCGCCTGCCAGCACACCGAGCACCGCCGCCACACCGGCGGGCATCCGGTCCATCAGGATCAGCGTCAGCAGCAAGCCGAGCGGAAAATATCCCAGGACGTTGAGGATGATGTCGGGCGCGGTGACGTAGAACGGCCAGTCGGCCAGAACGAATGCTGTCGCGCTATCCGCGGGCACGCGCCAGCCCGAGAACGGGTACAGGCTGGCATGCACCACCAGAGCCAAGTAAGCTACCGCGAGATAGCGAACCAGCGTGGAACTGCGCGCATATCGCATGTCGGAAGAGGAAGGCGAACCGCTCATGTGCCTGGAAGGTGTTGCCGGTAGTGTCCGGATGCATGCGTCGATCCCGCGAACCGACACATGATATTTTATGACATCTTCAACGGCGACGCCGACGGAATCTGCGCCTTGCAGCAGCTGCGGCTTGCGGAGCCGCGCGATGCCGAACTGATAACGGGGGTCAAGCGCGACAACAAGCTGCTCGCGCGCGTGCATCCGCGTGCCGGCGATGTGCTGACGGTGCTCGATATCGCGCTGGACGAGAACCGGTCCGACCTGCTGCGCGCGCTGGATTCCGGTGCGACCTGCCGCTACTTCGACCACCATTATCCCGGCGCCGTGCCCGACCATCCCCTGCTCGAGGCGCACATCGACACGTCTGCCTCGACCTGCACCAGTCTCATCGTCGACCGCCATCTCCGCGGGGCGCATCGTGCCTGGGCCGTTGTTGCCGCGTTCGGCGACAACCTGGCGGAAGCGGCGCGGGCGGCCGCGAAAGAACTGGCCATGCGCGGCGATGAACTGGAAACACTGCGCGCGCTTGGCGAGTGCCTCAACTACAACGCCTATGGAGAGACGCTGGAAGACCTGAATTTCCATCCGGCGGATCTCTACAGGCGGCTGCATGCCTGCCGCGATCCGCTGGACTTCGCCGTGCAGGGGCCGGAGTTCCCTGCCTTGCAGCGCGCCTACGCTGAGGATCTCGAGCGAGCGCGCCAGACTGCGGTCGAGGCCATCGGCAGCCGCAGCGCAGCGGTATTCCTGCCCGACGCGAAATGGAGCAGGCGGATCGGCGGAATGCTGGCAAACGAACTGGCGCACAAATTTCCTTCGCGCGCGCATGCCGTGCTGATGCGGAGCGGGGACGGCTATGTCGTCAGCCTGCGTGCACCGCACCCGGCGGCGCCCGGTTCTGACCAACCAGGCATCGATCAGATCGCGAGGATGTTCGCAGGGGGAAACGGCCGCGAGAAGGCAGCCGGCATCCCGTTGCTGCCGCAGGCACAGGTAGGAAAACTTTTCGAAGCGTTGCGCGCGGCCTACGAAACACCTCCTGCGCCGCCGCGCTGAAAGACGCGGCGGCGCAGGAAACGGTCAGCCCTTCCTGGCCTTGATCTCAGTCCAGATCCTGTTGAGAAGCTGGCGCTCCTTGCGGTTCATGTCTTTCAGCTGTTCGAGCTTCTTGGCCGTTTCGGCGTCCGGGAATACCGCCTTGATCGCCTTGATCTCCGGCTTGATCGCCTGCATGGCCTCCGAATTCGGATTGCCCGACCCGGTGATGTTCGTCAGCGCGGCGGAGTTCTTGCCGTCGAGCATGAAGTTGATGAACTGATGCGCCAGGTCGGGCCGCGGCGCGGTCTTGGCGATGACCATCGCATCCAGGGCCAGCACGGCGCCTTCCTTGGGCAGGGCATGGCGGATGTGGAACTTCTGCTTCGCCTCCTGCGCGCCGGTCTCCGCCTGGAAAATATCGTTCGAGTAACCGTGCGACACCCAGATGTTGCCGGTGGAAAGCTCCTTGATGTAGCCCTGTGCCATGAACGCCGCCCAGTAGGGCTTGGCCTTGATGATCACATCCTTGGCTTCCTGCCAGTGCTTCGGATCGCGGTCGTTCACCGAGTAGCCGAGATACTTGAACGCCGCCGCCATCAGCTCGCTCTGGCTGTCGAGGACGGTGACCTTGCCCTTGATCTTCGCCAGGATTCTGGGATCAAAAATTACCGCCCAGGAATCCACCGTGATGCCCAGCTCCTTCATCTTCGCGTCGTTGTAGCCGAGCAGGGTGATGGACATCGCATAGGGCACGGAATACTTGTTGCCGGGATCGAACTCGGTGTTCAGGTAGGCCGGCATCAGGTTCTTGAAGTTGGGCAGCTTGCTCTTGTCGAGCGGCTGCAGCCAGCCAGCCTTGCCCATGCTGGTCACATAATTGGAGGTGGGCACCATCACGTCGTAGCCCTTGGCGCCGGCGGCCAGCTTGGCGAGCAGCTCTTCGTTGTCGCCGTAGAAATCCTCCACCACCTTGCACTTGCATTGCTTTTCGAAACTGGCCACCGCTTCCGGCGCGATGTAGTCGTTCCAGTTGTACAAGTGCAGCTCATCGGCCGCCATAGCGGGCAAGCAGACAAACGACAAGATGCACAGTAGCTTCTTCATGATGATTCTCTCCGTGGCTGGATGGATGTAGGTTGGACGGACTGGCGCCATACGGTAATAATCCTAGGGTAAAAAATCCGGTTCGTCCCGTCCAGCGGTTTTGCGCTTTTCACGGATCTAATCCGCCCGCAGGGCACCGGGCGAAAGCCGGGTCGCGATCATGATCAGCGCCAGCGTCAGCAGCATCAGGAGCGTTGACACGGCATTGATCTCCGGAGTGACCGATACCTTCACCATGGTATAGATCTGCAGCGGCAAGGTGGTCGAGCCCACGCCCGCGGTGAAAAAGGTGATGACGAAATCATCAATTGACAGGGTAAAGGCCATCAGGGCACCGGCCACAACACCGGGCATGATCAGCGGCAGGGTCACCAGGCGAAAGGCCCGCCAGGGCGTAGCACCCAGGTCGCGTGCGGCCTCCGTGAGACTCTCGTCCATGCCGGCCAGGCGTGAGCGCACGACGATGGCGACGAAGCCAACGCAGAAGGCGATGTGCGAAAGGATGATGGAGATCATGCCCAGGGAAATGTTCAGCAGGACGAAGAAAATCAGCAGCGACACGCCCATCAGGATCTCGGGAATGGCGATCGGCGCCAGCACCAGAACCGGCAGCAACCGCGACCTGAACCGGTACATCGCATAGCCCGCCATCGTGCCAAGCACCGTCGAAGCAGCACTGGTCACCAGTCCGATCACCAGCGAGTTCCAGGCTGCCCGCAACATTTTCTCGTTGTGGAACAGTTTCTCGTACCAGGAGAAGGTGAATCCGACCCACTCTGCATTCAGGCGCGAGTCGTTGAAGGAATAGACGACGACAATCGCCAGGGGCGCATACAGGAAGACATAGGCCAGGAAGCCCGCCGTCCACAGCCAGGGCGAACGGCGATTCATTCGGAGAGGCCCTGGCTCATGTGCGCTGCCGCCTGCCGACGAAGGCAGCCAGGCCGGCGATGCCGATTGCCATGACCGTCAGCACCATCGACAGCACGCTGCCGAAGGGCCAGTCGCGGGTATCGAGAAATTGCTGCTTGATGACGTTGCCGATCATGATGCCCTCGGTGCCGCCGAGGATGTCGGGGATCGCGAAAATGCCCAGGGCCGGGATGAAGACCAGGGCCGCACCGGCGTAAACACCCGGCAGCGAAAGCGGAAAGGTGACGCGCCAGAAGCGCCACCACGCGTTGGCGCCGAGATCCTGGGCGGCATCCAGCAATGCCGGATCATGCTTCTCGAGGTTCGCGTACAGCGGCAGCACCATGAACGGCAGGTGCACGTACACGAGGCCGACGATCACCGCGAACGGCGTGTAGAGAAGGCTTACCGGCTCGACGCCGAACAGGCCAATGAAATAATTGAGCGCCCGCACAAACACCGATTGCGGGCCGAGAATGATCATCCAGGCGTAGACACGGATCAGGAAGTTCGACCAGAACGGCAGGATCACCAGCAGCACCAGCAGGTCGCGGTGCTTCTTCGGACTGCGCGCGATCAGCATCGCCAGCGGATAAGCGATCACCAGGCAAACGATGGTCGTCACCGCCGCGTACGTGAACGACTTGATGAACAGTTCGGTATAGAGGAAATCCGAGAAAAAGCGGCCGTAGCTTTCCGTGGTGAGATCGAGATGGGTGCCGGTTTCGTCTTCCAGGAAAACCGGCGAGAGCCCGCCGAATTCCCCGGGAAAGCGGAACGATGCCAGCACCATGATCAGCACCGGGGCGGCGAAGAACACCAGCAGGTAGGCCAGCGGCGGCCCGCCGATCAGCCATTTGTGGAGCCGGTTCCGCTTAGCCCCAGAAGTCATCTTCCGAAATCCGATGCAGCACGAGGAATTCCTTCACAAGAACGGCAAATCTCACCACGAAGCCACGAAGGACACGAAGGTGCACGAAGTAAGCTGATTCTTGAGTCAACGCAATTTGTGGTTGATGTCATAGCGCCGAATTGGTACAGGGATTCCATCGCATTTCTTTGTGGCCCTTCGTGTTCTTCGTGGCTTCGTGGTGCGCCTTAGGTCTTCGTAGTGATGTCAATATCAGTCATTCAGGAAATGGCCGGCGTCGTAGCGCCAGCCCACCTGGACCTGGTCACCCGCCTCAAAAAACTTGGTGCGGCCGGCGGCGGAATTGGGCAACAGCGCCTCGATGCGCATGCCGCTGGCGAGTTCGACGATGTAGACGGTGACGTCGCCGAGGTAGAGAAAATCGTGGACCTTGCCGGAGAAGCGGTTGAAGTCCGGCGCTTCGGGCAGGTCGCGGGCGATGGCCACCTTTTCAGGGCGCAGGGCGAGCACGCCCTTGAGCCCTGGATCGTCGCCCTCGACATTCAGCGCGACGACCGCGCCGACGCCGGCGAGATGCACGGTCATGCGGTCGCCCTTGCAGGCGCCGATCTCACCTTCGAGCAGATTGCACTGCCCGATGAAATCGGCGACGAAGCGGTTCTTCGGGAAGCTGTAGATTCTGGAAGGCTCGTCCACCTGTTCGACCCGGCCCAGGTTCATCACGGCGATCCGGTGCGAAAGCGCCAGGGCCTCGCCCTGGTCGTGGGTGACGTAGACGAAAGTCACGCCGATTTCCTTCTGCAGGCCGATCAGTTCGAGCTGCACGCTTTCCTTGAGCTTGGCATCAAGGGCCGCCAGCGGCTCGTCCAGCAGCAGGAGCTTGGGCCGGTTGATCAGCGCGCGGGCCACGGCCACCCGTTGCTTCTGCCCGCCCGAGAGTTCGGTCGGGTAGCGCCTGCCCATGCCCGTCAGGCGCACATCCTCCAGCGCTTCCTCGACGCGCTTGCCGATCTGCGAAGCATCGACATTGGCCATCTTCAGGGGAAACGCGATGTTCTGCTCCACAGTCATGTGCGGGAACAGGGCGTAGCTCTGGAATACGGTGTGGATGTTGCGGGCTTCCGGCGGGATGCCGGTCATGTCCTTGCCGTCGACGACGATCTGGCCTGCGTCAGGAATGTCGAAGCCGGCGACCATCCTGAGGAGGGTGGTTTTGCCGCAGCCGGAGGGTCCGAGCAGGGTAAAAAACTCGCCAGCCTCGATGCTGAGGCTTACATCATTGACCGCGGTGAACTCGCCGAAGCGCCGGGTGACATTGCGGATCTCGAGTAGCGCCATGCCCTGTCTGACCTGTTCCGCTCTTTTTGCAAAGCGGCAATTCTAGCAAGGGCTTGAAACAGCGGGAAGAAATTTGATTTTGCCCGGCACAAGGCAAAAAAAGTCGGGCTCCCTTTCTGGGGAGCCCGACTGAAAGGCTACTGCCGGATCAAACTCTAAAAGAATATCGAGGTGCGCAGGGTGATCGCTTTTTCCGCATCCGTGGTGCCGCCGGTGATGGCGATCGGCGTATCGAAATCGGTCTCGGTGTAGTTCAGGTAAATCCGTACAGGAGTGACCGGAATCCACTTCAAACCAACCGTAATCGCATCGGCGCCCTTGGTGCCGGTGAACTGGCCCGTGGTGAGTTCGTCGGCGTCGACCTTGCTGTAGCGCACACCGAGTTCCCAGGCGCCCATGCCTTCGGCACCCTTCTTGAACGGACGGTTCGGCTTGATGGCCCGCATGCCGTTGAGCGTGTAGAAATCAGCGTATTTCTCACCCGTGATGAGCCAGTTCACAGCGGCGTAGTAAGCAGTCGCCTCGCGATCATAGGCCACCGCGGTGTTCTCCCACGAGGTCTTGACCCATTCGCCCTGGAGCTTCACCGGACCCCAGGCCAACACGGTTTCAATTCCCATCCGGTCGCGATCGGTCTCGATCGACGCGGAGGGTGAGTTGACGGTCAGGAACGTGATGCCCCTTCCTTCCGTCCGCATGCCGCCGGTCAGGTTGGTGACGGGGGTGGTTCCGGAAACCGAGCCGGTGGTGTATCCGCCGCCGATGTGCAGGACCGAGCTCTTCAGGTCGGCCATGGGCGCAAAGTTGACGGCGGCGCGGGCAATGAATTCCTGGCGGTCGGAAACGGCGCTGGTTTCGTCGGTGTTCTTGCCGTTGCCGTTCATCACCGCCAATGCATATATGAGGGTGTTCTTGACCAGCTCGCCATGGACCATCAAGCCCTGGTCCTTGGCTGGCACAAATGCGTTCATCAGCGAACGCTCCTGGAAATCGATGAATCGCGAACTGGTCAGCTCTTCGAAGCTGAACGGCATCTTGAACGCGCCCATGCGGAACTGGAGCGAATCGTTCTGCTTGTAGTTCAGCCAGGCGTATTCGAGCGTGCTGCCGGCGAGGTCGCTGGTCGCCTCGTAGGTCCAGTCGTTGTAAAGCTTGCCGCTGACACCAAGGTAGGCGCGGCGGATATCGAATCCGTTCGCCGTGTTGGCGTTCGTGGAGTTGATGTCGAAGGAACGGTAGTCGGCGTGAACCCGGCCGCTCAGTGCGATCGAATGCTGCTTGTCGCCTGATTCCCAGGAGAAGCCGTCGTTGAACTTGCCGCCCAGCGTTGTAGGAGCGGCTTCCGCTTTTTTGGCGTCCTTCTCGACCTCATTCGCCTTCTTCAGCGCTTCTTCACGGCGCTCGGAGCGGGCCTCGGTGCGCATTTCCTGGTACTCCTCTTCGGACAGGACGCCCTTGGCGCGCAGCTTGTCCAGCAGGGTTTCCATGTCCGCATGCGCCGGTGCTGAAAGCCCGGCACAGACGGCGGCGACCGCGGCGGCCAGGATCAGGCGCTTCGGCAGGGCAACATTCGACTTTGTGACTTCCATTGATTTCTCCTGAGTTTCAGACAAATTTTTCAGCGGCTGAAAGGATTTGGCGCATCGACGGGCCGAATTCTGGGGGTCGAATGTGACAAAACGATGAATGCAATATTTCCCGAAGATGACGGGAGCACCGCAAACTGCCGGAAAATAAAGCCCTTAAGGGTTTCAGGCGAACAGGATGTAGATCTGGATCAGGAGGAAAACGGCGAGGACGCCCAGCAGGCCGCCGAGGAGGCGGTTGCGCTTTTTCTGGGCGCCCAGCACGGCCAGCAGCGCCGCGAGCTGGCCGGTATCGCGGCCTTCGCTCAGCGCACGGTACAGAAGCCGCGGCAATTGCGGCAGCAACACGCCCCACTGCGGCGCTTCGTTGCGGATGTTCCTGAGCAGTCCGCGCCAGCCGATCTGTTCCGACATCCAGGTTTCGAGGTAGGGCTTGGCCGTCTTCCAGAGGTCGAGGTCGGGGTCGAGATCGCGGCCCAGGCCCTCAATGTTGAGCAGCGTTTTTTGCAGGAGCACCAGTTGCGGCTGGATCTCGACGTTGAAGCGCCGCGAGGTCTGGAACAGGCGCAGCAGCACTTTGCCGAAGGAGATCTCCTTCAGCGGCCGGTCGAAGATCGGTTCGCACACCGCGCGGATCGCGGTCTCGAATTCGTCGACCCGGGTATCCGCCGGCACCCAGCCCGATTCGATATGGATCTGCGCCACGCGCCGGTAGTCCCGGCGGAAAAACGCCAGGAAGTTCTGGGCGAGATAATTCTTGTCGATCTCGGTGAGCGTTCCCATGATGCCGAAATCGAGCGCGATGTAGCGTCCGTCCGCCGCCACCAGGATGTTCCCGGGATGCATGTCGGCATGAAAGAAGCCATCGCGGAAAACCTGGGTGAAGAAAATCTCCACACCGCCCCGCGCCAGCTTGGGGATGTCGATGCCCTGCTCCCGCAATCTGCCAATCTGGCTGATGGGAGTACCGATCATGCGTTCCATCACCATCACTTCCGTGTTGCAGTAGTCCCAGAAAATTTCCGGCACCAGCAGCAGCGGCGATTTGGCGAAATTGCGGCGCAACTGGCTGGCATTGGCGGCTTCCCGCAGCAGATCCAGTTCGTCCTTGAGGTGTTTCTCGAACTCGGCGACCACCTCCCGTGGCTTGAGACGCCTGCCGTCCTTCCACAGGCGCTCGATGAGTCCGGCGGCCACGTCGAGCAGTGCCCGGTCCTCGATGATCAC
>CAYODB010000078.1:15124-15616 GCA_964402495.1 uncultured Bordetella sp.
ACCGCCGTTCGCGCCCGCCCCGCAGCACGGCAAGGTGTACCTGCGCCACCGAGGCGCTGGCGATCGCCACCGGATCGAAACGCTCGAACACCTGGTCGGCCGGTTTTCCATAGGCGCGCGCCAGCGTCGCCATTACCAGCCCGGGCGCGAACGGCGGCACCTGGTCCTGCAATTTCGCCAGCTCGTCGGCGATGTCCAGCGGGATCAGGTCGCGTCGCGTCGAAAGCACCTGGCCGAACTTGACGAATATCGGCCCCAACGCCTCCAGGGCGAGGCGCAGGCGCTCGCCGCGCGGGCGATCCAGTTTTCGCCAGAAAAATACCCCCGATGTGATGCGCCGCAGTCCGCGCACGCGCTCGTGGCCCAGAAAAAATTCGTCAAGACCGAAACGCACCGAGACGCGAAGGATTTTCAGCAGCCTGAACAAGTGCATGGAGGTGGGGTCGTCCGGGAGGTCAGCCGCCGCGCGAAAGACGTTCGATGCGCTTTTCC
>CAYODB010000079.1:0-11948 GCA_964402495.1 uncultured Bordetella sp.
CCAGCTCATCGAAGTCGGGATCGCCCCGAAGGCGGGGCGCAGGTCGCATAACCACGTTCGATAGTCGGCAGCGTGCCGGCTAACATTGCCTTACTTCCCGTCTTACCGCGGCATATCCATCATGGAAACTGCCGGGCAAAGGCGCTGGTAGGCGTCTGCCACCTCTCCCACCGCAATATCCGCAGCCCGTCCCGACGGCGCCCTGAGCACCACGTGTCTCGTTTGCCAGGGATGCCATCGTGCCGGATCGTTCCCGAATAGCGCGACCACCGTTTTTCCCAGTGCGGCGGCGATGTGCATCGCGCCGCCGTCGCAGCAAATCACGGTCTGGCAGAGGGACAGGCCCGCGACGAGCTCCTCGAGCTCGGAGGTCGGACAACCGCGAACCGGCAGGCCGGCGCAATCCGCCAGCAACGTCGACGCATTCAGATCGTCCCCGGGGTGGCGGGCATCCCCGGCATCGCCCGGAGACCAGAACAACAGGATCCGGGTCCCACCCGGCGTTGCCAGCTTTCCGATCAGGCCGGAGAAGTTCGCGATTGGCCAGCGCCCTTCGGGGGTGCGCGCACTGATGTGGATGCCGATCACTTTGGCGCCTTCTGTCAATGCCAGCGCCGCGCGCATCCGCAAGACCCTGCGTTCGTCGGGGTAGATCCTTGCCGGCGGTGATTCCCCGCCGATGCCGAATGGGGTCAGCAGCCGGTTGACGGCTAACACTTCGTGGATCGTTTCTCCCGCGTTCGCTCGCAGCGGAATATCGATGATTCGCGGCGATCCTGTCGCCGGCACATAACCGACAACGTGCGGAGCGCCGACGAATCGCGCGAAGCGCAATGCGGCCCGCTGATAGCCGGTGTTGGCCAGGATGACAAAATCGAAGCGCTCGCGCCTCAGTCGCCAGATCAGTCCGAGGCGCTCCAGATAAACGCCGAGGACGCTCCGCTTACCGCGGACGTGCTTCGCCTTGCTGTACTGGTAGACCGCGTCGAGATCCTTGTTTCCGGCCAGGACCGCGCCGTTGTACACATTGACGAGCGCGGCGATGTAAGCCTGGGGAAATCGGTCTCTCAACAGATGGATCAGCGGCGTCGTGCATACCAGGTCGCCGATATTGTCGCGGCGTATGACCAGGAATCTCGCGTTGGGGAGATGTGCGGCGAGCGAATTTGTCTCCCGGGATGTCATCCTGCCCCCCGTGCTAGCGCGGATCCGAAACCGGGGCCCTGGCGCCGAGCCTGGCGCCATAACCCAGTCCCATGCCCACCAGGGCCCAGAACAGAAGGGCGTTGTGGCGAACGAACTGGTCGTCGGTAGTACTCTTGAGAACCACTGCCGTCACCACAGCTATGCCGGTAATACCTATTAGCGCAACATTCAGATCGGAACAATGGTAAAGCTTCAGGAACTCCCGGATCACGCAGGCGAACAGGAAGGCAAAAGCAAGGATGCCCGGAACGCCCATTTGAATGCCATAGTCCAGGAACATGTTGTGGGCATGCACCCACAATGGCTCATTGTTGAAATGCTCGGCAAACTGCTTTTCCTGGGCCATGCGGCCAAAACCTGTACCCATCCATGGGCGTTCCTGGATGCGCTGAACGCCGTAAGCCCAAAGCTTGTTGCGGGGGTCCCTCTCCGCAGTCGTGCTCAGCGTTTCCGCGAGCCCGGCTTGCGAAGAAATGCGCTGCTTCGCCATATTGGCAAATGCGAAAGCGGAAACAACCAGAACGGCGATCGTGCCGGCGACTATTACGCTTCTTGCCAAAGGCGCAGTCCTGATGCGCAGATAAAGCATTGCGGATATCAGAGTGCTGGCCGCCATCGCAACCCAGAAGATGCGATTCTCCGTCAGATAGGCCGTATACAGCGCCAAGGGGATCAGCAGCAGGACAACCCGCTTCCAGTACGCCGGGACCGCGGGATACAACAAGGCGGCAAGCAACAAAGGAAAGGTGGTTGCCACGAACACCGAATAGTTAAGTTCTCCGCCGTGCCAACCATCGAACGCAAGCGTTCCCGAGCTCAACCCCTGCCACAGGGTATAGATGCCCAGCCACAGGAGATTGCACAAGATCACCATCATCCATGTTGCAACCTCCCGGCGTGTCCGCGACAGGGAATAGAAGGCCAGGAAAACGATCAGCCCGTAGCCGAGTTCCTTCTTGATCTCGTTAAGACTGAAGCCGGGGTCATGCGCCCCCGGCACCGACGCCAGAGCGACGAGGAAACAAATCGCGAACGGCGCAAGCAAGGGAGCCGTGGCTGCATTCTTCCATCGCCAGAACCATGCGGTGGCTATTGCCGTGAGGCCCAGGAATAACATGCGCAGCGCTGTGGTATGGGCAATGGGCAGGACGAGGAGCAGCAAGGAGGTCGGCGCGAGGTAGAGCCACGCACGCCAGCCCTGTACAACGGCGTCCGGGAAAATGTCCGGTTGTCCGGATCTGTCATTCATGCCTGGCCTTCCCCCTTTGCTGACGCGCGATCATACAGGGATGCGCGACGAATGCCGGGAGGCACTCAGTTCCGCGTTGCATCAGCCGCGCGCCCGGCTTCCAGGGAGTCGAGCGCGCGGGTGACCATGTCGACGGTAAGGGCCTGCATGCATCTCGGTGCGGAACACTGCACCGTTGTTCTCCCGCAATGCTCAGCCCATGGCAGATGCCGGCGGAAAATCATGTTCTCGTCGCGGCAGGGGAACTTTGGAATCGTCACTTTTCTGTCGGGAACGTTGCGCCAGAATTCGCCGCCGCCGAACAAAGTGGCCGAACCGGGGCCGAACAGCACTACCAGGGGTACGCCCACCAGGCGCGCAAGGTGGCTGATGCCGGTGTCCGGGCAAACGACCGCCTTTGCTCCGGAGAGCAGACGCCAGACTTGGGGCAATGAGAGCGTGCCGGGATACGAATCCAGGCGTCCTGCCGGATCGATTTTTTTGCCCAAGTCTTCCTCGCCGGGTCCGGCGCTGATGACGGCCTTGGTGCCCATCCCCTCCAGCCAGGCAATCAGTGCCCGCCACTTTTCCGGTTCCCAATGGCGCAATGGCGTACTCGCCCCGACGTGCAGTACGCAATAGGGCGCGGCGGGCGCGACGAAACCGGTTGCCGGTGGCGCCGGCCAATCCGACAGTTGATAGGGCGACGGCGCCGGACCGTCCACCAGGTGTTGCGCGATCAGGTCGCCCAGCGCCATGGCGTGATCCGGGAACGCCCGGAACTCGTCCACCAGCCAGTTCTTGTACGCCGGCCGATCGCCTTCGAAGGCCACGATCCAGCGCGCATCGAGCGCACGGGCGAGCCAACTGAAACGATTGTCCGCCGGCAGCAGGGCGAGATCGAACCCGCGAATTCGGAACAGCTCCCGGAAAGTTCGCACCTGACGCGGATCGAAAGAAACCACACGAACGCCATAGGGCTGCGTTGCAAAAAGAGCGGCAAAGGCCGGCCTGCAAGTCATCACAATCTCCGCCTCCGGAAAGCGTGTCCTCAGCTTCTTCAGAAGGGGCGCAAGCATGATGGTGTCACCCAGCAGCAGATGATGAGCGACCAGAACGCGCCGGGGCATCGCCGTCGGCTTGCGCTTGCGCAGCCCGAACCGCGCGTACCACACAGCCAGTCCCGCGCTCAGCAGCCGGATCGGCCAGCGGCTAGCCATTCGAGTGTTTTCCTGATTCCGGGCATTTCATGCGCGCAGGCAGCGCCACATTGCGCCCCTTCCATGCCACAACCAGCCCCAGCAACTGCTGCGCCCGGACGGCATAGGTATGCCGCGCCATGACTTCCCGATGAAGCATCTCGGCCTTGTTGCGCGACAGATCGAAATTCGCGATGAAAAACTTTATCCGCTCGACGCATTCTTCGAGATTGCCGAACTCCGTCCAGGCCTCCTTCGGGAACGTATCGGCTGCGTGCCTGCGCTGGTCGCACAGCAGGAATCCGCCGCAGGACGCGATTCCGAAACAGCGCTCCGGCATTCCCCAGCTCGTGACCGGCTTGTCGCAGACCGCGCCCACGCTGAGGTTGATCCGGCTGTCGTGGATGATTCCCACCTGTTCCTTCAGGGTAAGCGGGGATCCCAGGCTGGTGTCGAAAAACCGATGGTTGACTCCCGATTGCGCCAGGCGGCGTCCGAGTTCGTTCAGGAATTCCACGCGCGCCCTGACTCTCCAGAAGCCCGGGCTCAGGGTACCGACGAAACTGACGTCGAACCGGTAGCCCGAAGGGTCCCGCAGCGATTCGAGCTTGCGTCCGCCAAGACTGTAGCGATCGGATTCCGCGGCATTGGGAAAATAGATCGCGGGTTCGCCGAACAAAGCGGCGCTCTGCAACGAATGAGCGAGATGGAGATCCACCCGTCGCGAGGCATGGACGAGCAGCTTGCGCAAAGGCTTGATAGCGCAATTCCACGGTGCGTCGCGATTCCACATCACATAAGGCGCGCCGTCGCGGACCAGCGCCCGCCGGATCCGCGCAAGGGCCAGGGGTGCCTTGATCTGTTCGAAGACATCGCCCAGGTAAAAGTAGGGATCGCCGCTCGATAGTGGAATCTCAGCCATGCCGCGCTGCTCGACCTCGCATCCTGTGTCCGCCAGGGCGCGCACCAATGGATGCTGTGCTTCGAATACGGTAACGACTCGCATCAGTCGCCCCGACCGGTTCGGATTCCCGAATGATTCCGCAGTTCGTGCAGTTGCGCCAGCGACTCGTCCAGGATCAGCAGTTGCAGGACGCCCTCCGCCAGGGATTCCTCCCCCGATCGATAGCGCCTGATCATCGTGGCGATCGACGCCGCCGAAAGCAGGTGTCCACTGGTGGCGGCAAGACGCTCGCCTAGCCCGTCGAACCGGGAGGACAGCGCGCCATGCAGCCAGGGATGCAGGGGCGGATTGAAGCCGCGCTTCTTGCGGTTGAAGACATCCAGGTCCGAAACCGCGTCGAGGGCGGGCGCCAGCAGCAGCTTCGGCGGCCGAGTGAAGCGCGCTGTTTCCGGCATGCCAAGCAGCGTCTGGAAAAAAACATGGTCGAGCAAAGGGGCGCGCAACTCCAGGCCGTGGGCCATGGTGCAGAGGTCGGCCTTGCGCAGGATGTATTCGGGCAGGTAGTTGGCCCAGTCGATCTGCAGCAGCTCCATCATGGGACTGCCGCCTTCCATGTCCGGCGCACGCCAGTAATGGATGTGATCGAGCGCTTTGCCGCCCTGGAGAAAACGGCGCTGCTGCGGCCCGAATCCCGAGAAGCGCAGACTGTAGGCATCCTGCCAGGACATGCGCATCTCGGCGGCAAACTTCGCCAGTCCCCCGCGCGCTGGCGAAGCAGGCAGGGGCAGGCCGGGCAACCGCATTCCCCGGCGCCAGCGGCTGCGCAAATGCTGGCGCATGCGCTTGTAGCCCGCCAGCAGTTCATCGCCGCCTTCCCCGCCGAGGACGACCTTTACATGTTTCGTCGTTTCCTGCGAGAGATACCAGGTGGGAACGCTGCTGGGATCGGCAAAGGGTTCATCGAGATCCGCCACAATTCGGCCGAAATCCGCGGCGATGTTCTCGCTGATCGGAATCGACAGGTTTTGCAGGTTCAGCCGATCGGCGACTTCCTTCGCCTGCGCGCTTTCGTCCAGCGTTGAACCCGGAAACGCGGCAGTGAACGTATGCAGTTCGCGATGCCCCAGCCTGGCCAGGCGGCTCGCGATCACGCAGGAATCCACGCCGCCGCTCAGGAATACGCCCAGCGGACGGTCGGCGACCGTGCGCATTTCCACTGCCTGGTCCAGTGTTTCCAGCCAGTCGCCGACGCGGGGCAGCGCATACCAGTAACGGACCTTCTCGATGCGGCGCGATGAAAGGTCGAAACGCAGGTAGTGCCCGTTCTCGAGCCGGCTGACGGCGGAAAAAATCGTACGTGGGGCGGGAATGTATCGATGCGCGAGGTAGGCATCGATGCTTTCCGCGGAAAAGTCGCGCTTCGACGGCGGCAGGAAAGGCAACACCGAGCGCACTGTCGAGCCGAAGGCCAGTTGTCCGTCGAGCACGGCATAGACCAGGGGTTTCAGGCCGATGCGATCGCGCGCCAGCCAGACGACCTGCTTGCGCAGATCCACGATCGCGAACGAAAACATGCCGCGCAGGCGCGAGAGGCAGTCGATGCCCCAGGCCTCATACGCGTGGAGGATGAACTCGGTATCCGAGCGGTTGCGGAACACATAGCCCAGCGCCTTCAGCTCAGCCGCGGACTCGGCCCAGTCGTAGACCTCGCCGTTGTAGCAGATCCAGACATCGCCGGCCGCGTTGGACATCGGCTGATCGGCTTCCGGCCTGGGATCGATGATGGACAGGCGAGCGTGCAGCAGCGCATTGGAGGCCGCCGCCTGCGTCCGCTCAAAGCGTTCGTTCCAGAACACGCTGTGCTGCGCATCGGGGCCGCGCTGGCGCAGCACGTCCAGCATCCGCGACGGCACTTCCGGCGCCACCGGTGCAAGGGCAAAGAACCCGGCAATGCCGCACATGGGTTATCGATCCCCGATCACGAGGCGAAAAGCCGTTTCCATCCGGTCCAGCATCTGGTCGATGCCGAAACTGGCGCGGGCATACTCCACCGCCGCGGCCGAAAATCGCTGGCGCTTTGCCGGGTCCTGTAACAGGTCGCAGATCGCAGCAGCCAGCGCGGTGCTGTCCCGGGTCGGGATCAGCAATCCGGTCTGATCGGCCACGACTGCTTCGGCAATCGCACCGACGCGGGTGGAGATTACCGGCAGGCCGCAGGCCATCGCCTGCATGATCGCCTGCGGCACGCCTTCCTCCCCGTACGAAGGCAGGGCGAACAGGTCCATGGTCGCGAGCCACTGCGGGACGTTGTCCTGGTTGCCGGCGAAGCGGACGATGTCGCGCAGGCCCAGCTCGTCGGTACGCCGTTCCAGGTGCGCGCGCCGCGGACCGTCTCCGACAATAAGCAGAAACAGATCCGGGAAGCGCGGTCGCAGAACCACCATTGCGTCGAGCAGGTAGTCGTGTCCTTTCCAGTCGCGCAGCGTGGCCAGGATGCCGATCACGCTCTTGTCCGGCACGCCGAGCAGCCGGCGCATCTCCCCCTTGTCGAGGGGCTGGAAGCGATCGAGATCGATGCCGGTGCGGATGGATGTCGTGTGCTCCAGCGGGAAGCCGTTCTTTTCGAGGAGTTGCAGGCGCAGCGCCTCTCCGGTAACGACGATGTGCGCAGTGGCATTGCGATAAAGCCAGCGCGTGGTAAAGCTGGTATTCACCGCGGTCGACACATGGCGCGTGCGCAGGATCGGCGGACAACCGGGAATCGTGGCGCGGGACAGGGCCACCAGCCAACTGTCCGTGGAACTGTGGGTGTTGATCACGTCGAAGCGTCGATGGTTCGCCGCAAGCCAGGCGCGCACCCCCAGCAGTTCGCGGATGCCTTTGCGCCGCATGGGCAGCACGGCCGTGCGCAGTCCCAATTTGGCGGCCGCCGGCAACAGCTCGGCATTGCCGGTGGTCGCGATCATGACTTCGTGGCCGCGATCCTGCATGCCGCGTGCCTCGGTCAGGATGCGGATTTCCTGGCCGCCCCAGCCGTGCGAGGACTCCGTGTGCAGGATGCGCAGCTTGGCGTGCATGTCGCTCACAGCCGGAAATCCGGGGCATAGCGGGAGAACCACAGCTCCAGGACGAGCAGCACCCACAACCGCATCGAGTGGTTCTTGCGCCCGCTGTAGTGGTCGGCCGCCAGCTTCGACAGCGCCTCGGGCCGGAACAGGTTGCGCTTGAGCAGGCCGTCCGCGCCGAGGCTTTGCTCGACACGCCCACGCAGTTCCTGGCTCAGCCAGGATTTCAGCGGCATCATGAAGCCCTGCTTCCCGCGATGCACGATGTCATGCGGCAGATACTTCTCCGCAACGCGTTTCAGGATGTACTTGCGCTTGCCGTCGCGCAGTTTCAGGTCCGGGTCCAGGCGGGCGCAGGTTTCATAGAACACGTGATCCAGGTACGGCACCCGCGCCTCCAGCGAATGGGCCATGGTCGCGCGATCGACTTTGGTCAGCAGGTCGTCCGGCAGCCACAAGCGCGAATCCACGTACAGCAGGCGGTCATAGTAGGAACCGGAATTGCACTCCTCGAAATAGCGAGCGGCATATTGGGCGATGCGCTCCGAGGTGGCGCCGAAGAATGCAGCGGAATACAGCTCGGGCCGCAAGGCCTCGTCGTAGATGTTTGGGATAGTGGCATAGCGCTCCGCCAGCGGCCTTGCCGCCGCCTTGAGGATGCGGTCCTTGCGCGCCACGGCGGGCAGCGTCGGAAAAATATGCCGCCACGGCGACCAGCGGCCGCCCAGCGGGCCGGTGATGCGTTCTTCCCGCACCCGCTTTTCGTAGTTGCCATAGCCGCCGAACACTTCATCGGCACCTTCACCCGTCAACGCGACGGTCACATCCTTGCGCGCGAACTCCGCCAGCAGCAAAGTCGGCAGCGCCGCCTGGTCGCCGAAAGGCTCGTCGAAAATGTCCACCCAGCCGTCGAACGCGTCGAGAACCGACTTTGGTTCCACCATCAGCGTGTGATGGTTGCTGCCGATGTGGCGCGCCACCTTCGCTGCGTGCTCGTGCTCGCTTTCCACAATGCCGCCGGCGAAGCCGACATTGAACGTATCGATCGTGCGCCCGGCACCCTGCGCCATCATCGCTGCGATCAGGCTCGAGTCCACCCCGCCGCTGACAAATGCGCCGAGCGGGACATCGGCCATGAGCATGCTTTGCACAGAGTCCTTCAAGCCCGCATCGACCAGATCGACGGCCTCCTGGTCGTCCAGCTTGAGCTTGCTGGAATAGTCCGGCATCCAGTACACCGATTCCGTGAGACTCCCGTTCTCCAGCACCAGTGCTCGGCCGGGCAGCAGTTTGTGCACGCCTTTGAAAATGCTGCGCGGCGCGGGAATGAACTGGCACTCGAGGAAAAGGTTCAGGGCCTCGAGGTCGATCTCGCGCGGAACGCCCGGATGCTTGAGCAGGGCCTTCAGTTCCGAGGCGAACGCGAACAGCTTGCCGTCCCAGTAGTAGTAAAGCGGCTTGACGCCGAGCTGGTCGCGGGCGACGAACAGTCGTTTCGCCTTCTCGTCCCAGATGGCGAAAGCGAACATGCCGCGCAGGTGTTTGAGCACATCCGTGCCCCAGGCCGCGTAACCCTGCACCAGGGTTTCGGTATCGCCGCGAGTGGCGAAGCGGCGTCCAAGCGCAAGCAGGGACTTGCGCAGTTCCAGATAGTTGTAGATCTCGCCGTTGTAGACCACGGACAGCGAGCGGTCTTCGTTGAACATCGGCTGCCGGCTGGCGGCGAGGTCGACGACGCTTAGCCGCCGGTGGCCGAGATGGATCGCACCGCTTTCGTGAAAACCATCCGCGTCGGGACCGCGATGCCGGATCGATGCGACCATGGCGCGCAGCACATCCGCGGACCGGCTGGCGTCTTCATGGAAGCCGGCAATTCCACACATCAATCTGGCTCGGAGAATGCCCCGCTCGCAAGCGCGCGCAAGGCGGGAAGGTGAACGCTCAAGGTGAGCAAAGTATAGCGGAGTTGCCCTGCCGGCTGGCCAGGATGCGGGCGTACAACGCCACCAGGCGATCGATCATTTTCGGCAGGGAATGCTGCTCGGCGATGGCCCGTGCCGCGCGGCCCGCCGTGGCACGGATTGCCGGATCCGCAAGCGCGACAATGGCCCGGGCCTGCGCCTCGACATCGAGGGCATCGCAGACGTGGCCCGCCGCCGCCAGGCTGACGAGCTCCGCCGCGCCGCTCTTGGTGCTGGTAATGACAGGCAGGCCCATGGCCATGGCTTCCATGTTGGCGTTGCCGAAGGGCTCATAGATGCTCGGCATGATGAACACATCGGCCGCGGCGTAATAGGGCCGCACGTCGCCCTTGGCGCCGACGAAATGCGCCCGTTCCGCAAGGCCCAGCTTCGCTGCCAGTTCGCGGTAGCGCCCTGCCCGCTTGTCGCGCCCCAGGATCAGCAGGTGGCAGGGCAGCCCGCCCGCCGCCACCGCGCGCAACGTGGCTTCGACCCCCTTGCGCTCGAATCCCGAACCGGCATACACCAGCACGTAGGCATCGTCCGCGATGCCAAGCGAGGCCCGGATCGCATGGCGTTGATGGGCAGACACTTCGGGGTTGAACTTGTCGACGTCGACGCCGGGGTAGATTACTTCGAGCTTGTTCTCCGGCACCTGGTAATGCCGCCGCACCTCTTCCCTGCCCATCTCGGAAATGCAGATCACGCATTCGAGCCCGGGATTGCGGAACATGCGTTCCTCCGCCCGCAGCACATAGCGGTGATGGATGCTCAGTGCCTGCGCGAGCCTGCGCAACGGACCGAAGCGCCGGGCCCGCTGTTGCAGCCATTCTCGATGCACGCCGTCTCCGGCGCGATAGATGTCGCAGCAGGCCAGCCGCTCATGGGACTGCACCAGGTCGAAGGAAGCGGACGCCAGATGGCGGCAGACCGCGCGGGCGAAACTCCAGTCGCGCCAGGTGCGCCCAAGATAAAACGGCGCCAGGCGCACGAAGTGGATGCCCGGGCTCTCGATCCAGTCGCGGGCCAGCAACCACAGTTCAGCCTTGCCCTTCGACTGCAGCGCCTGGATGGCGCGGCTCACGAAGCGTTCCGCGCCGCCGGAGGGGTTGTACTTCTGGCGGATGATGGCCACCCGCGGCGCACTCACGCCGTTTCCTCCAGCAGAGATGCGACTGCTGCAAGCACCTGCGGCAATTCAATCTCCTCCAGGCATTCGCTGCGCTTGCCTCCACCGCAACCATCGCGGCCGCAGGGGCGACAGGCATGGGACGAGGTCAGCACCCGGTGCGGCACCTGCCACGGACCCCACTCGATTTCTCCGCTGGGGCCGAAGAACGCGACGGTCGGCGTACCGATTGCCGCCGCCATGTGCATCGGCGCGGAATCCATGCCCACCATCAGGCGTGCCCTGCCGATCAGCGCCGCGAGTTCCTTCAGCGACAGGTTGCCAGGGAATGTGGCCGTCACCGAATCCGTCCGGCTTTTCACAGCCTCGAGCAGGCGCTGTTCCAGCGGGTCGGGGCCGCAGACCAGCGCCACCGGCAGGCCACCGGAGGCAAGGCTGGTGCAAAGGGCAGCAACCCGGTCGGGCGGCCAGCATTTGAAAAACCAGCGCGATCCGGGATGGATCAGGACAAAGGATTTTTCCTTCAGCCCGGCCGCGGCCAGGGCCCGATCGACGGATGCAAGGGCGGCCTCTCCGGGCAGCAGCGTCAGGCGGCGCTCGTCCCTGCCCGGATAAATGCCGATGCGCCGCAACGCATCCAGGTTGATCTCGACGGTATGGCGCCGGTTGCCGCCGATCACCGGATAGAGGTGCGTGTACGCCGAGCGGTACGTTTTTCCAGCGCGGACATCGGGTGCAATCGCGTATCGGGGCCTGAGCAGCCGCGACAACCACATACCGCGGCCGTGATCCGTCAGGTTCAGTATCAGGTCGTAGTTGCGGCGTCTCAGCGCGGAAAGCAGCCGCTTCTCGCACCGCAGGCGCTCGAACAACCCAAGCTGTTTCCAGTCGCGATGGATCTCATGGAGTTCGCCCAGATCGGGATGCCCGCGCAGCATGTCCGCCGTATCCGCATAGACCAGGGCATCGACTTCGAGCTGCGGCGCCTGCCGCTTGAGGACGGAGATGACCGGCGACGTGAGCAGCACATCGCCGAGGTTACGCAACTTGATGACCAGAACCCGGCGCAGATCGCCCGGGGCGATGGCGTCCGGCGGCAGGAACAGGGAATCTGGGTTCAAGGGGCTGGGAGACGCTTCGCTCTCGGTTCGCAAGGTCGCGCCGGATTATAGCCCGCGGCCCCACTGCAGGGCCAAGTCCCTCGCCGCCGGGATTAACTTCAGCGATCAACGCCCGGGTTCGCGTTTGCCGGCCCA
>CAYODB010000079.1:12048-15590 GCA_964402495.1 uncultured Bordetella sp.
GGTTCGCGTTTGCCGGCCCAGAGCCCGAACAGCTTCGCGTTCTTCGCGAAAGTGTTGAAGCAGCCGATCACGATATGGACCAGGCCCGGAACGCCGTCGAGAAACCCCAGCCTGAGCACATAGAACTTGAGGAAACGGACCATTGGTGACAACAACAGTTTGCCGATGCTCGGCCTTACGCGAAGGCGATACAAGGCTTCCGCCTGCAGGCTGGTGTAGCGGTTCTGCTTGTCCAGATAGGCATGCAGCGATTCCGCCGAGTCGTGGAGCAGATCGCCCTCCAGGCGGCCCGCCTTCTCGCGGGTTATGACATTCTCGTGGACGGCATCCTCCGACCAGCGCGCCACACGGCGGTCGAACAGGCGCAGGTTCCAATCCGGGTAGCCTTCTCCGTGCCGCAGGTAGCGGCCGAGGAAGCGGTTGCACCGCGGCATTTCGTAGGCACGATGCGCAGGCTGCTGCATGGCGGCCTTGATGCTGGCCCGCAACTCCGCGCTCACGATCTCGTCCGCATCGATGCAGAGCACCCAGTCGTTAGACGCTTGCTTGACCGCGAAGTCCTTCTGCTTGCCATAGCCCGCCCATTCATGGCTCATGACCCTGGCGCCGCGGGCCCGGGCCATTTCGACGGTCCGGTCCGCACTGCCCGAGTCAATGACTACGACTTCGTCACACCATTTCAACGCGTCAAGGCAGGGACCGATTGCCGCTTCTTCATTCTTGACGATCAGGACGGCGGAAATGGCGGTGCGTTGACCTGTGACTGACGAAGGCGCGGCACTCACTTGCCCCACCGCATCTTCCGTATGATTCTGGCCATCCTCCAGGCACGGAGCGACAGCAGGTAGTAAATCGCGAACAACGCCATGAACGCATAGAACAGCGCCGCCTCGGGGACTTTCATGCGCCAGGCGACGAACCCCACCGCTGCCAGGAGGAGGGAGAGGATGAGCAGCATATTCACGGTTCGCGAAGGCGAATAACCGGCGAATTCCAGGAAGTGGTGCAAATGGTCGCGGCCCGCCCGGAACGGGCTTCTGCCCTTCGTCAGCCTCCGAACGGTAACCAGCCCCATGTCGAGGATCGGGACCGCCAGGAACCACACGGCCACGATGGGCGGCAGACGATCCCCGCCGCGTTGCGTGAGCTCGATCGAAAACCAGGTCAGGAACAGCCCCAGCATCATGCTGCCGGAATCGCCCATGAAGACCCGGGCACGGGGCTGCCAGGGAAGCCTCAGGTTGAACACCAGAAAGCCGGCGATGGCCGCGGCCATGACGAACAGCAACCGGGCGGAACCCGTCTGTCCGGTCAGCTCGGCTGCCACCCCCATGAAGACAAGACCGACAAAAGTCAGCCCGCCCGCCAGCCCATCCACGCCATCCGCCATGTTCACGGCATTGATCACCCCAAGCACGCAGATCACGGTGAACGGAATGCTCCATTCGCGCAAGGCGACGGTGCCGAATCCGAACAGGTCTCCCAGATGGCCAATGGTCACCATCCCCCAGGACGTCATGAACAAAGCCGCTACGATCTGCGCGAAGAATTTTTTCGCCGGCGCGAGGTCGTGCAGATCGTCGAGCACGCCGACGATGACCAGCAATCCCAAAGCGGCGAACAGGGCCCGGTAGGCGAACAGCGAATCCAGCGTGATCAGCGCGCCGAACCCGAAGCCCGCGAGCATTGCCAGTCCGCCTATCAGGGGCACCGCGCCTTCATGGCGCTTGCGCCCGCCGGGATGATCGGTCAGCCCGGCCTTGATCGCCGTGCCGGAAAAGACCTTGACCAGCAAGGCGGTGACCAGAAATACCATGAGGTACTTGAGGATGGAATTGGTCATGGCGCCTGGCAGATCATGGCTCCCGATCCGGGGACGAGAAGTGCGTTCCCGGGACCGGCGGACGCCGGATGAACTGCGGAATCCGATAGCAGAGCTTTCTGGCAAGCCACAACGGAGAGGTGGCTATCCCCGACCGGCGCGCGATCCGGTAGGACTCCCGGTTCCCGCGGATGATGTTTCCGATCGAGCGATTCGACTGGCCACCCATACGCATGCGTACCAGAACCTCCGGGATGTAAGCCGACGAAATACGGCGTTCTATGAACAGGCGCACCATAAGATCGAAATCGGCGTGATATCGAAAACTTGTATCGAAACCGCCCAGTTCCCGCAGCAGCGCCGTGCGCACGAACAGCGTGGGATGCGCGGGATGCCAGCCGGCTTCAAACATCCCCGGCTGGTATGGCTTCGACTTCCAGTAGCGTACTAGCTGGTCGGGATCGGTTGCGCTGACATACAGCAGGTCGCCATGAGCAGCGTCCCAAGAGTCGGTCGAAAGGGCATCGGCGACTCTGGCAAGGACATCGGAATGCGCATACACGTCGTCCGAGTTGAGGAACCCGATGTAGTCGCCGGTGGCGGCGGCAATGCCCTTGTTCATGGCGTCGTAAATCCCCCGGTCCGGTTCGGAGGCAAAATGGGCGATCGCCTCCTTGTGGTGGTCGATGATCCCGACCGTGCCGTCCGTCGACCCGCCGTCGATTACCACGTGTTCCACGTCCGCGTTCTGCTGCGTCCGCACCGAAGCTAGCGTAGCTTCAATGGTGGCAACGCTGTTAAAGCAGACGGTGACGACGGACAAACCGGGTTTCGCCACAGCAACACCCTAGGTCTGCACGACGCGCTTCAACTGCGATTTGAGCCAGCGCGGAAAGTAGTTCTGGATGAAGCGGCGGGCGATCCAAGGCGCGATCGGCTGTATGCCGTGCCGGAAGCCCGGCATGATGGCGCGCACCTTGCGCATCGCCGCTTTCAACGCCTGCTCATAGGCCGCATAGACGAGCGCAGGCGGCGGCTTCTCCACCTTGTACAGGTTGGCCATGTAATCGAACCGACCGTAGCTGTGCATCTGCAATTGGTGAAAGTGATAGAAAATCAGCGGCGCGCCATCCACGGTAATGCCGTTCGCCCCCAATTCGATTTCGTAATTCGCATAGTTCCAGGGCGCAACACCGGCGCCGGAATGCTGAATTATGCATAGGGACGAATACCTGTCCGGCCATTCGTCCAGATACTTCTGGTCGCCCATTCGGCCATCCTCGAGGCGGTTGAAGCACCACTCGATGCACTGCTCCCGCCAGCGGGCCAGACAGGCCATGCCCTGGTCGTCGCGGCGGAAACTCGCCCACTCTACGTTGAAGCGGCCGTTGATTGCATACGCCTGCAGCCTCGGGATGAAGCGATGCTCGATGATAGCAATCGATGCCGCGCCGAACTCCTCGAAAATGGGGTCGACGGATGAATAGAAGAAGAGGTCGGCATCCAGGTAAGTCAACTGGTCCACGTCGGGCCTGGACTGGAGGACGTGCCAGCACAAGCAGGGCGTCAGGGTCCAGCAGTACTCGGCCACGCCCCGCGTCGGCTTCGCGGCGAGCAGCGCCTCGTCCTCCACGTCCGCCAGGCGGATGCGAACGACGTGGGGGAAAGCCAGCCTGCCGAGCAGGTCGCGCCGGGTAAAGGGCTTGAGCAGAGGGGGTTG
>CAYODB010000080.1:0-15570 GCA_964402495.1 uncultured Bordetella sp.
GCTCGGGGCCGACCGGCACTTCCAGGATGCGGCCGGTGCTCTTTACCGGATCCCCTTCGGAAATGTGCGTGTAGTCGCCGAGAACCACGGCACCGACCGAGTCGCGCTCGAGGTTCAGCGCCAGGCCGAACGTGTTGCCGGGGAATTCGAGCATTTCGCCCTGCATCACGTCCGCGAGGCCGTGGATGCGGCAAATGCCGTCCGTCACCGAGACCACCGTGCCCTGGGTGCGGACCTCGGAGGAGGAAGCGAGATTCTGGATCTTGCTCTTGATGAGCTCGCTGATTTCGGAAGGGTTCAACTGCATGGTTCAGTGCTCCTATTTCGTAAGGGTCGCGGCCATGGTCTGCAGCCTGCCGCGTACCGAGGCATCCCAAACCTTGTCGCCCACCTCGACCTTGATGCCACCGATCAATTCGGTGTCAACAGTCACGGTGGCGTTGATCTTGCGCTTGAATCGGGTGGACAGCAGTTTTACGACCTGATTGCGCTGCGAATCGTCCATCGGAAAGGCGGAACTGATTTTTGCGTCCACCATGCCTTCGTCCTGCAGCTTCAGATTTTCGAACTGGTCACGGATACTCGGCAGCACGGACAGGCGGCGGTTGTGCACCAGCAGCTGGATCGTGTTGCAGGCGGCACCGCTGATGCGGTCTCCGCAGATGGCCAGAAGCAGGCGTTCGATCTCGCTGGTGGAAACCTTCGGATTGGCCATCGCGGCCTGCATCTGCGGGTCCTGGTAAACGGAGACGATCAGCGCCAGCGCGTCCGACCAGGCCGGCAGCGTGTTGCCTTGCTTGGCCAGGCGGAAAATGGCTTCCGCGTAAGGCCTGGCTATGGTTGCGAGTTCAGCCATGTGCTACTTGAGCTCCGCTTCGAGTCCGGACAGCAACTGGGCATGGGCCTTGATGTCGACCTCGCGCCTGAGGATTTTCTCGGCCCCGGTAACTGCGAGCACGGCGACCTGCGCCCGCAGCGACTCCTTGGCGCGGAAAACCTCCTGCTCGATTTCCGCCTTTGCCGACGCGACCACGCGCTCAGCTTCTGCCTTGGCCACCGTCTTGGCTTCCTCTACCACCGCTGCGCCGCGTTTCTCTGCCTGCGCGATGATTTCGTTGGCCTGCGCACGCGCACGTTGCAGTTCTTCGGCAGCCCGTTTGGCCGCGAGCTCCAGGTCTTGCTTGCCACGTTCGGCGGCTGCGAGCCCCTCGGCGATCTGCTTCTGGCGCGCCTCGATCGCGCGCAGCAGCGGCGGCCAGACGAACTTCATCGTGAACAGGATGAACAGGAAGAACGCAACGCTCTGCGCGATCATCGTTAAGTTGAGATTCATATTCCTCTCCCCTGTTTCGGGAAAAGCGCGGGCACGTTACTGGGAAACGACGGCGAGTAGCGGATTGCCGAAGGCGAACAGCATCGCCAAGCCGACACCGATAATGAAGGACGCATCGATCAGACCCAGCAGCAGGAAAACCTTGGCCTGCAGGGTCGGGATCATTTCCGGCTGGCGCGCGGCGCCTTCCAGGAAGCGGCTGCACATGATGCCGACGCCGATACATGCGCCGGCGGCCCCCAGACCGATCATGAGGCCGATGCCGATCGCGGTGTAAGCCTGGATCATGGCCAGCATTTGCAAGTTCTCCATTTACGTTCCTTTCCTTTTCTTTGGTAAAACGTTGAAGTTGATTAATGACTTTCGTGCGCCATCGAAAGATAGACGATGGTCAGCATCATGAAAATGTAGGCCTGAAGCACGACTATCAGGATGTGGAAGATCGCCCAGCCCAGGCCCAGCACGCTGCCTAATATGGTGCCGACCAGCCCGGTCGCAGCCCATAGCCACAACAGCAGAAAAATGATCTCGCCCGCATACATGTTTCCGTATAGACGCAGGGAATGCGAAAGCGGCTTGGAGATGTATTCGACCAGGTTGAACAGGAAGTTGGCCGGCCACAGCAGCGGATTCGAGCCGAACGGCGAGCAGAACACTTCGTGGATCCAGCCCCCCAATCCCTTCACCTTGATGGAGTAGTAGATCATCATCAGCCAGACCGAGAGCGCCAGCGCGAACGTAGTGTTGACGTCGGCGGTCGGAACGATGCGGAAACCGTGCTCGGAAATATGGTGGGTGCCGAGCGCGATGATGTCGACGGGCAGGAAATCCATGGCGTTCATGAGCAGGACCCAGAAAAACACCGTGAACGCGGCGGGCGCAATGAACTTGTGCCGATCTCCGTGGAAAATGCCCTTGACCTGCTCGTCGATGAACTCGAAGGCCAGTTCTACGAAGGCCTGGCGCTTGCCCGGCACGCCGGCCGTCGCGCCGCGCGCCACCCACCAGAACAGGCCGATGCCGATGATTCCGAGGATGACCGACACCACCAGCGAGTCCATGTGGATCGTCCAGAATCCGCCGTCGCCGATCGGTTTCTCGAAGAACGACAGGTGGTGATTGATATAAGAGGTGGGGGTGATCTGTTCGGCGGCCATGTGCTGCTGGACTTTAAAGTTTGTTTGGATTCTGGCGTCAGTCGGCTTTGTTGCTGACGAAGAAAGCCATGCTTGAAATCAAGATTGTTGCGATAAACGTTCCGATAAAGACGGCGGCCACTACGTTTTTGTACGCCATCATTACCAACCCCAGTGCAACCACAATGAACAGCAACTTCGCCCCTTCCGCCTTGAATGCGGTCAGGAGCACATCGCCTGCGGATCTTCCCCTGCGCACGGTGGCAATGGAGGCAAACAGCAAACCCGCCGCCATGCTGATCGCGCCCCCGAACCCCGCCGAGAGCGCCCCGTGAAGACCCGAGAAGTAGGCGGCAATCCATACGACCGCCACCGTCAGAAGGCCCTGCCAAAGCAGGACGGTGCGAACCGGCCTGCTTGCCCACGCGGTTTGCAAGAGGGAAACCATCAATACTGGAACACGCCGGCCTTCGCAAAACCGGCGGATTTTAACCGGGCCGGAGTTTCACGGTCAACGAAAACCAAGGCTATTCGAGGCTTGTCCCGGTGTTTTTGCATTCAGCCACGCAACCGGGCCAGGATTTCATCTAGCTGATCGAGGCTGCTGTAGTTGATGACCAGCTTGCCCTTTCCGCCCCGGGACGTATTGATGGATATTGCCGCTCCCAGCCTCTGGGACAGTTCTTCCTCCAGCGCCTGCAGGTCCCGGTCCTTCTTCAGCTTGCGGGGCGCCTTGCGCGCGCCGATTTCCGTCCGCCCGACCAACTGTTCGGCTTCCCTCACCGACAGGCTCCGGCTGATGATCTGATGAGCAAGCTCGGCCTGCCGCGCCGGGCTAACGGCCAGCAGCGCGCGTGCATGCCCCATTTCCAGCTTGCCCTGCATCAGCAGATCCTGCACCGCCTTGGAAAGGTGGAGCAGGCGCAGCAGGTTGGTCACCGCGCTGCGTGAACGTCCCACCGCCTGCGCCGCGGCATCGTGGGTCATTTCGAATTCGTCGATCAACCTCTGGATGCCGTTCGCCTCCTCCAGGGGATTGAGGTCTTCGCGCTGGATGTTTTCGATCAGGGCCATTGCCAGTGCGGCCTGGTCCGGCACGTCGCGCATGACCACCGGCACCTGGGTCAGGCCGGCAAGTTGTGCCGCCCGCCAACGCCTTTCGCCGGCGATGATTTCGTATTTACCGCCTTCGACCGGGCGCACCAGGATGGGCTGTATCAGTCCCTGCGACCTGATCGAATCGGCGAGTTCCGCGATTGATTGTGGATCCATGCGGGTGCGCGGCTGGAAACGACCCGGACGTAGCATGCCGACGGCCAGCTCGCTCATTGTGTCTACGCCGCGGCTGTCGTTGCCCGAAAGCAGCGCATCCAGTCCCCGTCCGAGTCCCTTGAGTTTTGCCATATGTATAAGTTGCTTCCTAGATGTTCCTGCCGAGCATCTCGCCTGCCAACGCCAGGTAGGCGAGCGCACCCTTGGACTGGCGGTCGAAACTCAGCGCCGGAACCCCGTGGCTGGGTGCTTCGGCCAGCCGGACGTTGCGCGGGATCACGGTGCGATAGACCTTGTCGCCAAAATGTTGCTGCAGCTGATCTGAAACTTGCTGAGCCAGCATGTTTCGCGGGTCGTACATGGTGCGCAGCAATCCCTCGATTTCCAGCCCAGGGTTGAGATTGGCTCTTACCCTTTTGATGGTTTGCACCAGGTCGCTCAGGCCCTCGAGCGCGTAGTACTCGCACTGCAATGGGATCACCACGGCATTGGCCGAGAAGGGCCCGTTAACCGTCAGGAGGCTCAGGGCAGGCGGACAATCAATGAGGACAAAATCGTACTGGGCCTGGATCTCCTGCAACGCCGATTTGAGCCGGGTCTCCCGTTCCGGCAGATCCACCATTTCGACTTCCGCGCCGGCCAGGTCGCGGTTGGCGGGAATCAGGTCGTAACCGCCGCTCTCGCTACGGACTTTTGCCGCTGATATCGGTGCCGAGCCCAGCAGCACCTGATAAATAGTGGTGCGCAGATTCCGCTTGTCGACACCACTGCCCATGGTTGCGTTGCCCTGGGGATCGAGATCTATCAGTAGCACGCGGCGCCCGGCGAGAACCAGGCTGGCGGCGAGATTGATGGTGGTCGTGGTTTTGCCGACGCCACCCTTCTGATTGGTGACGACCAGAACCCTGGTCATGGTTTGTTTTCGCCAGGTTCTTCCTGACGCTTCAGGAACACCAGGTGACGCATCGCCTCCAGCCGCGGAACGTCCAGCGCGACTACGCGGCTGACGCTCCACCCGGCGGGAAGGCGTGCGATTTCCTCATGCGGGTGTACGCCTTTCATGGCGATGAGGGTTCCGCGACTGGCTGCACTTTGACCCGCCAGTTTGATGAAATCGGCGAGATCGGAAAAAGCGCGCGAGATCACGCCTTCATAGGCAAGCTGCGGACGATGATCTTCAATCCGTTCCACGGCAACGGCCGCATTTCCCAAGTCGAGTTCCATCACTGCTTGTCTCAGAAACGTGCCTTTCTTATGATTGGAGTCCAGCAGGGTGACCCGCCTCTCCGGTTGCACAATCGCTACGGGAATCCCCGGAAGCCCCCCGCCGCTGCCGACGTCCAGCAATCCCCCGGCCGGCAGATACGGCAGCACTGCAAGACTGTCCAGCAAGTGATGCGTGACCAGCTTCGCTTCTTCGCGAATCGCAGTAAGGTTGTAAACCCGGTTCCACTTGTCCAGCAGTTCTACATACGCTACCAGCCGGGCAAGCGCCTTTTCATCGAGCGCAACACCCAACTCTGCAGCACCCCGCTGCAACTGCGCCAGTGCCGTTGGGCTCAACCGCCGTGCCCTGCGTGCGCAGCGAGTTGCTCGCCGCTTCCAGTCGGGGTTCCGAGGCCGCGTTTCAGATGCACAAGCAGCAGGGAAATTGCCGCTGGCGTCATCCCGGAAATGCGCTCCGCCTGGCCGATGGTTTCCGGCCGGTACTTGTTGAGTTTCTGCTGCACTTCCACGGAAAGGCCGCGCACGCTGCGGTAGTCGAGATCATCCGGAAGCCGCCAACTCTCGAACTGTTCCTGGCGCGCCACTTCAAGTTGCTGGCGATCGATATAGCCCTGGTACTTGATCTGTATCTCAACCTGCTCGGCGGCCTGCGCTTCGCTTATTCCGGGTCCCGCGCCGGGCAACGCCATCAGATCGCGGTAGTGAACGCCAGGACGTTTGAGCAAATCGCGCGCTTGATAATCGCGTTCGAGGGGCTGGCCGAAGAGGCGCAGCATCTGTTCTTCCGAGAGCAGCTTTGGATTGATGTTGACCGACTTGAGCCGTTCGACTTCCCGGGCCACGGCTTCGCGCTTGCGATCGAATGCCTCCCAGCGGCTGTCGTCCACGATACCCAGCTTGCGGCCGGTTTCGGTCAGCCGCATGTCCGCATTATCTTCACGCAGGCTCAGGCGATATTCCGCGCGGCTGGTGAACATCCGGTAGGGCTCGGTCACGCCGCGCGTGATCAGATCATCCACCAGCACGCCGAGATACGCCTGATCCCGGCGCGGGCACCAGGATTCCTCGCCCTTCACTTGCAAGGCCGCGTTGATGCCAGCGAGCAAACCCTGGGCGGCGGCTTCCTCATATCCCGTCGTTCCATTGATCTGACCGCCAAAGAACAGACCCCGAAATGCCTTGGTTTCGAGCGAGGATTTCAGTCCCCTCGGATCGAAGTAATCGTACTCGATCGCATAACCCGGCCGGGTGAGGACGGCGCTTTCCAACCCTTTGATTGAATTAACTAAATTAACCTGAATGTCGAACGGCAAGCTGGTCGAAATCCCGTTCGGATAAACCTCATGGGTCGTCAGTCCCTCCGGCTCCAGGAAAATCTGGTGCGCATTCTTGTCGGCAAAGCGGGTGATCTTGTCTTCTATCGAAGGGCAGTAGCGCGGACCTATCCCCTCGATCACACCGGTGAACATCGGCGAGCAGTCCAGGCCGCCACGGATGATCTCGTGCGTTTCCAGGTTGGTGTGCGTGATCCAGCAAGGCCTTTGCTCAGGGTGTTGTTCCACCGAACCAAGGAAGGAGAACACAGGCATCGGGCTATCGCCTAGCTGTTCCGTCATAACCGAGTAGTCGATAGTGCGGCCATCAATCCGGGGCGGTGTACCGGTTTTGAGCCGGCCGACCGGCAGATTCAGTTCGCGCAGGCGTCTCGCGAGACTTATCGCCGGAGGATCCCCCGCTCGCCCTGCCTGGTAATTATTGAGGCCCACGTGAACCAACCCGGAGAGGAAAGTGCCCGTGGTCAGGACCACCGTGCGTGCGGAAAAGCGAATGCCGAGCTGGGTTACGACGCCGACGACCCGTTCGCCTTCCACCACCAGGTCATCCACAGCCTGTTGAAAGATTGTGAGATTCTGTTGATTTTCCAGGCGTCGGCGAATCGCCTGCCGGTATAACACGCGGTCGGCCTGGGCGCGGGTAGCACGAACTGCCGGACCCTTGCTCGAGTTCAGCATCCTGAACTGTATCCCGGCCTCATCAGTTGCCGCAGCCATGGCGCCGCCGAGCGCGTCCACTTCTTTTACGAGGTGACCCTTGCCGATCCCGCCTATCGAAGGGTTGCAGGACATCTGGCCGAGGGTTTCGATGTTATGCGTGAGCAGGAGCGTGCGGCAGCCGCAGCGAGCCGAAGCCAACGCGGCTTCGGTCCCCGCATGTCCTCCTCCAATCACAATTACATCGAACGCTTCGTTCATGGGACCTCAAAAAGAGGGCCGAATCATACCCGAATAGTGCTGCGGTATGCGGGGCCACGGCGACAGTGTTTCACGTGAAACACCGCGGAATGTTTCACGTGAAACATGCAAAATTAATGCAACAGATCCCAGCCAAGCTTCGCAATCAGGGCAAAGACAACGAAGAGAAAGGCTGCTCGAATAAACGGTGCGCCCCTGGCAATGGCTAGCTGGGCACCGATTAGTGCGCCAGCGATGCTGCAGGCCGCCATGGGAATGGCCACGAGGAACATGACGTTACCAGTTGCAGCGAACAAAACCAGCGCCCCAAAATTTGTTGCCAGATTCAATACCTTGGCAGCCGCTGTCGCCCCCAGGAAGTCATACCCGAACCAGCGCACCAGCCCGAAAATAATGAAACTGCCGGCACCCGGGCCAAAGAATCCGTCGTAGAAGCCGATTGCCGCGGCAAGCCCGGGCAGCGCAAGACTCTCATAACGCACAAGGGTCGCATGGCCCGGGTTAGCCCCGAAATTTTGGCGCAGAATGGTGTAAAGGGCGACAAGCACCAGCATTACGACGATGACCGGCCGCAATACCGTGGCATCCATCAGGGTCACCGTTTTCGCACCTGCGAAGGCGCCGAGGCCCGCCCAAAAGGAGGCCGGAAGTACTTTTCTCCAGGCGATCGGAACGGACCAGCCGTACCGCAGGGTCGCCACCAACGTCCCGGCAATCGAGGACATCTTGTTGGTCCCCAGAAGCAAGGCCGGCGCAGCGGAGGGGAAAACAGCGAACAACGCAGGCACCAGAATCAGCCCGCCGCCGCCGGCGATGGCATCCATAAGTCCCGCCAGGAAGGCGAAGCCGCAGAGAATCACCAGGTCGCTCACGGCTTACTTGCCGATGCAGAATCGGGAAAAGATTTCGCCGAGCAGATCATCCGCGCTGAATTCGCCGGTAATCCGGGCGAGCTCCTGCTGGGCCAGTCGCAACTCCTCAGCAAGCAGCTCAATCGCGTGGCCGCTGCCAGCCGCTTTTTCCAAGGCGCCCTGCGCTTCCCTCAAGGCCTGGAGATGCCGCTCCCTGGCGACGAACTGGACTTCCCCCGCCGGTTGCCAGCCAATGCTGCGCAGAAGGATCTGGCGCAGCAGGTCCAAACCTTCGCCGGTCTTGGCCGAGAGGCGAAGCTCTGTCCGGCCCGCCATCTCGGAAATGCCAGCGGCTATATCAGATAGATCTATCTTATTGAAAATAAATAGTTTCAATATCTTTGGCGGAAGCTTATCCAGAATCGCCCGATCGCCCTGCGACAATCCCTGCCCCACATCCATAACCAGCAGCGCGATGTCGGCTGTGGCAATTTCGCGCCAGGTCCGTTCAATACCCAGCTTTTCGACCCTGTCGACCGACTCGCGAAGCCCGGCGGTATCGATCACATGAATGGGCACGCCGTCGATGGCCAACTGATGTCTGAGCGGATCGCGGGTGGTTCCGGGTACCTCGGTCACGATTGCCACGTCATCTCCGGCAAGACGGTTCATGAGGCTCGACTTACCCACATTCGGCTGGCCGATGAGCACAACCCGTGCGCCTTCGCGGAGAATGTTTCCCTGCTTTGCCGCCTTCATTATTTCATCGAGCGCGAGGCGCAGTTTCGCCAGCTTTCCCGCGGCGTCGGCCTTTTCGAGAAAATCGATGTCCTCGTCCGGGAAATCCAGCGTGGCTTCCACCAGCACCCGCAAGTCGGTAAGGCCGCGATTCAGATTATTTATGCGCGAAGAAAATTCGCCCGCAAGCGAACGCATGGCGCCCCGCGCGGCGAGTTCCGAACTGGCATCGATCAGATCGGCAACGCTCTCGGCCTGCGCCAGATCGAGTTTGTCGTTGAGGAATGCGCGCCGCGTGAATTCGCCAGGTTCGGCCGATCGGGCACCAAGTTCGGCGCAGCGGCGCAGCAGGGACTGCAGCACGACAGGCCCGCCGTGCCCTTGCAGTTCCAGCACATCCTCCCCGGTATAAGACCCGGGAGCGGGAAAATACAATGCAACACCGCGATCGATCGGCTCGCCATCGGCTGCGCGAAAGTTGCAAAGAACGGCCAGGCGCGGGGGAAGCTCGCGGCCAGTGAGGCCGCGCACTATTGCGGGAACAGCTGCACCGGACACACGGATGACACCGATGCCCGCGCGTCCGGGTGCCGTTGCTACGGCTGCTATGGTGTCAGCGTTTCGCATGAGCGGGCTGGTTCCGCTCAATAGTGCGCGTGATCTGCCACTGCTGTGCAATGGAAAGAACGTTGTTCACCAGCCAGTACAGCACCAGGCCGGCGGGGAAAAAGAAGAAGAACACGCTGAACACCACCGGCATGATCTTCATCACCTTGGCCTGCACCGGATCCGGGGGGGTCGGGTTCAGCCAGGTCTGGATGATCATCGTTGCGCCCATCAGCACCGGCAGGATGTAGTACGGATCCTGTGCCGAAAGATCCTTGATCCACCAGAAGAACGGCGCATTGCGCAGTTCCACGCTGGCAAGCAGAACCCAGTACAGCGAGATGAACACCGGGATCTGCACCAGGATCGGCAGGCAGCCGCCGAGCGGATTGATCTTCTCGGTCTTGTACATCTCTATCATCGCCTGGTGCATGCGCTGGCGATCGTCGCCGAACTGTTCCTTGAGCTTCTGCAGCTTCGGCGCGATGACCCGCATCTTGGCCATGGATTTGTAGCTGGCCGCGGACAGCGGAAAGAAAATCAGCTTGATGAGCACCGTCAGCAGGATGATGGCGACACCCCAGTTGCCCACCCATTTCTGGATCGCGGACAACACCCAGAAGAGTGGCGCTGCAATGACCGTGAGCCAGCCGTAGTCCACTGTCAGGTCCAGACCCGGTGCGAGTTGCGCCATCCTCTCCTGTTCCTGTGGCCCGGCGTAGAGCCGCATGTAGACTTCGGCGGAACTGCCGGGCGCGATTTTGCCCGCGGGGACGATGACGCCCGTCGCGTACATTCCATTCCCCAATGCGCGGGTATAGAACTCGCGTTGCACTTCGCCGGGGGGCAACCAGGCCGCAGCGAAATAATGCTGCACGAAAGCGACCCAACCGTCTTTCGTATGCTTTGGATAGTCCGCCTTGCTCTTGTCCATGTCGCCGAAGGTGACCTTGTGGAACTTGGACTCCTGGGTAAATACGGCCGCTCCCGTGTAGGTCGGTACCATTTTGGAGTCCCCGGCGGCCGGGCTGCCATCTCGCAATAACTGAAAATAGGCAAGAGGCTCGATCTCCCCGCCCGTGCGGTTGGCGATCTGCAGCTTCTCGTCGATGACATAGCTGGCGCGATGGAAGGTCAGCGTCTTAACCAGGGTGACCCCAGCCGCCGTTTTTGCGGTCAGGTCCACGGATATCTCGTCGCTGCCTTCGCGTAGTTCGTAACTTCCGGCGGAAGCGTGGTAGGGCGTTATGTGATTGGGAAGATCAGCGCCGATCAAGCCACTTTGGGCGACATAGGTGTGAGTGGCCGACTGCTGGAACAGCACGAAATTCTTGCTGCGATCGACCTTGTCCTTGTGCTGGAGAAGTTCGAGCGTTCGCAACACCCCGCCGACGGGGTCGATGTCGGCCACAAAAACATCCGTGCGCACAACGATCGGCGCCAGGGAAGTAGCCGGCGTTACCACATTCGGGGCTGCCACAGGCTTTGCCGCAGTCGCGGGCGATGCCGTCGCACCGCTCACCGGCGGCAATGACGGCGTCGGCGTGACTGCCGCTGGCTGCGCAGCGGTCGACGGCGGTGGCGCGTTGTTCTGTTTGACCCAAGCGTCGAACAACAGGAAAACGGAAACGGCGAAAATCATCGCCGCAAAGAGTCGGAGGCTATCCATGTGATTGTCTAGGGTACCGGGTCAGCGCCGCCGGGATGCCAGGGATGGCAATGCGACAATCGCTTCATCGCCAGCCAGCTGCCACGGATGCTGCCATATCTTGTTATCGCAGTTTTTGCGTATTCCGAGCACGTTGGGTGAAAGCGGCAGTGGTTCCCAACCCACGGGCTTAATAGAAACTGGTACAGCCTGATCAGGCTGAGCATCGCGTAGCGCATCAGCGACTTTGTATCAGCAGTTTTTCGAGTTCATGACGGGCTTCCGCAATATTCCGGCGATCGGCCTGCCGGCGAACTCTGACCACCACGTCGACGCTGCCGATCTCGCCTCGCCTGTTACGGAACACTTCGCGGATGGTACGCTTCATGAGGGAACGGTCGACGGAGTCTGGCACTGCGTGCCGGCCCGCCACGATGCCCAGCCTGGCCAGGCCTTTCTCCGGCTTATTCCTGAACAGAATGGTGAAATACACGCCCTGCCGCCTGGCGCCAAACGCCCCTGTGAAATGAGCCGCACCAGACAACCTCGCCAGCCGAGGCAGCTTGGCGCGCGCGACGTTCACACTGCCAGACGTGCGCGACCTTTGGCTCTACGGGCTTTGATGACCGCGCGCCCTCCGCGGGTTTTCATGCGTTCGAGGAAGCCGTGCGTGCGAGCGCGGCGGGTCTTGGACGGCTGATATGTGCGTTTCATTCGGCGTGCTCCGGTATCTGGCTTTAAAAAGCCGGTCATTACACGGGTTTTGGGGCTGATTTGTCAACCACATATTGCTTTGAAAGCCTGTGGATAACTTGTGCTGCAACTGCTAAAATTCCACGTTCTTAGGGGGACGTTCCCCGGTCGCTTTTTCAATTAAAACCACAATCCAAGCGCCGATGGAAAGCTTTTGGGATCATTGCCTTCGCCATTTCGAGAAGGTTCTCCCTGCGCAGCAATACAAAACCTGGATCCAACCTCTGCAAGTACGCCTGGAGGAAGGTGTTTTGACCGTTTGCGCACCCAACCGGTTTGCCCTGGAGTGGATCAAGGACAAGTTTTTGAATGATATCAAACGTCTTTGTTCGCAATCTTTAAAGACGGATGTAGAGGTAGTACTTACTCTCTCTGAAAAGTCCGTAGAACAAGTCGTTCTCCCCATCCCAGATCCTGCAGCGCCTTCCCCAAAACCCAGAATCCGGGAACAGTCACGGCTAAATCCAAGTTTTACGTTCGATTCTTTTGTAACGGGAAAAGCAAACCAGTTGGCCCGTGCCGCCGCCCTGCAGGTCGGGGAACATCCGGGCGTCGCCTACAACCCACTATTCGTCTATGGGGGTGTCGGCCTCGGAAAGACTCACCTTATTCAAGCCATCGGCAACCTTTTGCACGATATAAATCCTGAGGCAAAGGTGCGCTATACCCACGCGGAGCAATACGTCTCCGACGTGGTGCGTGCTTACCAACACAAGGCTTTCGATGGATTCAAAAAGTTCTATCACTCACTGGATTTGCTTTTGATCGACGACATCCAGTTTTTCAGCGGCAAGAACCGCACCCAGGAAGAATTTTTCTACGCTTTCAATGCGCTGATCGAAGCTCACAAGCAGGTCATCATCACCTGCGACACCTACCCCAAGGAAATAAGCGGTATGGAAGATCGCTTGATTTCCCGTTTCGGATGGGGCTTGACGGTAGCGATCGAGCCGCCCGAACTCGAGATGCGTGTTGCCATCCTTCTCAAGAAGGCCGAGGCCGAAAGGGTGAAACTACCGGAAGACATTGCCTTCTTCATCGCCAACCATATCCAGTCGAATGTGCGCGAACTGGAAGGCGCGTTGAAACGAGTGCTTGCGTATGCCCGGTTTGCCAATGCCACAGTTACCCTCGACCTCGCCCGCGAAGCCCTGAAGGACCTTCTGGCCGTACAGGTACGGCAGGTTTCTGTCGACAACATCCAGCGCATCGTTGCCGACTACTACAAAATCAAGGTCTCCGACATGTACTCCAAGAAACGCTCGCGGACGATCGCGCGGCCAAGGCAGGTTGCAATGGCTCTGGCCAAGGAACTTACTCACATGAGCCTGCCGGATATTGGAGACGCATTCGGCGGCCGCGACCATACCACCGTGCTCCATGGCTGTAGAAAAATAGCCGAACTTAGATCATCGAATCCCGAGATTGCGCGTGACTTCGACGCGCTCCTGCAGACCCTGCGCGGTTGATAAACCATGTACAGATTGTTGAAAACTTCGAACCGTTGACTAAACTAGAAATGCTGCACATTTCCTCCACTGCTTCTTCACGAGTTATACAAATGGCGAGCTTGCTGATTAGCCGAGTTTTTTTGCCGCAGTCCACCGATTTATCCGCAACTATTACTCTTATTAAGGTTTAAAGAATGAAAATCCTGGATATAGACAAAGACGTACTGCTAAAACCTCTGCAGGCAGTCTCCGGGATCGTGGAACGCCGGCACACGCTGCCAATCCTTTCGAACGTACTGCTTGAAGCGGAAGGCTCCACATTGAATCTCCTGGCGACGGATCTGGAGATTCAGGTTTCGACCTCCACCACTCTGGAAAAAAAGGTAGGATCAAAGTACGCGATCACCGTTTCAGCGAGAAAGCTCCAGGACATCCTGCGAGCACTTCCGGAGAACACCAATGTGACCCTGGATGCCCAGGAGTCGCGCGTGCAGGTCAAGGCCGGGAAGAGCAAATTCAACCTGCAGACACTGCCCTCGCAGGACTTTCCGCGTCTGGCGGAGAGCAGCAACGCAGGCGGCAAGGTCGAACTTGCGCAGAAGACGCTGCGGGACCTGTTGATGCTGGTCCAGTATGGAATGGCTCAGCAGGACATACGCTATTACCTGAACGGTCTTCTAGTCGTTGTTGACGGCCAGCAGCTGACGGTGGTGGCGACTGATGGACACCGGCTGGCGTATGCAGCTACCGAGATTCCGAAGTCCGTCGAACGCGCCGAAGTCATCATCCCGCGCAAAGCAGTGATCGAGCTGGTGAAGCTCCTCGGCGATGTCGAAGAGCCGGTCGAGGTGCAGTTGTTGCCTAATCAAGTACGCTTTTCGTTCTCGGGAATCGAAGTTATCTCCAAGGTGGTCGATGGTAAATTCCCCGATTACAACCGGGTCATTCCGAGCAACTACAAAAAACATTTCAAGGTTGGGCGCCAGGTCTTGCAGCAGGCATTGCAAAGAGCATCCATACTTTCCAACGAGAAATTCCGCGGTGTACGCTGGGTGCTTACGTCGGATGTCCTCAAGATCGTCTGCACCAACGCAGAACAGGAAGAGGCGGAAGAAGAACTCGAGGTCAGCTACAACGGCGACCCGCTGGACATAGGATTCAACATTACCTACCTGCTCGATGTCCTGAACAACCTGACTGACGAGGAAATCGATTGTGCCGTGGGAGACGCCAACAGCAGCATGCTGTTGTCCGTACCCGGCAACCAGAGTTTCAAGTATGTCGTCATGCCGATGCGCATCTAAGCGACGCGTTCCTGGATAAAAGATTAAAGGCCTAAATGTCATCCTCTGAATACAATTCCGACAGCATCAAGGTACTAAAGGGTCTCGAGGCAGTTCGCAAACGACCCGGAATGTACATCGGCGACACCAGTGACGGTACCGGTCTGCATCACATGGTCTTCGAGGTGCTCGATAACTCGATTGACGAGGCGCTGGCCGGACACTGCAACGAGATAAAAGTCGTCATTCACACGGATAACTCGATCAGCGTGGTCGACAATGGCCGGGGAATTCCCACAGGGATTCATCCCGACGACGAGGGTGGCCGGTCCACCGCTGAAATCGTCATGACTGTCCTCCACGCCGGCGGCAAGTTCGATAGCAACAGCTACAAGATTTCCGGCGGCCTACACGGCGTTGGTGTATCGGTCGTGAACGCGCTGTCCAGTCTGCTCAAGCTCACCATCCGCCGTGACGGCCAGGCACACTCGATGGAGTTCCGCAACGGCGACCCGGTGGGTCCGCTGGCCGTGATTGGACCGACCGAACGGCGTGGTACCGAGGTGCACTTCCATCCCAGCGCCGAAGTATTCGGCAACATCGAATTCCACTACGACATCCTGGCAAAGCGGCTGCGCGAACTGTCCTTCCTCAACAACGGCGTTCGCATCGAACTACAGGACCAGCGCAACGGCAAGGAAGAGATCTTCGCCTTCACAGGCGGCGTAAAGGGTTTTGTCGAATACATCAACCGGGCGAAAACCGTCCTTCACCCGAACATCTTTCATTCGATAAACGAGCGCGACGGAATCGGTGTCGAAGTGGCGATGCAATGGAACGATTCCTACCAGGAAGCGGTACTGTGTTTCACCAACAACATCCCGCAACGGGACGGCGGGACGCACCTGACGGCGTTGCGGGCGGCGATGACCCGCACGCTGAACCAGGGCACCGAAGCCAACGAAATGGCAAAGCGGGCCAAGGTAGAAACGACGGGCGACGACAGGCGCGAGGGTCTCA
>CAYODB010000081.1:0-14122 GCA_964402495.1 uncultured Bordetella sp.
CTAGATATGGAACCAGGACCGCAACCATGAACCTGCTCTTGACCCTGATCGCCTTTGTCGTCGCCCTCGGCGTCCTGATCGTATTCCATGAGTTCGGTCACTACCTGGTAGCCAGACTGTGCGGCGTGAAGGTACTGCGTTTCTCGCTGGGATTCGGCAGCGTCCTGTGGAAGCGCAAGCTGGGACGCGACCACACCGAATGGGCCGTTTCCGCGTTCCCGCTGGGGGGCTACGTCAAGATGCTGGACGAGCGCGAAGGTCCGGTTGCGCCGGAAGAACTTCATCGCGCATTCAACAAGCAGACGGTGGGCCGGCGCTTTGCCATCGTTGTCGCCGGACCGGTCGCCAATTTCCTGCTCGCGATCCTGCTTTACTGGGTCCTGTTCATGCATGGTGTTCCTGGCGTGCGTCCGGTGCTGGGCGAGCCGGTTGCGAAATCGCCGGCGGCCCAGGCGCAGTTCACGGCGGGCGAGACCATCACCCGGATCGGCGATTCCGAGGTGGCGACCTGGCAGGATGTGCGCTGGGAACTGCTCGAGCATGCGCTGCGCAAGGACCAGCCGCGAATAGAGGTGCGCAGCGAGCGTGGCGACATCGATTTCAGGAAGCTCGACCTTTCCTCCATCGGGCCCGAACAGATTGATGGCGACCTGATACAGGCCATCGGTCTGACCCGCTTCCAGCTCACGCTCAAGCCCGTGATCGGCAAGTTGCTGGGTGGTGCGGCCGCGGAGCGCGACGGGCTGAAACCGGGTGACGAAATCGTCGACGTCAACGGCACGCCTATTGGAAATTGGGACGACCTGGTGGCGCAGGTCAGCAATGCGCCGCAGCGCGCGCTGTCTTTTCGCATTCTGCGCGCGGGCGCGGATATGCTGCTGACAGTTACGCCTGAAGCCAAGACCGAAGGTGGCAAGACGATCGGGCGCATCGGCGCCACGCCACACATAGACGAAGCGGAAACGCGCAAGCTGATCACGGAAGTCAGTTACGGTCCCATTGCGGCGCTCGGCCACGCGGCGCAGCGAACCTGGGAGGTTTCCGTGTTCACGTTGAAGATGCTTGGCAGGATGATCGTCGGCGACGTTTCCCTGAAGAATCTCAGCGGCCCGATCACGATCGCCGATTACGCCGGCCAGTCCGCGCAACTGGGATGGCTGGCCTACCTGAGCTTCCTGGCTTTGATCAGCATCAGTCTGGGCGTGTTGAATCTGCTGCCCGTTCCGTTATTGGACGGGGGACACCTCATGTATTATGTCGCCGAGGTCGTGAAGGGAAGTCCGGTATCCGACCGGATCATGGAAATGGGTCAGCAGGTCGGCATGGTGTTGCTGTTCAGCCTGATGGCGTTCGCAATCTTTAACGATATAAACCGCCTGTTCGGTGGCTGACAGAGGATGAAGAAGCGTTTACTGCTGCTGGTCATATCGAGCCTCGTCAGTCACTCCTCCCTCGCTTTTGAAAACTTCAAGGTCAAGGACATTCGCGTCGAGGGCATTCAGCGCACCGAGCCCGGCACCGTCTTCTCGTATCTGCCGATCAAGGTCGGCGAAGAGGTCACGCAGGAGCGGGCAACCGCGGCGATCAAGGCGCTGTACGCGACCGGCTTTTTCAAGGACGTCCGCCTGGAAGCCGACGGCGACGTCCTGGTCGTGGTCGTGGAGGAGAGACCAGCCATCGCCCAGATCGACATTTCCGGTTCCAAGGAATTCGACCAGAAGCAACTCAAGGAAGGCCTCAAGGGCATCGGCCTGGCCGAATCGCGCATCTTCGATCGCGCGCTGCTCGAGCGCGCCGAACAGGAGCTAAAGAACCAGTACATCAGCCGCGGCAAGTACGGTGTCAATATTGTCACCACCGTCACGCCGATGGAGCGCAATCGCGTGGCGCTCAATTTCGCAATTGCCGAAGGCGAGGTTGCCAAAATCCGCCAGATCAATTTTGTCGGCAACCAGGTGTTCGACGACGACGAGCTGCGCGACCAGTTCATCCTGACCACCCCCGGCTGGCTGACGTGGTACAGCAAGAACGACCAGTATTCCAAGCCGAAACTGCAGGGGGACCTGGAAAACCTGCGCTCGTTCTACCTCAATCAGGGTTACCTGGAGTTCACGATCGACTCGACCCAGGTGTCAATCACGCCGGACAAGAAGGACATTTTTCTGACGGTCAACGTGACCGAGGGCAGGAAATTCACGGTCACCGACGTCAAGCTGGCCGGCGATCTCATCGTTCCGGAGGAAGAGCTGCGCAAGCTGATCAAGCTGAAGAAGGGCGACATCTTCTCTCGCGAGAAACTGACCGAAAGCACCAAGCTTATCTCCGACCGCCTGGGCAACGAGGGTTACGCCTTTGCCAGCATTAACCCGGTTCCGGAGGTAAACCGGGACAAGAACGAAGTTGCCTTCACGCTGTATGTCGATCCCGGCAAGCGCGTCTACGTGCGCCGCATCAGCATCTTCGGCAACACCAATACCCGCGACGAGGTGATCCGCCGCGAAATGCGGCAGATGGAAAGCGGCTGGTATTCCACCGACAAGTTGACCCGTTCCAAGCAACGTGTCGACAAGCTCGGATATTTCTCGGACGTGCAGCTGGAAACGCCAGGCGTGCAGGGCACCTCGGACCAGGTCGACGTGAACGTGAAAGTGACGGAGCGGGCCACCGGCAACCTCACTTTCGGTGTCGGCTATTCGACTGCTGAGAAAGTCATTTTCTCCGGCGGCATTTCCCAGAGCAACATCTTCGGCACCGGCAACGCGCTGGCGCTGCAGCTGAGCACCGGCAGCATCAACAAGGTGTATTCGCTTTCCTACACCAATCCCTTCTACACGGACGATGGCGTCAGCCGCGGTTTCGACATCTACAAGCGCGACGTCGACGCCTCGTCGCTGGCGATAGCCAGCTACAACACGTCCACGCTTGGCACCGGTGTCCGCTTCGGCGTGCCGGTGACCGAGTACGACACGGTGAACTACGGCCTGGCGCTGGAGCAGACCGAGATCGGCATCCTCCAGGATACGTCGCAGCGGTACATCGATTTCGTCAACGAGTTCGGCGAAAGTTCAAATACCGTCCTGGCCACGGTTGGCTGGGCGCGGGACAAACGCGACAGCGTGATTTTCACCACGAAAGGCAGTTTCCAGAAGTTCAGCGCCGAGGTCGGCGTACCTCCGGGAGACCTGACCTTCTACCGGACCAATTACCAGCATCAGTGGTATTATCCCCTGACTAAGGAATATACCTTGCTGCTTAACGGCCAGATCGGCTATGCGGACGGATACGACCAGAAACCGCTTCCGTTCTACAAGGTGTTCTACCTCGGCGGCGTCAACTCGTTGCGGGGCTACGAAACGGCGACCATCGGACCGAAGGATTCTAACGGGGATTCCCTGGGCGGCAGTCACATGATGCTGGCCAACGTAGAGTTCCTGTTTCCCTTCCCCGGGTTGCAGAAAGACCGCTCGGTGAGGCTGAGCTGGTTCGTGGATGCGGGAATGGTCGGCGAGAAATACGATTTCGACGAAGTGCGCTATTCGACCGGACTCGGATTCAGTTGGTTTTCGCCTGTCGGGCCGCTGAAACTGAGCTTCGGCAAGGCGTTGAACCCGGAGCCCGATGACCGGTTGCAGCGCATCCAGTTCACACTGGGTACGGTATTCTGATATTTCCCGCCTGACGGCGGATGTGTCTAGGAGAATTGAAGTTGAAGAAAGTCTCGCTTGTGCTCGCCGCCGCGGCGCTCTTGGCGAGCTCGAATCTGCCAGCCGCGAATGAGCTCAAGGTCGGGTTTGTCAGCACCGAACGGGTGTTCCGCGAAGCGGCGCCCGCGGTCAAGGCACTGAAGAAAATCGAGAAGGAATTCGCCGCCCGCGACCAGGAGCTCCAGAAGCTGGTCAAACAGGCCCGCGACACACAGACGCTCATCGAAAAAGAGGGCGTCACAATGAGCGATTCCGACCGCCGCGACAAGGAGCAGGACCTGGCGCGCATGAACCGCGACCTCCAGCGTATGCAGCGCGAATTCCGCGAGGACCTCAATCTGCGCAAGAATGAAGAGTTGGCGACGGTGCTGGAGCGTGCCAACAAAGTGATTCAGCAAATAGCCGAAGCGGAAAAATTCGATCTAATCCTGCAGGAGGCAGTCTATCGCAGCCCGCGGATCGACATTACCGACAAGGTCATCAAGGCGCTCGCCGACAAGTAACTTGCCGCCTGCCTTGGCGGCCGCGGCTGCGACGCCGGCCAACCGGGATGCAATGACAGGGGAAGAGCGAAAGTCCTACAGCTTGGCGGAGCTGACTGACCGCTTCGGCGGCACCGTTCACGGTGACGCCGGCATCCGCATCCGCCAGGTCGCTCCGCTCGAATCCGCCGGTCCGGCGGAAATCAGTTTCCTAACCAATCGCAAGTACCAGAAACTGCTTGCCTCGTCGAAGGCGGGCGCGGTTATTCTCGGCGGTGACTCGGCCGAAGCTACGATGATTCCGCGCATCGTCTGCGACAATCCCTATGCCTATTACGCCCGGGTCGCCGCTCTTCTGAATCCGGAGCCCGCGCCGGAGACCGGCATACATTCCGGGGCATTCGTGCATCCTGCGGCGAAGGTGGCGGCGACCGCCTCGATCGCGGCCTGCGCAGTGGTCGAAGAGGGCGCGGAGGTCGGCGAACACGCGATCATCGGCGCCAATTCCTTCGTGGGCCGCAATGCGAGCATCGGTGAACGCACCCGGCTGCATCCCAATGTCACCATCTACCACGGCTGCGTCGTGGGCATGCGGGGCATCATCCACTCGGGCGCCGTGATCGGCGCCGATGGATTCGGCATGGCCATGGACGCCGGGCGCTATGTGAAGATTCCGCAGATCGGCCGAGTCTTGATCGGGGACGATGTGGAGATCGGAGCCAGCACGACCATAGACCGCGGTGCGCTGGACGATACCGTGATCGAGGAAGGCGTGAAACTTGATAACCAGATCCAAATCGGCCACAACTGCAGGATCGGGGCGCACACCGCCATCGCCGGCTGCGCCGGCATTGCCGGCAGCGTGACCATTGGCAGCCATTGCAGGATTGGCGGCAGTGCAATGATCTCCGGCCATCTCAGCATCACCGACCGCGTGGACATCTCCGCGGGCACCCTGGTCGCAAAATCGATCACCAAACCGGGCACCTATACCTCGGTGTTCCCCATGTCTCCCCACGAGGACTGGCTGAAGAACGCCTCGCTGCTGAGGCATCTGCACGAGATGATGGATAGAATCCGCACCCTGGAACACCAGATCAAGAAAATGGAGGGGCAATGAGCCCGAACACGGCCGTGAGCACGATGGAAATCCAGGAGATCCTGGCGCATCTTCCGCATCGCTACCCGATGCTCCTGATCGACCGCGTGCTCTCGGTCGATCCCGGCAAGGAAATTGTGGCCCTGAAGAACGTCACCATCAACGAACCGTTCTTTGCCGGGCACTTTCCCCATCATCCGGTGATGCCCGGCGTGCTGATCGTCGAGGCCATGGCCCAGGCGGCTGCCATCCTGGCGTTCCGGACGTTCAACCTCAAGAGCGACAGCAACAGCGTCTATTACTTCGTCGGCATCGACGAGGCGCGATTCAAGAAACCGGTGATGCCGGGTGATCAACTGATCCTGAAGGCCCAGATCCTGCGCAACCTGCGCGGCATCTGGAAGTTCTCCGCGCAGGCCATGGTAGGGGACAAGCTGGTCTCGGAAGCGCAACTGCTCTGTACCATGCGCGGCCTGCCGGCTGCCGCGGCGCAATGAATGGGGGGCGGCCATGATCCATCCCACTGCCATCATCCACCCCGGCGCCCGCCTTGCCCAGGGCTTGGAGATCGGTCCCTGCTCGGTAATTGGCGAGCACGTCGAAATCGGTGAGGGCACAACAATCGGCGCCCACGCGGTCATCGTTGGTCATACCCGTATTGGCCGCAACAACCGCATCTTCCATCACGCCACGCTGGGCGAGGCGCCGCAGGACAAGAAATACGCCGGCGAACCCACGCGCCTGGAAATCGGTGATGACAACACCATCCGCGAGTTTTGCACGTTTAACACGGGCACGGTGCAGGACCTGGGTGTTACCCGGATGGGCGACAAGAACTGGATCATGGCTTACGTCCATGTTGCGCACGACTGCGATATCGGCAACCAGACGACACTGGCCAACTGCACGCAGCTCGCAGGCCATGTTGGCGTGGGCGATCACGCCGTCCTCGGGGGGTTCACCGGCATCCACCAGTTCTGCCGCGTCGGAGCGCATGCGATGACCGGGGTCGGTTCCGTCGTCCTCGCCGATGTGCCGCCTTATGTGATGGCGATGGGTAATACCGCCGAGCCGCATGGCATCAATTCGGAGGGATTGAAGCGGCGTGGATTCAGCGCGGCATCCATCAGCGGCATCCGCCGCGGCTACAAGACGCTGTATAAGTCCGGACTGAGCCTCGAGGAGGCCAAACAGGCCCTGCGCCGGCAGGCTGCCGATTGCAGGGAACTGGAGATGTTCGTGGCATTCATCGAGTCGTCGAAGCGGAGCATCATCCGGTAGGACATGAGGACGCAACCGGGGAGGAGGATTCGGGTCGCACTGGTCGCCGGGGAAGCATCTGGCGACCTGTTGGGTGGCCACCTGCTGGAAGCACTCAGGGAGCGCCTGCCGGGCATCGAGGCCTACGGCATAGGCGGGCCGCAGATGCAGTCCGCGGGCCTGGAGTCGTGGTACCCGATGGAATGGTTCGCGGTGCGCGGCTATATAGAGGTGCTGAAGAGCCTGCCGAAACTGCTGCGGGTGCGGCGCGAGCTCAGGCGCCGGCTGCTCGCTGATCCTCCAGACCTGTTCATCGGCATCGACGCGCCGGATTTCAATCTCGATCTTGAGGCGGGATTGCGCAATGCGGGTATCACCACGGTGCACTATGTCAGTCCCTCGATCTGGGCATGGCGCGGCGAACGCATTCACAAGATCAAGCGCGCGGTTTCCAAGGTTTTGACCCTGTTTCCGTTCGAAGCTCCGCTATACGAAAAAGCCGGCGTGCCGGTGGCCTATGTCGGCCACCCGCTGGCGGATGAACTGCCGGAACGACCTGATCGCGAGGCCGCCCGGGAACGGATGCGGCTTTCTTCGAAGCAGACCGTGATTGCCCTGCTGCCGGGCAGCCGGCAAAACGAAGTGCGGCAAATGGGTGAATTGTTCGTCGCCACCGCGAAGCTGGTGGCTGCGCAGGTGCCCGGTGCGCACTTCCTGGTCCCGCTGGTCAGCCGCCAGACCAGGCTGATCTTCGAGGAAGCGATCTATCATCAGAAGGGCGAGGAGCTGCCGCTGACCATTCTCTTCGGCCATGCGCACATGGCCATGACGGCGGCGGATGCGGTGTTGGTGGCATCCGGCACGGCGACACTGGAGGCGGCGCTGCTCAAGCGCGCCATGGTCATCACTTACAGGATGCCGCGCCTGTCGGCATGGATCATGAAGGGCAAGGGCTATCTGCCGTATGTCGGCTTGCCAAACATCCTTGCGGGAGAATGGGTGGTGCCGGAAATCCTGCTCGACGATGCGACGCCGGAAAACCTGGCTCAGGCCCTGACCAATCAGTTGCATGACAAAGAAGTGTGCAATCGGCTGGAACGATGCTTCCTCGGCATCCACCGCTCGTTGCGGCACGATACGGCGGCTCGCGCGGTGGATGCGATCCTGCCCTTGCTTGAGCCCGCGCGACCCGTGGCTGCCCTCGACGCGCCCGCCGACGAAGGGCTGCACGCGTGATGGCCTTGCAACAGGGCCTGCTGGTCTGCGGCGTGGACGAGGCGGGCCGCGGGCCGCTGGCCGGTCCGGTTTTCGCGGCTTGCGTCATCCTGCGCGCAGAGGACCCGATCGACGGTCTCGCTGATTCGAAGGCACTCACCGCGAAAAGGCGCGAAGAACTGGCCGTCGAGATCCGTAATCGCGCGGCAGCATGGGCGATAGCCAGCGCTACGGTCGAGGAGATCGACCGTATCAACATCCTGCGCGCCAGCCTTCTCGCAATGCGCCGTGCAGTGGAGCAACTGGTGCTCGAACCGCACGAAGTCCTCGTGGACGGGCTGTATTGCCCCGAAGTGCGGTTCCCATCGCGGGCGATCGTCTCCGGCGACAGCCTGGTGGCGGAAATTTCGGCCGCATCCATCCTGGCCAAGACAGCGCGGGACGCGCTGATGAGGGAATTGCACGGCCTCTATCCCGATTACGGTTTCGACCGCCACAAGGGCTACTCGACGCGGGAACATCTGGAGGCGCTGCAACGGTTCGGGGTGTGCCCGATACACAGGCGCAGCTTCGCACCGGTGCGCTCGTTATGCCTCGATTTAAGCGACTAACCCTTTCAACCCAACGCAGAGGCGCAGAGAACGCAAAGGACGCGGAGGAAGCCAAAGACAAATTATTGACAACTTCGATTCGACAACGCCACTGATTCGGCGTACTCGTTATTCTTGTGCATATTTTTCGTGCATTTCTCTGGTTTTCTCTGCGCCTCCGCGCCTCCGCGTTGAGATTTTGGTCTTTCAGTAGACGTGCCGCTGCAGGTTGGCCTTCTGCACGATGGTGGAGGCTAGTTCCTCGATCGATCGCGTGGTGGTATCGAGGATGAAAATTCCCTCCTGGCGCATCAGCACGTCGGCCTCCCGGATCTCGTACTCGCAATTCTCCAGGCTCGCGTAGGGACTGCCGGGGCGGCGCTCATTGCGGATGCGCTGCAGCCGGTCCGGGCGGATGGTAAGGCCGAACAGCTTGTGCCGGCGACCCGCTATCGCAGAAGGCAGTTTCTTCGCCGCGAAGTCCTCCGGAATCAGCGGGTAGTTGGCCGCGCGAATCCCGAATTGCAGTGCCATGTAGAGGCAGGTCGGCGTCTTGCCGCAGCGGGAAACGCCGATGAGGATAACTTCGGCCTCGTCGAGCTCCTTGGTGGTCTGCCCGTCGTCATGCGACATGGCGAAGTTCACTGCCTCGATTCGGTTGAAATAGCTGTTGTTATTGTTGCGGACCGAGTGCGAACGGCCCACCGTGTGCGAGGATTTCACCCCCAGTTCCGCCTCCATCGGGGCGATGAAGACCTGGAAGCAGTCGATGTACTTGCCATCGGCAAGCTGAATTTCGCTGCTCAGGGTCGGATCCACCAGGGTGCTGAAAACCAGTGGCCGGACCCCGTCCTTCGCCGAGGCCTGATTGATCCGCTGCACGGCAGCCCGGGCTTTTTCCAGGGAATCGACGAAGGGAAGCGTGATTTCGATGAACGAAACCTGATCGAACTGGGTCAGCAGGCTGTGGCCGAGCATTTCGCATGTGATGCCAGTGCGGTCCGATATGAAAAAGGCCGTACGCTCAAGGGTCATTGTTGTTCTGCACAAACATGAGTGAGTCGCTAAAATAACATCTTTTTCCACCCAGCCACATCCCAGCGGGATAGTCGAATGAGCCATCTGCGTTACGTGATCCCCTTCGAAGACCTGCGAATGGCCGACGTCGAAAGCGTCGGCGGAAAAAACGCTTCGCTGGGAGAAATGATCAGCCAGTTGTCAGGCGCGGGGGTGCGCGTGCCAGGCGGATTCGCCACGACGGCCGTGGCTTACCGGGAGTTTCTGGCGGCGGGCGGTCTTGCCGCGAGGATCGAAGCGGCGTTGTTGAAACTGGACATCGAGGACGTGGACGCGCTGGCGCAGGCCGGAACGATGATCCGCAAATGGATCCTGGAAGCGCCGTTGCCTGCGGCGTTCGAAAAGGACATTGCGGCCGCCTACGCGAAGCTGACCGCGGGACAGGCAGGCGACCTGTCGTTCGCCGTGCGTTCCTCGGCCACCGCCGAGGACCTGCCCGATGCCTCCTTTGCCGGCCAGCAGGAGACTTTTCTCAATATCCAGGGAATTGACAACGTGCTGTTGGCGATCCGGCATGTATTTGCCTCGCTTTACAACGACAGGGCGATTTCCTACCGCGTGCACAAGGGGTTCGCGCACGCGAACGTCGCGCTTTCGGCCGGCGTGCAACGCATGGTCCGCAGCGACAAAGGGGCGGCCGGCGTGCTGTTCACGCTCGATACCGAATCAGGCTTCGACAAAGTGGTGTTCATTACGTCGGCCTATGGCTTGGGGGAGACGGTCGTGCAGGGCCAGGTCAATCCCGACGAATTCTATGTATACAAGCCGGCGCTACAGGCCGGCAAGCCGGCGATCCTGCGGCGAAACCTCGGCTCCAAGGCCCTGCGCATGGTGTTTACCGACAGCCGCTCAGCCGGACGCTCGGTGCAGACACTTGAGGTTCCCGTCGCGGAACGTCTGCAGTTCTCCATCACTGACGCCGAGGTGGAAGAGCTTGCCCGCTATGCTGTGATCATCGAGAACCACTATGGCCGGCCCATGGACGTGGAATGGGGGCGTGACGGGATCGACGGCAAGCTCTACGTGCTCCAGGCCCGCCCGGAAACGGTCAAGGCCCGGGAGGAAACGCAGGAGCGCTTCCGCCTGAAGAAGCGTGGCGACGTGCTTGCAGAAGGGCGGGCCATCGGCAACCGCATCGGCACCGGCACCGTTCGCCTGGTCAAGGACGCCTCGGAAATGAACAAGGTGAAGCCAGGCGACGTGCTGGTCACCGACATGACCGATCCCGACTGGGAGCCGGTGATGAAAAAGGCGTCGGCGATCGTCACCAATCGCGGCGGCCGCACCTGCCATGCTGCAATCATCGCCCGGGAGCTTGGCATCCCGGCCGTGGTGGGCTGTGGCGATGCGACACAGAAACTGGAACAGGGCGGGCACGTCACCGTATCCTGCGCCGAAGGCGATACCGGTTTCGTCTACGAGGGTATCCTCGATGTAGAAGTGCTGCACATCCAGCTGGACAAGCTGCCCAAGGTCCCGGTCAAGATCAGCATGAACGTGGGCAATCCGGAACTCGCGTTCGATTTCCAGCGCCTGCCCAACTGCGGCATCGGCCTGGCGCGGCTGGAGTTCATCATCGCCCGCATGATCGGCGTGCATCCGAAGGCTGCGCTTGCCTATCCGAAACTGGACCCCGAGCTCAAGAGCGCCATCGACGCGCTGGCCGCGGGGTACAAGGATCCCGTCAGCTTCTACGTGGAGAAACTCACCGAAGGCATTGCCACGCTCGGCGCCGCTTTTTTCCCCAAGCCGGTGATCGTGCGCATGTCGGACTTCAAGTCGAACGAATATTCCAGCCTTGCCGGAGGAAAGAAATACGAACCCGTTGAAGAAAATCCGATGCTGGGCTTCCGCGGCGCCTCGCGCTACATTTCAGATTCATTCCGGGAATGTTTCGAGCTCGAATGCCGCGCGCTGAAGAAAGTGCGCAACGAAATGGGGCTGACCAACGTCGAGATCATGGTTCCCTTCGTCCGCACGGTCCCTGAAGCCGAGCAGGTGATTGCATTGCTGAAGAAAAACGGACTGGAGCGGGGCGTCGACGGCCTGCGCATCATCATGATGTGCGAAATCCCCTCCAACGCGATCCTGGCCGACCAGTTCCTGCAGCACTTTGACGGTTTCTCGATCGGCTCGAACGACATGACCCAGCTCACGCTCGGTCTGGACCGGGATTCCGGCATCGTGGCAGGCCAGTTCGACGAACGCGACCCGGCGGTGAAAGTCATGCTGGGAATGGCGATACAGGCCTGCCGCAAGGCCGGCAAGTACGTAGGTATCTGCGGGCAGGGTCCGTCGGATCATCCCGATCTGGCGGAGTGGCTGATGGAACAGGGCATCGATACCATCTCGCTGAATCCCGACACCGTGATCGAGACCTGGATGTATCTCGCCAAGCACGCCGAAAAGCGGGCGGCCGCGGCCTGATGCCGGTCCTTGAAACGACGGACGGGCGCCACGATATTTTGTGTGACGCCGGACGCCGGTATGGGTTACTATTTGTCAGGCAAGTTGGAGCGAATATGGAATGACCAAATTTATCTTTGTGACCGGTGGTGTTGTCTCCTCCCTGGGCAAAGGTATCGCTTCCGCTTCTCTCGCCGCGATTCTCGAGTCCCGCGGCATCAAAGTCACCCTCCTCAAGCTAGACCCGTACATCAACGTCGATCCCGGCACCATGAGTCCTTTCCAGCATGGAGAGGTATTCGTGACCGAGGATGGCGCCGAGACCGACCTCGACCTCGGGCACTACGAGCGCTTCGTCAATGCCAAGATGACCAAGCGCAACAACTTCACCACGGGCCAGATCTACGAGAGCGTGATCAAGAAGGAGCGCCGCGGCGATTACCTTGGCGGCACGGTGCAGGTGATCCCGCACATCACGGACGAAATCAAGCATTTCATCCGTATGGGCGCGGGCGATGCCGAAGTGGCGATCTGCGAGATCGGCGGCACTGTTGGCGACATTGAATCGCTGCCGTTCCTCGAGGCCGTGCGCCAGATGAGCATTCAGAACGGACGTGGCAATTCCTGCTTCATCCACCTGACACTGGTGCCATACATTTCTTCCGCAGGCGAGATCAAGACAAAGCCCACCCAACACTCTGTCCAGGAACTGCGCGAGACCGGCATCCAGCCCGACGTCCTGCTGTGCCGGGCCGACCGCATGGTGCCGGACAATGAGCGGCGCAAGATCGCCCTGTTCACCAATGTCGAGGAAGAGGCGGTGATTTCGGCGGTGGACGTGGACTCGATCTACAAGATACCGGGGTTCCTGCACGGGCAGGGGCTCGACGAAATCGTCTGCCGCAAGCTCGGCATAACGGCACCGCCGGCCGACCTGTCGAAATGGGAGAAGCTGCTTTACGACCGCGAGCATCCGACCCAGGAAGCGAACATCGCGCTGGTCGGCAAGTATGTCGATCTCGCAGATTCCTACAAGTCGCTGTCCGAGGCGCTGATCCACGCCGGCATCCATACCCGTACCAAGCTCAAGCTTCACTACATCGATTCCGAGAGCATCGAGAAAGAAGGCGTCGGCTGCCTGGAGAACATGGATGCCATACTGGTGCCCGGCGGATTTGGCAAGCGCGGCGTCGAAGGCAAAATCGCTGCGATCCGGCACGCCCGCGAGAACGGGATCCCCTATCTCGGCATCTGCCTGGGTATGCAGTTGGCCACCATCGAGTTCGCGCGCAACGTCTGCGGGCTGGCCGGAGCGAACAGCACCGAGTTCGATCCCGAGACCCCGCACCCCGTCGTCGCGCTGATCACCGAATGGCTGGACCGCACTGGCCGCGTGGAGCGCCGCACGGGCGAGTCCGACCTCGGCGGGACCATGCGCCTGGGCGCGCAGTCGTGCCCGGTGGAGGCCGGTACGCTGGCGTTCCGGATCTATGGCAAGCAGGTCAGCGAACGCCATCGTCATCGCTTTGAAGTCAATAACGCCTACGTTCCACAGCTGGAATCCAGGGGTTACAAAGTCTCAGCGCGCACGCCGAGCGAGAATCTGCCGGAAATGATGGAACTGCCTGGCCACCCCTGGTTCATCGGCTGCCAGTTCCATCCGGAGTTCACATCCACCCCGCTCTATGGCCATCCGCTGTTCTCAGCCTTCATTGGTGCCGCCGCGGAATACCGCCACGGCCGGGACAAAGACCCTTTGGCTCGCGAGCCGGCCAAGCTGAAGAGCATCGCCTGAAAATGGGAACCTCATGAAACTCTGCGGCTTCGAGGTTGGTCTCGATCGACCGTTTTTCCTGATAGCGGGCCCCTGCGTCGTGGAGTCCCGGGAGATGGCGGTGGATACCGCCGGACAGCTCAAGGAGATCGCGGCATCCCTGGGCGTACCGTTCATCTATAAATCTTCCTACGACAAGGCTAACCGCAGTTCCAGCAAGTCGTTCCGCGGCCTGGGCATGGACAAAGGCCTGCGGATTCTCGCTGATGTGAAAAAGCAGATCGGCGTGCCGGTGCTGACGGATGTGCATGCCGAGGATGAGATCGCGGCCGTGGCGCAAGTTGTCGATGTCCTGCAGACACCAGCCTTCCTGTGCCGGCAGACGGATTTCATCCACGCGGCGGCGTCAAGCGGCAAGCCGGTCAACATCAAGAAGGGCCAGTTTCTGGCGCCAGGCGACATGAAGAACGTTGTCGACAAGGCGCGCGAAGCCAGCGGGCAGGACAACATCATGG
>CAYODB010000081.1:14132-15367 GCA_964402495.1 uncultured Bordetella sp.
GTTACAACAACCTGGTCTCCGACATGCGTTCGCTGGCGATCATGCGGGACACCAATTGCCCGGTCGTGTTCGATGCGACCCATTCGGTGCAATTGCCTGGCGGGCAGGGCACTTCGAGCGGCGGCCAGCGCGAGTTCGTGCCGGTTCTGGCGCGAGCGGCGGTGGCGGCCGGAGTGGCGGGCGTGTTCATGGAGACGCACCCCGATCCGGCCAAGGCGATGTCCGACGGGCCTAATGCATGGCCCCTGCATCTGATGAAACAACTGCTGGAAACGCTGAAGGCGTTGGATGACGTGGTGAAAGGGCGAGGGTTCGCCGAGAATGCGCTGATGGCGGAATCCCGGATGGCGAAGCCCGGCCGCTGAACGACAGACCGACCAACAAGGAATAACAATGAGCTCCATCGTTGATATCGTCGCCCGCGAGATCCTGGACTCGCGGGGCAATCCCACGGTCGAAGCGGACGTGCTTCTCGAGTCTGGTGTTAGCGGACGCGCGGCGGTACCTTCGGGCGCTTCCACGGGCACGCGCGAAGCCATCGAACTGCGCGACGGCGACAAGGGCCGCTACGGCGGCAAGGGCGTTCTCAAGGCCGTCGAACACGTCAACACGGAAATCTGCGAATCCATCGTCGGCCTGGATGCGATGGAGCAGTGCTTCATCGACCAGACGCTGATCGACCTGGACGGCACGGAAAACAAATCGCGCCTCGGCGCCAATGCCATGCTCGCGGTTTCGCTGGCAGTGGCGAAGGCTGCCGCGGAGGAATCGGGCCTGCCGCTGTATCGCTACCTGGGCGGCGCCGGGCGCATGCAGCTGCCGGTGCCGATGATGAACGTCATCAACGGCGGCGCGCATGCCAACAACAGCCTCGACCTGCAGGAATTCATGATCATTCCCGTGGGCGCGGAAAGCTTTCGCGAGGCGATGCGTTGCGGCGCCGAAATATTCCAGGCGCTGAAGAAGCTGCTGGACAAGAAAGGCATGTCCACCACGGTGGGCGACGAAGGCGGTTTTGCACCCAGCCTGCCGAGCAATGAAGCGGCGCTGCAACTCATCATTGAAGCCATCGATGCGGCGGGCTATACGCCCGGTTCCCAGGTGGCAATCGGGCTCGACTGTGCCAGCTCGGAATTCTTCAAGGACGGTAAATACGATATCGCGTCGGAGAAACTTAAACTGGGCGCCAGGGAGTTCACCGACTACCTCAGCGCCTGGGTCGACAAGTACCCGAT
>CAYODB010000082.1:0-15359 GCA_964402495.1 uncultured Bordetella sp.
TTCCGCCAGCTTCGCCTGCACGTTGAGATACGCCAGCAGCGGACGGCGCCAGGCTTGCTCCGATGCCGTGTCGACCGCGGTGGCAATCCCTTCGGGTGAAAGCCTGCCGGCCCGGAACAGGGCGCCGGATGCAACCAGGCGCGAGAGTGGGTCCTTGATCTTCCGAAGTGCGCGGTTCTGCGCATCGACATCCTTCTCTCCGGCGATGGCTTCATACTGCGGCGGAAGTTTTGCGCCTGCCTGCTGTTCGAACTTCCCCGCAAGAAAACCTGCGTACGCACGATCCGTTTCCGTCGCATCCGCCTGGATCGACTCATAGCCGGCGCAGGCGTCGAAATCGAGCGCGGCCGTGCCGACGCCGCAGCGGATCAATGCCATCCGCGCCACCAGGTCCGGCCGGCCGGTGTCAGCAACCGCCGCGCGGCTTTCGCTGAAATAGCGCTCCGCCAGTTTCGTATCGCCCTTGAGATAGGTATCGGTGAAACTCTCCAGCGCATCGTGTGCATCCGCCTGCCATGCCGGCGTCCGCGCAACGCTGCATCCCGCGCAGGCCAGGGCGATCAGCGCCGCCGGTATTGCGATCCTCACGGCAGCTTGACCTCGGGTTTGCGCGCGAACGGCCACCGGCGATTGATTTCGGTGATGAGCACGTTTACCTTGCGGATGCGGTCGTCCACTTCCGCGCGCAATGCGCCAAGGTCGGTTGTGGCGTCCTTGACGTTGGCGCTGGCGCTTTTGATATCGGTGCTGGCTTCCTGCGCATTGGCGAGGATGACGTCGGCCTTCTTCAGGCTGTCGCGCGTCTCCGCGAGCAGGGTGTTGAGCTGCAGCATGGCTTTCTGCATCTCGTCCATGACGCCGCCCTGCGCGAACATCTTCTCGTCCGTCTTGGCCAGCACGTTGTCGGCGCGGGCGGTTACGCCCTTGAGCGACGCCACCAGCGCGCTCACGCCCTTTACCGTTTCGATGACGTTCTGCGCGGACTCGGGGCTTCCGGTCAGTCCTTCCATGATGCCGTACTCCCCCGCCATGCGCGCCGTCACCGAATTCAGGTTCGCCAGCGTCTGGTTGAAGCTGGAATCCGGACGGATGATCTCGTCGACGTTTTGCAGGATGCTGTTGGCGCGGGCGATGACCTGCGGGATGTCTTTGGAGGCATCGGTCGCGACCAGCATGCGCTCGGCTTCGGCCGGCAGCGGGGGATCGGTCAGCTTCGGTGAGACCACACGGATCTTTGCGTCACCGAGCAACTGCTTCTCCAGGGTGAAGGTGCTGCTGGTTCGCAGCCAGCGTGCCTCCTTGACCTTGATCCTGACTTCGATGCGCACCTGGCCGGTCTCGTTCAGGGCCATGCCGGAGACCTGGCCGATCGGAAAACCGGAGAACATCACCGGCATGCCCGCCGCCACGCCTTCGGCGTCCTGGGCGATGAGCGTCAGCGCCTGGGTACGGTCGAACACGCCGCGCGCCTGCATGGCATACAGCAGCAACCCGATCGCGATCACCGGGATCAGCGTGAGCAGCACCCCGACCTTGAATCCCAGGCCTGTTATGCCCGACTGTTGTACAGGGGCGCGTTCCATGTGTAATCCAGGATCAGGCATTGCTCGAACTTGCCGGCAAGGGCCAGCAGCGTCCGGTTCAGGAAGAAAGGATAGTTGGTATCGGGCAGCAGCAGGGCGGGACGGTCAATCAGGATAACGGGCGGGGTCAGGACCACCGCGCGCAGCAGCTTGGCAATGAATCGCTCCTCGGTGCTCAGCTCCGGATCGCGACGCTGCGCACAATCGGTGCTGTCAACCAGCGTAAGCAGGTTCCAGGCAATGTCGTTGGCCTCCCCGATATAGGTGTTGGTGCGGAACTGCAGCACCACCGTGATGTTCTCCAGCACGGACAGATTGGCACGCAGCGGCAGGTCTTCCGAGACCATTGCCGCGCGCGGATGCTGCTCGATCAAGGCCAGGCGTTCTGCGTTTCCGACAAGCATGACGACGCGTTTGGTGCTGGCGGCTGTTTCCGTGGAGTCGGCCATCAGCATGCTCAGACGTAAAGAGCCGTCAGCGCCGCAAATTCGATGACCATCAGGGCGAAGAACAAACGCACCATCCCGCGCAACACCGCGATCGGCGCATAGAACAGTTTCTTCGGCGTGTTGAGGCCCTCCGATATCGGAATCACCGTGACGGCAAGGCCGAAGGCAAAGGTTTTGACCCAGAGCACGCCGATCGCCGGCAAGTCCAGCACCTTGCCGATCACGCGCGCGAACTCGCCGGGCGGCAGGCTCCATGGATTGAGGTCGATGATCATGATGCGCGCCAGTACCAGCGCGATGACGATGTTCACGGCGGTCAGCGCGAGGACCGAGATCGTTCCGCCGACCACCCGCGGCAGCAGCTCCAGGCGGAATGGGTCGATGCCGATGCGCTCCAGCGCGCCGAGTTCGTTCTGGATCTGCATCAGCGCCACTTCGGTATTGATGGCTGCTCCAGTGCGCAGCGCGACAAACAGCGCCGTCATGAGCGGCAGTATTTCCAGTACCAGGACGCGGACGATGAGTTCAAGCGCATAGGCATACAGGCCGTAGGCGTTGGCGTTGCGGCCCACGATCTCGATGATCAACACGCTGAACAGCGCCGAGAACAGCGCGAAACCCGGCAGGATCTGCCACGCGGTGAAGTAGATCTGCTTCTGCACAACCTGCCGCGTGGCTTTGTTGTAGGTCGAAGGCGACAGCGCGCCGATCAACGCCACGCCGGTGAAGCTGAATACCCGTGCCCAGGCATTCAGCCAGTCGGCGAATCCCTGCCCGCGGCGGGTCAGCCAGGCCTGCATCGCACTCACGACACGGCACTCACGAGGCACTCGCGACAGGCGCTCACGACCGGGCACTCACGACCGGGCACTCATGACTGGGCGCTCACGATCCGGCCCGCTCCGCAAGGTTCATTGTTTTCCGGCTCCACCGGTTCATTTTTCATGCGCCAGGCAACTGCGGACGAAGCCGGCCTGCTCCTGCGCCGCATTGAGCAGCACGTTCAGGTCGTTTCCGGCGAGCACCATCCTCAGGCCGCGCGCGATGTAGCGTTTGAGCGGTTCTTTGGCGTACACCCCGCCCAGCGCCGCCGTCTTGCCGTGCTTACGGCAGGCGGCAATCACGGACTCGATCGCCACCACCGTGCGTTCGTGTTCGATCTGGCCGGGAATGCCCATTTCCAGGCAAAGATCGTTGGTGCCGATCAGGAGGACATCCAGGCCCGGGACTGCGGCAATCCTTTCCGCGTTGGCGACGGCTTCCGGCGTTTCGATCATCGCCACCAGCAGAGTGGCCTCGTTCAGGCCGCTCACCACCTCTGCAGCAGGTGTCGCCGCAAAGCCGAAATGCGGATAGCCCCCCGCGATGGAGCGATGGCCCACGGGCGGGAAGCGGAAGGCATCCACCATCGCCCGCGCCTGCTCAGGCGTATCGACGTGCGGTATGACGATGCCCAACGCGCCGCCATCCAGGCATCGCGCGCCGAGCGCCAGCTCACCGGCGGATACGCGCACGATCGGCGCAATACCGGCATCCAGTGCCGCGACACAGATCGAGTAGGCGTTCTCGACGGACGTCGGCCCATGCTCGAGGTCGATGAACAGCCAGTCGTAACCCGCGGTTTTCATCAGCCTGGCAACTTCTGCGGAGCGCAAGGCTCGCACGCCCATGCCAACCGCAATGCCGCCCTGAGCCAGCCTTTCCTTTACCGGATTGACGATTTTTCCCATTGTTTTTCCCCGTTTTTGTCGCCGTTTCGTCCCTGGCAGCCCTCCCTTGACCGGGCCGGACGGTAATTCTATGCGTACCGCCGTAAACTACGAAATTCGCAGGACCGGCACCAACAACATCAAGACCAATAACACCGAGGAAAGCACCATGGACAACATCGCCCTGTTCGAGCAACTGCGCCGTTTCGACACCCCCACCATCGTCAATGCCCTGGAAATCGCGGGGGGCGGCCGCGCAATCACCGGATTTACCCGCAAGACCCTGGTTGCGGCCTTCCCCGCCCTGCCCGCGATTGTCGGTTATGCCCGGACGGTCAGCATCCGCTGCTCCACCCCATTCGATCCCGCAGCACGCCGGCAGATGCAGTTGGGCTACTACGAGTACCTGGGGCAACCCAACCAGCCCTCGATTGCTGTAGTTCAGGACGTGGACAGCCTGCCCGGGGTGGGCGCGTTCTGGGGCGAGGTCAATACCCACGTGCATTGGGGCCTTGGTTGCGTGGGGGCAGTGACCAACGGCTCCATGCGCGACCTCGACGCCATGGATACCCGGTTCCAGTGCCTGGCCGCAAGCCTGTGCCCGAGCCATGCGTGGGTGCAGGTCGTGGACTTCGGCAAGCCGGTGGACGTGCTGGGCATGAACGTCAAGGATGGCGAGGTCGTGCACGCCGACAAGCATGGCGCAGTTGTGATCCCGGCCAACCTGCTGCACAAACTGCCTGCGGCCATCGACCTGATGGCGCGCCGCGAAAAAGTGATCCTCGATGCGGCGAAGAAGCCGGGCTTCAACTTCGCCCTGCTGCGCGAAGCATTCGCCAGCTCCGATCAGGTCAAGTAGAGCGCGCGATTCGTGGAACCTGGCGCCCAGGCGGACGACGTGATCGCCGCCACCCGCGACTGGCTGGAAAAGGCGGTCATCGGCCTCGGCCTCTGTCCTTTCGCCAAGGCCGTGCACGCCAGGGGACAGATCCGTTACGTGGTCAGCCCGGCACAGTCGCCGGAAGCCCTGGTGGAGGATCTCATGGCGGAGTTGCGGGCGCTCGATGCTGCCGACCCGGCGGCCGTCGATACCACGCTGCTGATCCATCCCGGCGTACTCGCGGATTTCGAGGACTACAACGATTTTCTCGACATCGCCGATGCGCTGCTGGATGAACTGGAGTTGAGCGGCGTCATCCAGATCGCCAGCTTCCATCCGCAGTACCGGTTCGAAGGCACCATGCGCGATGCGATCGAGAACTACACCAACCGCTCGCCGTACCCGATGCTGCATTTGCTGCGCGAAGACAGCATCGAAAAAGCCGTCACGACTTATCCCGACGTGGCCGACATCCCGGAAAAAAACATCGAGACCCTGAACAGGCTGGGTCACGAGGGCTGGCGGAACTTAATGTCCAAGAAATGATTAAACCCTTTCACCGCAGAGGCGCAGATACCCTCGCGAAGCGTGGAGTAACTAGACTAACTGAAGGAAAAAGCCATGAGAAAAGTGGTCTGGGGTGTGCTGAGCACCGCGAAAATCGGCACGCAGAAGGTCCTGCCCGGGATGCAGAAAAGCGCCTGGTGCGACATCCGCGCGATTGCGTCGCGCTCGCTCGAATCGGCGGCGAGCGCTGCGCGAGCGCTCGGTATCCCGAAAGCCTACGGCTCCTATGAGGAACTGATCGACGATCCCGACATCGAGGCGATCTACAACCCGCTGCCGAACCATCTGCATGTCCCGCTGACCCTGCGGGCGGCACGGGCCGGCAAGCACGTGCTTTGCGAAAAGCCGATCGCCATGTCCGCCGATGAAGCCGCCGAGTTGCGCGAAGTCGGCGACAAGGTGCTGATCATGGAAGCGTTCATGGTGCGCTTCCATCCGCAATGGCTGCGCGCGCTGGAACTGGTGCGCGAGGGCCGCATCGGCACGCTGCGGGTGGTGCAGATGCTGTTCTGCTATTTCAACGATAACCCCGCCGACATCCGCAACATCGCGGACGCGGGCGGCGGCGCCCTCTACGATATCGGCTGCTATCCGATCACGGCGGGACGCTTCTTTTTTCAGGGCGAGCCGCGCAGGGGGATCGCGCTGATCGAACGCGACCCGCAGTTCCATACCGACCGGCTGGCCAGCGCGCTGGTGGACTTCGGCGACGGTCGCCACCTCGATTTCAGCTGCTCGACCCAGTCCGCGCGCTACCAGCGCATCCAGCTCAGCGGATCGAAGGGGCGGATCGAGATCCAGGTCCCGATCAACGCCGCCCAGGGCGCAAAAACCACGCTGCTCGTCGACGACGGCTCGCCCGACGGCGCCGGCATTCGCACCGAGATCCTCGCCGAAAGCGACCAGTACATGCTGCAGGGCGAGGCGTTTTCGCGCGCCATCCGCGGCGACCTCAAACTTGCCTACGGCGTCGAGGATGCGATCGGCAGCATGCGCGTCATCGACGCGTTGTTCCGCTCCGAGAAGAGCGGGCATTGGGAACAGGTCTGACAAACGCATCCGGGCGCCCTCCGCACAGACGCCCGAGGCCTCTGCAATCCCAAGGCCATGTACGTTGCCAGGTAGGAGGGGCACCGGGGAACACCGGGGGAGCACCGGGGGAGCGCCCTTGCAGGCAGCATCCTGCCCCCGTACTACCCAATTCCTGATGCGTATGCAGGGCGCGGCCGGCGGCTAAAAACAGCCGGCCTATTTCGCAAACAGCATCTGCGGATTCTCGAACGCCTTGAACTCGATCGCGTTGCCACACGGGTCGAGGAAGAACATGGTCGCCTGCTCGCCGGCCTGGCCCTTGAAGCGGATGTGCGGTTCGATGATGAAAGGCGTTCCTGCGGCCTTCAGCCTGCCGGCAAGCTTCTCCCATTCCTGCATCGGCAGCACCGCGCCGAAATGCCGCACCGGCACGTTGTCGCCATCCACCACATTGGTGTCGCGATGGCCGGAATCCGGCGCCAGGTGGGCAACGATCTGATGGCCGTAGAAATTGAAGTCCACCCAGCCGCCGGACGAGCGCCCCTCCGGACAACCCAGCAGTTCGCCATAGAACTCGCGGGCCTTGGCCAGGCTGGTGACGGGGAAGGCGAGGTGAAACGGGGGCATTGCGGCCATGCTTGGCTCCGGGAAAGGTATGGCTGAAGTTTACACCCTCCGGATTCAGGCCCTTACCGTTCAAGCCCCTCACCGCAAAGGCGCAAAGGGGCGCAAAGGGAACGCAAAGAAAAGCCGGGGAAGTCAGGCAATGGACGATCGGCAGGTGCACAAAATCCGCTAGTCCATACCATCCCTTTCGTCCTTGATTTCCTTTGCGGATTTTGTTCGGGTCCTTTGCGCCTTTGCGGGAAAAGGGTTTAACCGGCTGCCACATGACATGCGACTAATGGGCGTAGAATCGCCGCAAAGACGTCGGCCTGTCCAAAGACGCGAAACCGGGGATGGCGACTGCTCATGGTCCTGCTCCCGCCTTTCCAATACATCAAAATGAGGAGCAGCCTGATCATGGTTAAGTCCATCCGTTTTGCACTCGCATCCTTCACAGCGCTGGCATGTCTCGGTCTGGCCGCGCCTTCCATGGCGGAAGAATTCGAGGCGCCGCTTGTCGCCTGCCTTTCCAACGGAACAGCGATCGGCGGAGTGCGATCCTGCGGCAAGATCTGGAAACTCAAGTCCGGCAAGGCCGAGCTGAAGAAGGGCGGCAAGCTGCAAGTCGAAGTGAAGGGACTGGTGCTGAACGACGCCAGCGTCGGGGAGTACAACGGCACGCCGGACGGCGTGGACGCAGTGGCCGCGGCAGTAATCTGCCACGGCCCGAGCGGCGCGGCAGTCGCGGCGCAAACCGATGCAATGCCGCTGAGCAAGACCGGCGACGTCAAGATCAAGGCCACCGTGTCCCTGCCCAACGGCTGCGTGGGCCCGATCGTCGTGTTGCGCGAGCGCTATGAAGGCAAGATCGGCGGCTGGCTCGCAGGTACCGGAATGTAGATGCCGGAGAGTCTTCCGGCCCATGGAAGCACGAAAGGCCCAACCATCATGGTTCGGGCCTTTTTTTCTGGTTGTTCTAACGCTCTGCCGGTACTCATCGGCGAGACCCGGCTCTTCATTGCCCTTTCCGCCTGTTAATTCCCTTTCGGTAAGTTAACATGCGCACTCCCAGAACAACCAGCGCCGCAGCGCACGCATCCGGCGCGATAAACAGGAGGATTCGAGCATGGGAACGCACAACAAGGTCGCGATCGTTACAGGCGCTGGCAGCGGCATCGGCAAGGCGGTGGCACTGACCTTCCTGAAGGACGGCTATCGCGTCGCGCTGGCGGGCCGCCGCGCGGATGCGCTGCAGCAGACCGCGAGCGAGTCCGGTGCCGGCAAGAATGCTCTGGTAGTGCCGACCGACGTGGCCAGCCCCGATTCGGTAAAAGCGCTGTTCGCGAAGACCAAGCAGACCTTCGGCCGGCTCGACGTGATTTTTAACAACGCCGGTGTCAGCGCGCCCGGCGTGCCGCTGGAAGACCTGACCTTCGAACAGTGGAAGAACGTGGTGGACATCAACCTCACCGGCATGTTCCTCTGCATCCAGGAAGCGTTCAAACTGATGAAGGATCAGGACCCCCGCGGCGGCCGCATAATCAACAACGGCTCGATTTCCGCGCACGCGCCGCGCCCGAACTCCGCGCCGTATACCGCCACCAAGCACGCGGTGACCGGCCTGACCAAATCCGCGTCGCTCGACGGGCGCAAGTACGACATCGCCTGCTGCCAGATCGACATCGGCAATGCGCTGACCGAAATGGCGGCGAAAATGACCAAGGGCGTGCCCCAGGCCAACGGCGAAATCAAGATCGAGCCGACCATGGACGTGCAGCACGTCGCCAATTCGGTGTTGTACATGGCGAGCCTGCCGCTGGAAGCGAACGTGCAGTTCCTCACGGTGATGGCAACCAAGATGCCGTTCGTCGGAAGGGGCTGACACCATGGCCACCGCCCGTTACCTCTTCATCGCCAGCATGGATGTCGCTCCCGAAAAGGAAGCCCTGTTCAACGAGATCTACGACACCGAGCACGTTCCCCTGCTGCTGAAGGTGCCGGGCGTGATTTCCGCCAGGCGCTTCAAGTCGGTACCCAATCCCGTGATGGCGATCGCCGGGACGGTCCAGCCGCTGGTCGCCGAAGGCGAGCCGACCTACAGCGCGGTGTACGAACTGGAAAGCGCGGAAGTCCTGACCAGCCCGGCATGGGCCAAGGCAGTCGACGCAGGCCGCTGGCCAGCGGAAATCAGGCCTTACATACGCAACCGCCGGCACATCCTGAAAAAGCTGATGTAGGGCGACAGATGCGCAGCGCCCGGGCAGCGTAACGTAACCCGCACGCTGGCTGGCGCCTCGCCGAAACTTCGCATCCCGCCCATGGTTCCGGTCGACTGGCTCTGGATCCCCATCACCGTCTGGGCGGCTTTCGCCCAGACGCTGCGCAATGCGGCGCAGCGCCACCTGGTCGCGAACCTCGGCACGCTGGGGGCGACCCTGGTTCGCTTTCTCTACGGCCTGCCCTTTGCCGCGCTCTGGCTGCTGATCGTCGGGGTGGTCGGAAATTTCTCGGTGCCCGCGCCTACTGCGGCATTTGCAATCTGGGTCACGCTCGGCGCGGTCAGCCAGATCATTGCGACGGCGTTGCTGCTGCGAGTGATGACGGAGCGCAACTTCACGCTGGGCGTGGCGTACTCGAAAAGCGAGATCCTGCAGGTCGCGGTATTCGGTTTCGTGTTCCTCGGCGATGCCGTTTCCCCGGTTGCGCTGACCGCGATCCTGTCCGGCACTTTCGGCGTGCTGCTCCTGTCGCCCGCGGACAAGGACAGGCCGATCCGCGGATTGCTGACCGGCTGGACCGGCCGCACGGCGCTGCTTGGGCTTGCGTCAGGGACCGGATTCGCACTCTCCGCGGTGGGCTTCCGCGGAGCGGCGCTCGCGCTAGGCGACACGCCTTTTCCGATGGCGGCGGCGGGCACGCTGGTCGCCGCGCAACTGTTGCAGACCCTGATGCTCGGCGGCTGGCTCCTGGTGCGGCACACTGGCGTTGTGATGCGCGTGCTGGGCGCATGGCGCGCCTCGCTGTTCGCGGGTTTCATGGGCGCCGCCGCATCGGCGGGCTGGTTCACGGCGATGGCGATCGAACCGGCCGCTCATGTCCGCACGTTGGGATTGATCGAACTGCTGTTCAGCTATGCGGTGTCGCGTAGGCTTTTCCGCGAACGGCTTGAACGCCGCGAACTGGCGGGCATTGCCCTGCTGGTCCTCGGGCTGGTCATCGTCGTGCTCGGAATCTAGATCCTCTGCCAACTCTTAACGCAGAGGGCGCGGAGAACGCAGAGGAAATCAGAACGAGGGATTCGATATGAACTCGGTGAATACAGTGAACCAACCGTCGACCGAAGCCAACCCGGATCCATCGCAACAGGATCGACCTTGAAACGCAGGCCTCAGCCCCTGCCTTTCCTCTGCGTCCTCCGCGTTCCCTGCGTTGAGCGCTTACTGAGTCAGTAGACCGCTTTTCAATCCAAAAAGGAGAAAAAAATGATCCACGTCATCGCCACCGTCGAACTCGCACCCGGCACCCGCGAAAAATTCCTGGTGGAATTCCGCAAGCTCATTCCCGAAGTCAAGGCCGAGGTCGGCTGTATCGAGTACGGCCCCGCCATCGATGCGGAAACAGACATTCCGATCCAGTTCAAGATCGGCCCCGACAAGGTCACGATCATCGAGAAGTGGGAGGACGCCGCAGCACTGAAGGCGCACGGCGTCGCGCCGCACATGCAAGCCTATCGCGCGCGGGTGAAAGGTTTCGTGCGCGGCATGGAACTGCGGGTGCTTGCGCCGGTGTGAAAACCCTGCTGTTGCCAGATCTTCTGTCCCGGCGCGAACTACGCGAAACCGCATAGGGCCTATGCCGGTGTGGTCGGAACGGCAGGCCATTTGTGGACAGCCCCGCCGGGCCGGTGCCGGTCCGGATCAGAACGTGCTGGAGGACTCCCGCTATTGTCCTTCTGTTTTCTGCATCTGCGCCAGCAGCTTCCAGGCCATCCACGCGAGCAGCGCGACGCCGGCCAGCAGCGCCGCCCACAATGCCCATTTCCTGGCATCGAAGCGCGGTGCCGTCGCGGCCGTACCGGCGAGCTTTTGCGGCGCGGCGGTGTTCGCCAGCACAATTTTCGGCTCGTGTTTGGTGCGCATGCCGGGCACCAGGGTTTCCAGGGGCAGGGAGCCTGCCTCGGCGCGCGCGTTGAAGATCAGTTCGCGCGGCGTCCATCCCACCTTCACGCCCGGCGCGCCCGCGCCGATGCCACCCGCTTTCGTATTCACGCGCAACAGCCAATAGCGATGCGTGTTCGTGGCCAGCGCCAGCGCCGGGCTCACCAGCTCGCGGCCGTCCTGCGTCAGCCGGTAGGCGACGGCGGAAGCGACGGACATCCATTTGTCCCTGGCGTCGTTGCGCGAGAAGACCTGCACCGGGATCACGGTATTTTCCTGCGGCAACCTGAATTCCAGGCGATCGATCGGGAAGCGGCCGCCGAGGTCGAGCAGGAAGTCCCCTGCATTGGCCGCGTCGGGGGTGGCTGCGATTTCCTTCCATATCCTGTCCGCTTGCTCCCACTGCTCGGGTACCAGGCCGCGAATGCCCTTGAGGTCGATGGCGCGGTCGGCATCGACCCACGTCAGGCGCAGGTACTTCGCCTGCTGCCTGCGGTACTCGATGGTGTTGCGCTCCAGGCGCTGGCCAGCGTGCGACATGCCGCCGAGCGGCGCATCCAACACCAGCGTGGTCCAGTGCTTCAAGTCGTCGCCCGCCTCGATGCGCACGGACGTGAGTTGGTCAGGCGCGGCGGCGCCCCAGGCGACCGTGAGTCCAGACAGAGGAGTATTGAGTTCCGATGCGTCGATCAGATAGCCGAGCAACACTTTCCGCGCGCCGGGATCGCCGCGAGTGTGCAGCCTGACGCTGACCTTGTCTCCTGACCGGCTCACGCTGAGATCGAGGTCCCCGGCGCGGGCATCGCGCGGACCGAGCAATGGAAAGAACGGCAGCGCTACCGGTTCGGGCTTTTGCGGACGCTGCTCGACAGGGCGAAAAGCATACGGCACCGCCTCGTCAATGCCATTGAAGACGCGCAAATCGCGCAGGTCCGCGTAAGCGGCCACCTCGTACACCGGCTGGGTGATGACGACCCGGTAGAAGGCGTCGCCGCCCGTGCCCTCGACCGGCAGCGCGAACGCAAAGTCCCCCGGCGACTCCGCGGCGTTCGCCGCAACACTGACGCCCATTAGGAACAACGCATTCACCGCAAAGGACGCAAAGGTCGCGAAGGAAAAACAGAAGGAGAAGATTCGAATCCACATTGGCAAATTTGACGGACATTCACAAATCTGAGTTTCCGGTTCCCGCTGATCAGGCACCCCGGTCACCCGCACAGATATATTCAGGTCGTCAACAAGCCATCGCCTTTCCTTCGCGTCCTTTGCGTCCTTTGCGGTGAAAAGGTTCTCAAGGATTTCGTACTTCACGACGCCTCCGTCTTCTTCGGCGGCAGCGGCGAAAAATAGCCGATCACCAGCATCAGGATGCCGACGGCGATGAACAGCACGATGCGCTCGATGCCGCCCACCTTGGCAAGGTCGACTACGAAGAGTTTCACCACCACCACGCCCATCAGCACCGCTCCGCAGAACCAGAGCACGCGCAATCCCTTGCGCGTGGCGACGACCATGGACACCAGCGCCAGCACTGTCCAGAAGATCGACAGGGCCACTTGCACCAGGTCATAGCGGAACATGAGGTCCACCTGATAGGGAATATCCGCCCAGTGGTGCAGCGTACGCAGCAGAACGCCGTTGAGGAATACGAATATTCCAGCGCCGATCAGGGCGCGGGGCAGAGACGGCGGCCAGTCCGCGATGTCTCCCACACTCTGCTCGCGCAGGCTGCGCCACCAGATGGCGATGGCGGCGAAGGCGAGCAGTTGCGCGATGTCCAGCGGATTGAGCAGTGGAACATACGGTAACGGCGCCGGATCGCCGTCGTTGAGCAGGTTCGCGTACACAGTCCAGCCGAGCATGAAAATCGCCAGCGGTCCGGCGCCCAGCCACAGGTAGGCACGCGGATAGCGTGTCACCGGCCAGGTCAGGGCGGGACCCTTGAGCGCCAGGGCGGCCAGCAGCGCGCCCGGCACCAGCGCCCACGCAATCAGCGGCCAGACGCGATTGCCTTCGACCAGCCGGTCGATCTGCCAGGCAACCTCCCACGCGCCCACCGCGGCGAACAGCCATACGCCGGCCGCATGCGCGAATGTCCGGTAGCCGCTCTCGGCCTGGCCGTGCCGCCAGAGGATGCGGAAGTGGAACAGGAAAGCGACCGGCCATGCCAGCCAGCCCAGGTCGGCGAACGGGTGCTGGTGCGGATGCTGCGTCATGTTCGCGGCGAACAGCAAAAGCATCAGCGGCGCGAGCGCCTGTGCCGGAAAGCGCGCGATGACCCATCCCCTCCCCCACGCCACGCTGAAAATAGCGCAAGTGCCGGTGAGAAACAGCAGCACGGCATTCAGCTTCGTATTCGCGGGCACATGGCGGTCGATCTCGTGCAGGCCGGCGAACAGCCACCAGGCCAGGCCCCAGAGGAACACCACGATCGAGTCCTGCATGGCGAAATGGCCGGCCTTCTGAAAGTGACGCTCGATCGTCCTGTTCGAGAACAAGCCGGCCAGGGAAATGAATACGCATCCCATGAAAAAAGTGTTGGCCACCGGCAGGTCGCCGTATTCGCGCCTGGCGTCGGCGACGAAAGCGATGCCCGCCGCAAACTGCAGCAGCAGGCCGAAGGCGCGCGGCAGGCGCCTGCCCTGTTTCGCGCCGACCCAGTAGGCCGCCGCGCCTTCGAGCGCCCAGGCGGCGGAAGTCCAGCGTCCGTCGAATGCGAGGGGAATTGCGAGGGTCGCGAATATCACGCCCAGCGCCAGGAACGCCTCGACCAGCATGCGCAGCGATTCCGCGTGCCTTCGGTACAAGGCCCCGGCCAGCAGAAGGTAAACCGCGGCGGCGGCCACTGCGCTCCATGCCGCGCCGAACTCGATGTCCTTCACGAGTCGTGTCTGCAGGCCGAATGCAACCAGCGGCACGCCAAACACGATGGCGCTGTCGACGTAATTCTTCAGGTTCGGCGCCTGGCGGGTGGCGAACAGCACCGCGATCAGCAGGTACTGCAGGAAGAAAATCAGCAAGAAGGGTTCGGTGCTGGCGAAGTATTCAGGGCGGTAGAAGCGCGAGCCCCAGATCGCGCCGATGCCGAAAGTGAAAACGAAGCCAACCACGTTGAGCGGCCGCCAGGCTTTGAAAAAGGCAATGCCGAGAACGCCCGTGTTGAGCACGGCATAGTAGCTGAAGAGCATCACGTGGCTGCCGCCGCCGGTGGAGGCGAGCACCGGCGCGAGGAAGCCGCCAGAGACGCCGAGCACCGCCAGCGACATCGCGTTCTGCAGAATCGCAAGCACCGCGGAGAACACTGCGATCGCCGCCAGCATGAAAAACGCCGCTTCGCCCGGAATCAGGTTGAACAGCCGGAAGGCGCCGAACACAATCAAGTAGAGCAAGCCGACGCCGCCGCCCTGCATCGCCAGGCCGTATACCGGCTTTGACTCGCGCAGCCTCCAGCCGATGGCCAGCATGACGATGGCGCCGATCGCCACGCCGATGAGCCTGATTTCGATGGGAACCTGGGTATGGTCGTAGGCGTACTTGAGCAGGAAAGCCACGCCGAAGAAGAGGACGATCACGCCGATGCGGACCAGCGCGTTGCCGCCGGTCAGCCATTGCCACGCCCGTTCCACCAGTGATGGCTTCGCAGGTTGTTGCGGTTCGGACGCGGCCTCATCCTGCTGCCTGGGGACAGGTCGGGCCGGCGCGGACTCGATGTAGCCCTGGGTCGGCCGCATTTCGCCAGGCGGTAGCAGCGGAGTTTCCGCCTCCGCTGTCGGCGGAGGCACCGGTGAGGCGACAACCGGGACGGCGGGCACGAACTGCCCCGCCGACAATCTGCCGCGCAGATCGGCGAGTGATCGTTCCAGGACGGCAATCCGCGCCTCGATATCGGCATGGCGGGACGCATTGCGTACCATCGAAAACAGGACACCGAAGACGGTGCCGACCACCGCGCCGAGGAACGCGCCCATGCCGCTTCCGGTCATGGCGCCCAGTACCAATCCCGCCAACAGGCCGATCAACCACATGACGCCCTCCCTTTCTGTCGCCCGCGTGATCTGTTCGCGCGGCATCTTTGCACACTGAACGTGCCTCGCCTAGTCCGACGGCATAGCCAGGGCAAGCCAGCGCAAAAAAAACGCCGGCCCGGGGCCGGCGTGAGCGATCAGGGATGGGCGGTCGTTACTTCAGCGGCTTGAAGCGGATGCGTTTCGGCTTGGCGCCTTCTTCGCCGAGGCGCTTCTTCTTGTCGGCTTCGTATTCCTGGTAGTTGCCGGGGAAGAAGGTCCACTGCGACTCGCCCTCGCAGGCGAGGATGTGGGTGGCGATGCGGTCGAGGAACCAGCGGTCGTGCGAGATCACCAGCACGCTGCCGGCGA
>CAYODB010000083.1:0-15206 GCA_964402495.1 uncultured Bordetella sp.
ATCGCCACATCACCGCACCCGAATGCCGCCAGTACCTGCTGCGCCAGGCGTTCGAAGAGGCGATCCATACCCACGCTTACCAGTACATCGTGGAAAGCCTGGGCCTGGACGAGGGCGAGATCTTCAACGCCTATCACGAGGTCTCCAGCATCCGGGAAAAGGACGAGTTCCTGATCCCGTTCATCGAGATCCTGACCGACCCCGAATTCAAGACGGGCACGCCCGAGACCGACCAGCAGCTCCTTAAGGGGCTGATCGTCTTCGCCTGCATCATGGAAGGGCTGTTCTTCTATGTCGGCTTTACCCAGATCCTGGCGCTGGGCCGCCAGAACAAGATGATGGGCTCCGCCGAGCAGTACCAGTACATCCTGCGCGACGAGTCCATGCACTGCAATTTCGGCATCGACCTGATCAACCAGATCAAGATGGAAAACCCGCACCTCTGGACCCCGGAGTTCCGCGAGGAAATCCGCGTTCTGATCCAGCGCGGCGTCGAACTCGAATATCGCTACGCGGAGGACACCATGCCGCGCGGCGTGCTGGGCCTGAATGCGCCCATGTTCAAGGAATACCTGCGCTACGTGGCCAATCGCCGCGCGCGGCAGATCGGCCTGGATCCGCTGTACCCGGGGGCGACCAATCCATTCCCGTGGATGTCGGAAATGGTCGACCTGAAGAAAGAGAAGAACTTCTTCGAAACCCGTGTGATCGAGTATCAGACGGGAGGGGCACTGAATTGGGATTGATGATCAGGCCCGGAAAGATTTTTGTCACACGCGCGCTGCAACAGGCGAGGCTTGCCGCCAGCGCATTACATTGAATGGGTAAACCGGAAGAACTGTACTTCTCCAATAACGAAACGTGCAGCGCCCCGATGGGCGTGCTGCCAGGCTGGGAGTAATGACTCCAAGCCCCAGGATCCATTCCTATTCGTTGCAGGCCCCAGGCCGATGCGGGAGTTTTCCCCTTCGCGGCCGCTGTCCCCCTCTCTCTCAAGAATTGAGATGCGCTCCATTTGTTCATCGGGTGCGCGTCCTACAGAACCGTCCGGTTTCCGGGCATGCGGCTCGCATGGCGCACGTCCGGGCATCGGTGGTAGGCACGGCAAAGAATCTTTCTTTGAAGTGCTGGCAGTGCCCTTAGTTGTTTAACTTTCATCAGGAGATTTCATAATGGCTGCAAAGAAGAAAGCTGCAAAAAAGACGACGAAGAAGAAGTCCCCGGCTAAGAAAACCGCGAAAAAGGCGGCGAAGAAGCCAGCGAAGAAGGCTGCGAAGAAGGCTGCGAAGAAGTCAGCGAAAAAAGCGGCGAAGAAGCCCGCGAAAAAGGCGGCTAAGCGCCCGGCCAAGAAAAAGGCCGCGAAGAAAAAGGCGAAGAAGCCCGCCAAGAAGAAGGCGAAGAAGGCTGCGAAAAAGAAGCCTGCCAAAAAGAAGGCGGCCAAAAAGAAGCCTGCGGCTAAGCCGGCTGCGATGAGCGCACCGGCGGCACCGAAGCCAGTCTCTGCACCGGCGGCCTGGCCGTTTCCGGTAGCGGGTCGGCCTAACTAAGCTTCCCAAGATGCTCGCGGGCAGTCTGCATCCGCGATGGATACCAGGCACTGAGCCGCGAGCTTTGGGTTTTGCACCACCTTAAATAGCCGGGCCCGTCAGGGCGCCGTCGAGTTAGAACTGCATTACAACCCTCGCCGATCAAGAGACGGGAGGCGGGGTAAAGTTGCTAACCTTTAACTTCTTGTCCCGTGAGGGACGAGAGGGTATTTTTATGTCTGTTGAAAGCTAAACTCTAAGCACTTCAAAGATCGAGAAAAATTCCAACACGGAGGCGGCCCGGCAGGGCACCCGGACCGCTTCCGAAGAAGCCGTGATCAGCGGTTTCCGAGCACCCGAGGCAGCACTGGCTGCCTCTTTTTTCGACCGGAGCGCAGACTCTTTAGTGGCGAACGCACCCGGATTCCGCTGTCCAGCGGCCGTCGCTGGGGATGAAGTTGACGTGATCTGACCACGCAAAAAAAGCCGGCTTGCGCCGGCCCTGACTCCTCACCACCGAGATCGATCGGCAGTGCCTGCAAATTTACTTGTCCGGTTGCGGGGTGATGCGCAGGTAGGGCTTCACCGCCTTGTAGCCTTTCGGGAACTTCTGTTTTATCACTTCCGGGTCCTGGATCGAAGTCACGATCACCACGTCGTCGCCGTCCTTCCAGTTCACCGGGGTTGCCACGCTGTACTTGTCGGTGAGCTGCAGCGAATCGATCACCCGCAGGATCTCGTCGAAGTTGCGGCCGGTGCTGGCCGGGTAGGTCAGCGTCAGGCGGATCTTCCTGTTGGGATCGATGATGAACACCGAGCGCACCGTGAGGGTATCGTTCGCATTCGGGTGGATCATGTCGTACAGGTTCGCCACTTTCCTGTCGGCATCCGCCAGGATCGGAAAGTTGAGTTTGGTGTTCTGCGTTTCCTCGATGTCGCCGATCCATCTATTGTGGGAGTCGAGCGGATCGACGCTGATGGCGAGCGCCTTGACGCCGCGTTTGTCGAACTCCGATTTGAGCTTGGCGGTGTAGCCGAGTTCAGTGGTGCATACCGGGGTGAAATCCTTGGGGTGCGAAAACAGCACAACCCAGTTGTTAGCGGCCCACTCATGGAAGCTGATGGTTCCCTGGGTGGACTCCTGGATAAAGTCGGGGGCGATGTCGCCAAGGCGAAGGGTGGCCATGTGGGTCTCCAGTGACTGGCAGTCGGTTATGGTTATGAAGCGGGGACTTTAGCGCTGTTTCTTATTCCCGTTAAAGCCCGTTATTTATATCTTTATAACCTGAATCCACGCAGGAGGGGCCAGGGAAAGGAAGAAAGTCAGTTCCAGTTCGATCCGCTCGGTGGGCTACGACGAAAGAACCCGCCTGCTGGAAGTGGAGTTCAGCGACGGCCGGGTCACGCAGTACTCCGGCGTTTCCGCCGAAATACACCGGCGCATGATGAGCACCCCTTCGATCGTCAGCTATTTTCGCGACAACGTCGAGGAATCGTTTGCCGCGAAGGGGGTGAAAGGCTAGCCGGCCGAAGGCCGGCATCAGGGGCGTTGACGCCGAGGGCGCAGAGAAACGCGGAGGACGCGGAGAAAAACCGGAATGGGAGGAAAAGCCCGTCTGTGGATGGACGGTATGCAGGCATTCTTATCATTGCGGTGCACCAGCAAATATCACCGAACACTACTCCTTTGCCCGGTTTCCTCTGTGCCCTCTCCTGCCCTTCCTCTGCGCCCTCTGCGTCAACGACCTTGTCGCTGGCTTTTGGCCAACTGGTTCCAACTTTCAGCACTCTGGTTCGCCTTCGGCTGGCTGCGGCGCCGGTTCGAAGCCGAACTTCTGTGCGACTTCGCCGGCCTGGATGCGGCCGATGGGCGCCCGGTTGCCGGCGTAGTCGAAATACATCCCCGTTGCATGGCGTGTTGCCGCCGGATCGAAGGCCTTCGTAAGGGCGGCATCGCTTGCAAGCTTGCCATGGACATCGGTGAAGAGCCTGGAAACCGCAGCCAGGTCGCGGTCGCTGACCACGCCGATCCCCGTGGCCCAGCGCAATATCAGTGATCCGGACTCGTCCACCCAGGCGCCTGAAACGCGCTCTATCGGCTGTGCCGTGTGCGTCACCAGGGCCGTGGCATCGTCCTTCGTGTTCACGATGAAAGGCGTGTATTCCAGGGTTACGAACACGCGCTGCGGGCCGTTCTGGAAGAACCAGCGCCCGCGTTCATCGGCGGCGTAGTTGCGGCCGATGAAATCGGTGACCCCCCGGTTTGCGATTCGATCGCCCTTGATCAGCCAGTTGCCGCGTCGGTCGAGATTCAACCAACCATAGACCGCCGGCACATTGGGCCACTTGGCGATGGAACGTAGTACGGCTTCATCCATTACACTTCAAGCCTGTTATCCGGTCGATTGATTGTACTGCGGCGGTCCGATCACCATTCGCTGCAGCGGTCCGGCCCAAAAAAGGGAGGAAACGCATGGCTATCATTTTTTACTACGGTTCCGGCTCGCCCTACGCGTGGCGAGTCTGGTTCGCCTTGGAGCATAAGGCGCTGACCTACGATCTCAAGGCGATTTCATTCTCCGAGGGCGACCACAAGAAGCCGGAATTCCTGAAGCTAAATCCCCGGCATCGTGTGCCCGTGATCGTCGATGGCGGGTTCGCGCTCTGCGAATCGGCGGCCATCGTCGAGTATCTGGATGAACGCTATTCATCGGGCGGAAAACTGTTTCCGGGCGACCCGAAACAGCGTGCCGTCATCCGCCGGGTGGTGCGCGAGGTCGATACCTATGTCGTGGAAACCATGGATCCCCTGGTCGAGTTGGTCCTGTTCACCAAACGGGAAAACTGGAACCAGGAAGCCATATCTGCCGCCCGCGAAAAATTCGGCAGGGAGATGGAAAAGTGGGAGGCAGTCTTCGCCGGAGACTATCTGGCGGGCGGGCTGTCGGCGGCCGATGTCACTCTGTATCCGATGCTTGCGCTGTGCCTGCGCATCGACATTCGCAAACCCGACCTGAACGTCGCCAGTCTTTTGGGGCCGAAGCTCAAGGCCTGGATGAAGCGGATCGAGGCCTTGCCGTACTTCGAGAAGACCATTCCGCCGCACTGGAAACAAAAATAGGGTCGAAGGTCCGCGGGCCGGGGTCCGCGTGAAGAGTACGGTCTTGAAGCTTTCACGCGGACCTCGTATCGCGGTCCGCGGCCCCGTCCTGCTTGTTCGCCACCTTTGCCGAGTAGCTCAACTTATGTTCGATCACCTTGAGCAGGCGATCGATGTTCGGGTGCTTGCCCGGATTCTTTCTCGCGTCTTCGGTGTGCTCGGCAAACAGGGTCAAGCCTTCCGTCGCCGACGCTGGATCTATCCTGCCGTAGCGTAGGACCAGATGGTTGTAAACCGCGAGGGATCCGGCTTTTCCCGGCTTGTTTTCCAGCGTGGCGACGAGATCGCCACTGGCATCAATCAAATCCAGTTTCTCGATATTCTCTACGCCCGGAAGCTGCTTCAGGTTGTCCGCAAATGCCATCTGATCTCCCATTGAATCGGAACTTTCCAGCCACGAGACGCTAGCCACCAGTCACTATCGATCCCACTCATCATGCCGCTTGCGGCGCTCTTCCCGGTAGTTGGTGATTTCCAGGCGAATGCCGTCCGGATCCCGGAAAAAAGTCGCATGGTAGTCGGGGGCGTATTCCGGATAGACTTGGGGTTCGGATGTCTCGATTCCGGCAGCTCGCAAGTCAGCGGCCGCCTGCGCGACTTCCTCCGCCGTGTCCACGCGCAGGCAGAAGTGATGCAGTCTCGGCGAATAGGAATCGTGGAGAAAGCGATTGCGCGCCGGGCGCAGCACATAGCCGAAGTGGCGGTTGAAGTAATGCACGTGCGGGTCGCCGTTCAGGGTGAAAGCGTTCTTCCTGAAGCCGAGCACGCCCATCACCTTGTCGTAGAATTCCTCGGCACGCCCGAGGTCGGTCACGGCGATGTAAATGTGATCGATTCCGGTGATTTCGGTCATGTCGGCGGTTTCATATCGGCAGTTACTGGGCCCGGGGATTCGGTAACATTATGACCGAACCCAAACCACAACCAATACGGGGGAGTTCCTGGTGTCCAGAGCCATTCATCCGGAGGCGTCGGTATGAGCATCCTGCTCGGCTGCGTGGCCGACGATTTCACCGGCGCGACCGACCTTGCCAATACGCTCGTCAAGGCCGGCATGCGAACCGTCCAGTTGCTTGGGGTTCCGCGAGCGAATCTGAAAGTGCCGGACGCCGACTGCGTGATCGTGGCGCTCAAGTCGCGCAGCAATCCGGCGACGGAGGCCATTGCGATGTCGCTCGGCGCCCTCGACTGGCTGCGCAAGCAGGGGGCGAAACAGTACTACTTCAAGTACTGCTCGACCTTCGACTCCACCGAAAAGGGCAACATCGGTCCGGTAGCCGATGCGCTGCTCGAAGCTTTGGGCGCCGATTTCACGGTATTCAATCCGTCCTTCCCGACCAACAAGCGTACCGTCTACAAGGGCTATCTTTTCGTCGGCGATGAGTTGCTGTCGGAATCCGGCATGCGCAACCATCCGCTGACGCCGATGACCGATCCTTCGCTGGTGCGCGTGCTGCAACGGCAGACCAGGCACAAGGTCGGTCTGGTGCAGTATTCCGCGGTGGTGAAGGGCACGGCGGCGATTCGTGCCGCTTTCGACGATCTGCGCAAGCAGGGCATCCGCCACGCGGTACTCGATTCCATCACCGACGAGCACCTGATGACGCTGGGCGAAGCCTGCGCCGACATGAAACTCGTTACCGGTGGTTCCGGTATGGCGATGGGGCTGCCTGCCAATTTTGCGCGTCAGGGCCTGATGAAAACCGGCCAGTCGGCGAATCTGCCCAAAGTCGGCGGGCCCACGGCCGTGATCGCGGGATCCTGTTCGGTCGCCACCCAGGGACAGGTTGCCTTGATGAAGAAGGACCATGACGCATTCGAGCTCGATCCGATTGCCATTGCCTCGGGCCGGGATGTCGCACAGGAAGCGCTGGACTGGGCGGGCAGCCGGCTCGCCGAGAAACCGATCCTGATCTATTCAACGTCAACGCCCGAGCAGGTGAAAGCCGTGCAGGAAAAACTCGGCCGCGAACACGCTGGCGCCATGGTCGAGGAAACCCTGGGCAAGATTGCCAGGGGCCTGGTCGCCGCCGGCGTGCGCCGGCTTGTCGTGGCGGGCGGCGAGACGTCGGGCGCCGTTGTGAGCGCGCTCGGCGTCGAGGGCCTCGCCATCGGCCCGGAGATCGACCCGGGCGTGCCCTGGACTGTGTCGATCGGCGAACCTCCTCTGGCGCTTGCACTCAAGTCGGGCAACTTCGGCACACCGGATTTCTTCACCAAGGCTTTCAAGGTTCAACCTTGATCAAGACAGCGCTCACCGCCGAGGACGCAAAGGGCGCAGAGGAAGAACTAAATGAGAGGGAAAGGGCATGCTGATCCGCACAGTTAATTTGGCTGCTCCAGGTTCGAGAATCGGTGGCGGTACGGCCAGGCATATACCCTCTGCGTTTTTCCTCGGCGTCCTTTGCGTCCTCTGCGGTGAGCGCGATTCTTTAGACAGAAAGCAGAAATGAACGAAACCAAACTCAGAGAAGAAATGTGCCTGCTCGGCAAGTCGATGTTCGACCGCGGCCTTACGGTCGGAAGTTCGGGAAACCTGAGTGTGCGTACCGGCGATGGCTGGCTGATGACGCCGACCAACTCCTGCCTCGGCCGGCTCGACCCTGCGACGCTGTCGAAGGTCGATGCGAAGGGCAACCTCCTGTCGGGCGACAAGCCGACCAAGGAATCCTTCCTGCATTTGTCCGTGTACGAGAAACGACCCACCGCGGGCGCGATCGTGCACCTGCATTCCACCCATTCGGTAGCGGTTTCCTGCCTCGCCGATACTGACCCGAAACAGCCGATTCCGCCGATCACGCCCTACTACGTCATGAAGATCGGCAACCTGGTCCTGCTGCCTTACTACGCTCCGGGGGACATGAGCCTCGCCAACGCAGTGAAGGAAGTCGCCGGCAAGCACCACGCGATCCTGCTGGCGAACCACGGGCCCGTCGTGGCCGGCAAGGACCTCGAGAGCGCGGTTTACGCGACTGAGGAACTGGAAGAAACCGCGAAGTTGTACCTTATGCTGCGCGGCAACCGGTTGCGGATCCTGTCGCCGGAACAGGTCGCGGAACTGCAAAGGAAATATCCATCGTAGAGGCAGTCGAGAGGGGAAAGTCCACTCTCCCCACGAGGCTTGGCGTGTCGAGTGCAGCGGTTGCATAATGGCCACCAGGACGTAAAGAAGCGCTTCCGAATTCTCCGGGAAGGAGCATCGATGAAGCATCACCAGATGGCAGTCTTGGGGCGCGGAGTGCCGGCCGTGATGATCGCAGCACTTGCGCATCGATGAAGCATCATCAGATGGCAGTCTTGGGGCTGTGTCTCGGTCGGACTATTCTTCGGTCCGGCCGTTCTCCACGCCGACACGCCAGAACAGATCCTTGAACGTTACGCCGAAAAAGCCAGGAAGGAAGATTCGTCCTTCGACGGCTTCTCCGTCGAGCGGGGATGTGGAAGAATTTCTCAAGCCTAACTGCGAGATGGTCTACGGGCGCCTGTGTACTGCAAAAGAAAAAGGAGACGTGCTGTCATGGATCATTTCCATCAAATAAGGTCCAAGCGGCTCGCGCGGATCGTTCTGCTGGCGCTGGCCATCGGAGTTGCCTGTCCGGCGCTCGGCGATGCCAATCTGCCTTTCAGTGCCGAAGAAAACGCCGATGGCGCCAAGTTCGTGTGGTATGTGCTGAACCGCTCGGACATGAAATTCGACTATCTGCCGACGGAGCATTTCGCCGAGTCGCCGAACTTCAGGACTGTGGAGCACGGATTGCAAAAAAGCGGGGATGTGGCCTGGTGGCCGCAGATGATGGCGATCTACGATTCGAATTTTCCGAAGGCGCGGGAGCTTCCCTCGGATGTGGCGATCGTGACCGCGAAAGGCCCGCTGTCCCTGACCAGGCTGGAACAGGAAATGGGACCCGCGATCTTCTATCGCTACAAGAAGTAGCGCAAAGCAAGGAAGTCGACGGACCTGGCAGCTACTGACTGCCAGGCACTGCCTTAGGGTTTGTCCCTGCTGAAAGGTAAGTCGACGTTGGGAATGCGGCTTTTACTCAGCACCCAGTCCCCAGTCCCCAGCACTCAGCACTGTTCCTATTGCACCTGGTAGCGCTGTCGAACCACCCGGGCAGCGGCTGCGAACACAAACTCGAATTCGCCCCACTTCTTTTTGTCCCAGGTGACTTCGACCAGCTTGGGCTTGGGCTTTATGTCGGCTGCGCCAGTCGGGATGAACCGCATGCCTTGCCTGTAGAACGGATGCCGCTGGATTTCCTCGTTCAGTAACTCGAGGTAGCGGCGATTCGGGACGGTTTCTTTCTGCATCTGCTGTCTCCATGCAACGAGCACGCCTCACCTCGGACCGGCAGGGCGTCAGGCCCAGTCTGCGCCTGTTGCACGCTTGTTTCAAGCAAAAATCTCGGCGGCTGTGGCGTATCAGGCACGTGCGGTGGAAGCAGGAAATGACGCGAAAGTTATTTACTCGCGGCCGTCTTTGGCGTTCTTCAATTTCTCGTTCCTCGCGGCGAGGCTGCCATCGCCAGGTGCGCCGGAATTCACGTCTTTCTTGATTTTGCTCTTGGTGCTCTTGTACGCCTTTTTGCTGCCGTGGCCGATCTGCTTGCCCACATCGACTGCGGCATCCCTGGCGCCATGCGCCATGGCCTTGGCGTCGGACTTGATCTTCTGCCCGGTGGTTTCCCCGCCATGCGCCGTGAGCGCCACGCAGGCGGCAAGAATTAGAAAAATGGACTTCATGGTTTCACCTCAAATATGAATACGTCCTGACTAGTCGCGTTTGTCCGCGCCGGGTTCCGGAATTGCCGTATGCAAGTGGGAAGCCGCTGCATAAGCATCGCATCTTTCAGCGCTTTGCGGATGCCATGGCTGCGCTGCTTCCTATAGCATGCATGCGTCACGGTGCTGGGTGAAAGAGAGCGCGAGAGCTAGCGCGACGTTGCCGCTCAGTCCAGGATCACGTTTGCGCGCGCGCTTCCCGCGCGTTCGTGGCGCGCCACCAGCTTCAGGGTCGCGCCGCGAGGCGCGCGGACGACCCACTCGACCTTGAGGCGGTCGTCGGTTTCGTCGGCGCTGGAGCCCGCCCAGGTATTTGCGGCCGCTGGCTTGTAGGCGCGGCCTTCGAGTTGCTCCAGCTCCTCGCGCGGGCTGCCGGTTTCCAGCCTCGCGCCTTCCGGCAGTTCGATTTCGCAGACCACGCCGCGTACAAGTTTCTTCTGCTTCGCCATTTTCGTGACGTAGCTGGGCAGCCAGCCGCTGTTCTGCACGACCAGCCGGATGCGCCATGCATCGTCGCCGATAGGCGTGGCGGAGGCCTCGAGAATTTCCAGCCTCGGCGAGATCAGGGCATGCCAGGTGAGCCAGCGCGACAACGGCGCGATCTCCTTTTCCAATAGATGGGGCGGCGGATTGGTCCAGGTGTAAAGGCTGTTCCAGCCGCCGAGTTCGACTTTTCCCAGTTGCGGATGGTCGAACTCGTACCAGTCGATGAAGCCCTTGCCCTTGAGTGCCCCGTCGTTCCACTTCATCAGCTTCAGGTCGTCCTCGGCCGGATGTTCGCGGTACCAGTCGATGTATTTGTAGTCCGTGATGCCGGCCTGGCGTTGCGGGCTCCAGATCTCCACCGTCCAGGCGAACACGCCGCGATGGTCATACATCCAGGAGTCGAAATCTCCGGTGATGACTTCCTTCGGGTGATAGCGGAAATCATGGTAGGTGGAAACCGCCGGATAGCCGGTGATTTCGGTGCCGGCCGCGCCGATCTTCTGATAGGTCCACAGGTCTTCCGGCGCCATTTGCTCATCGGCCAGATTGGAATAGGGCCGCAGCAGGACCCCGCTGTAGGTATGAAACGCCACCGCGCCGGTGATGTTCGGATGCCGCGCGATGAATCCGGTGACGGCGGCGATTTCCGGTTCCGAAGTGGGAAAGGGACCGGCGCCCATCTGTTCGTTCTCGGTACGCCAGTACGCCGGAAAGTTGCGGTTCAGGTCGAGCCGTTCCTTGCGCGCCTGCAGCCGGATCGTGCTGCCGTCGTACTGGTCGACCCGGCCTTCCGGCAGCAGCCGGTAGTAAGTTCCACCGGTCTCTATCGGGTCACGCCGCACCAGGATGCGCGGATCCTGTTTCGACAGCTTCCAGGGACCGTTCGGATCGGCGATGCGCATCGACAGGATGCGGCCGTCGGCGTCGATGTCCTCGCGGATCAGCCCGCCGACCGGCTCCTCGTCGTAAGGGTAGGGCCGTGTGCTGGAGCGGATGATCCTCGGCACATCGGCGAGCGCCCATTCCGCGCCGTCCGGATTCACGCGCGGGCAGACATAGAAGGCGCGGGTGTCGAGGCAGCGCGTCACCTCCGGGTCCTTGCCATATGCGGTGATCAGCCGGTGCAACAGGTGCAGGCAGGCCATCGAGCCGGCCAGTTCGGACGCATGGATGTTTCCGTCAACCCAGAAGGCGGGTTTTTCCGTATCGGGACCGGTCTTGTAGTTGGTGACGCGCACCACGTAAATTTCGCGGCCCTCGTAGCTTTTGCCCGCGGGTTCCAGCCGGACCAGTTCCGGATGCGTGCCCGCCCACTCCGTCAGAAAGCGGACGAGGTCGACGTAACGGTAGTAGGTGTCGAAACGGATTGCCGCCATGGTCAGCCCTAGTTGGCAGGAAAGTCGACGCGCTTGATGAAAACGACCTTGCCGTTGTCGTTTTTCACCACGTTGTAGCCGCGCACGCCTTCTCCGCTTTCGTCGAAATTGTAGAGTCCCTCGGTGCCGATATGCCCGCGGAGGCCGACGAGCGCCTTGCGGACGGTTTCCGGCTCGGTGCTTTTCGCGTTGTTCATGGCCAGCGCCAGCAGGCTGACCGCATCGTAGGTCCACGCCGAATAGTTATCGGCATCGATCTTGTAGCGATCCCGGTAGTTGCGGGCGTAGGCTTTCGCAACGTCGTTGGCGCCCGCATTGAAATCGGTGACGGCATAGCTGCCGTGAAGCGCGTCGCCTGCCAGCTTCATTGCGGTCTCCGATACGGTCGTCGGCGATCCGACCCAGGCGGTCTGCACGCCAAGCTGCCGGAGCTGCTTGGCAAATATTCCCTGGTCGGTGGAGAAGGGAATGTAGGTGCCGATGACTTCCGGGTTGGCGCGCTTGATTGCCAGCACGACCGGCGTGAAATCCACCGTATTGTTGGTAAAGCCCTGCACCAGCACCGGCTCGATGCCGAACTTCTTCAGCTCCGCAGTCAGCGCATTCATGCCGCCGTTGCCGAAGGCGTCGGTGGAGTGGATGATCGCCCACTTTTTCAGTTTCAGGTCGTTCACGCCGAAATCGGCGATCACTTTCGACGAATAAAGATCGTTCGGCCGGCAGCGGAACACCCAGCGGTTGTTAACGCGCGTCAGGCTCGGTTCGGTGCCCCCTATCATGACCGGGATCCCGGCCTTCGCGATCGACGGCGAGGCCGCCTGGATCTGCGTGCTGCGGATCGGCCCCACGATCACCGGGATGTCCTTGCGCGAAAACAGCTTGGTGAAAGCCAGCACCGCGCCCGGATTGCTCCCCTGGCTGTCCTCCACATGGAGTTCGACCCGGCGGCCCAGCACGCCACCTGCCTTGTTGATGTCTTCGATGGCCAGTTTTGCACCGTTGACCGTATAGACGCCGGCTTCCGCGGCCTGGCCGGTAATTTCGGCCACGAGGCCGATACGGATCGGATCGGCCGCATGCGCGCTCGCAATGAACGCTGCGCAAAGGAAGAGGAGCGAAAGTCCGTGGGAGGCTTTGAAGCCCATCTTGCAGAGATTGGCGTATTTCATTGCAGCGTTCATTTCTTACCCTCACTCAATCTTGACCTACGGCGCATACATCTTGAACCACGGATACCCTCGCGTCGCGAGGGTATCCGTGGTTCAAGGTTCGTCCTGAAATTGCCAGGTCGCGCAGCGCTGCCACTGGATCAGGCGACAGCGGCGAGCGGCGGTTGTTCGCTTTCCGTTGCCCGCATCGCTTCCAGCAGAAGCTCCGGGCGGTTTGCGGCCAGCAGCTTCGCGTCGGACAGCATGCGTCGCCAGACGCGCGCATTGGGCCGGCCGTGATAAAGGCCTAGCATGTGACGCGCAATCGCCCGCACAGGCGTGCCGGAGGCAACTTCTCCCTGCATGTAAGCGAGCATCGCTTCGACGATCGCGGCGCGCGGCTGCAGCGGCTCGCCGAAGAGCCGTGCATCGGCCTGCGCGAGGATGTAGGGATCGTGGTAGGCGACCCGCCCGAGCATGACGCCGTCCGCGTTTTCAAGATGCACCAGGGCTTTATCCAGGGTGTCCACGCCGCCGTTGACGATGATGCGCAGTTCGGGAAAATCTTTCTTCAGCCGGTACACGTAGTCGTACTTGAGCGGCGGGACTTCGCGGTTGTCCTTGGGCGAGAGCCCCTTGAGCACCGCGTTGCGGGCATGCACGAGAAATGTCGCACAGCCCGCCTGTGCCACCGTATCCACGAACCGGCGTACGAAGTCGTACTCCTCGACCGAATCGATGCCGAGACGGTGTTTCACCGTGACCGGCGTGGAGACCGCATCGCGCATGGCCTTCACGCAATCGGCCACCAGCCGTGGCTCGGCCATCAGGCAGGCGCCGAAGGCGCCGTGCTGGACGCGCTCGGAGGGACAGCCGCAGTTCAGATTGATCTCGTCGTAGCCGTAACGTTCGCCCAGCCTCGCGCAATGCGCCAGATCGCCGGGCTCGGACCCGCCTAACTGGAGCGCGACCGGATGTTCTTCCGCATGGAAGCGCAGGTGCCGATCGACGTCGCCATGGATCAGCGCGCCGCTGGTAATCATCTCCGTGTAGACGACCGCGTTCCGCGACAGCCGCCGGAAGAAATAACGGCAGTGCCGGTCCGACCAGTCCATCATCGGCGCCGTGCAAAGCCGGTGGGCGACCGCTTGCGCCATCGGCGCGCCTATTTGCAGTTGCCCGAGCAGTTGATGACCCGTTCGGCGCAGCTGATCTTGCTGATTTGTTCACCCAGTTCGGCGTAAAGGCCGCCGCCGGCGTGCTGGACGCGGGCACCGTTGCACTGGAACTCGGAGGTGACGAAGGACGGCTCCGTCACCCAGTTCACGTTCAGGCATCCCGGGGAACCGATGCCGAAGCGCACGCCCGTCCGGTAGGTCGCGCATAACAGGCCGACGTGCTTGATCCAGCCCGACACCTGGAAATCCCCGTCCCTGTTGAGCCAGGCTTTGGTTTCCTCGATGCGGAAATCGAAGTCGAGGCGGTTGACGCTCGGCGGCGAATCCAGCGTATAGGTGGGCTGGGCCGCGGCAGTCACGCCGCGGTCGCCTGGTTCGATCTCCTGGTCTGCCGCGATTGCGGAACTGGCGAAGACAAGGCCGGCGGCGAGCATTGCGACAAGGCGGTTCATGGGAAATCCCCGGACAATTAATGAAATCATCATAGCCTGATTCCCGCATCAAAAAAGGCGCACCGGAGTGCGCCTTGTACCTTGACCAAACTCTGACCGCTGATGGTCGCCTTTATCCGGTTTTTAGCTATTTGATCCTGTATTCCAGCCTGACGCCGAGGATGGACAGGTCGCTGGCGGGCTGGTACACGACCCCGGGACCGGTGAACGGATGGTTGACCGCTTCCTCCTGCGATTTCTTGAAGCGGTACCCGTCGTAGTACCCGATGACGCTGATCTTGTCGGTAAACCTGTAACCCAGATGCGCGAACAGGCTGACGTCCGGGCTGGGTTTCAGCGCTGGGTTGCGGTCGAAGCCGATGTTGGTCAGGTGCGCATCTTCCCTGGTATGGAATGGGTACTTGACGCCCACGCCCGCGGTCCAGCCTTCACCCTGGTTTATCGCCATCTCGCCGCCCAGGCGCAGGTAGCCGATCTCGTAGTCTTCCGATTGGATGGACGAGAGCTTGCGCTCCCAGAAATCGATTCCCACCGCTAGAAGTGCGTCCAGGCGATAGTTCTGCTTAATCTGTGTGCGCCAGCGCAACTGGCCCTCGTTGGCCATCCCGGTGTACCGGCTGGTCCCGCTGATCGGCGTGCCGGTGAACAAGCCAGCGCCCTCATAATCCACGTCTCCGATGTAGGCGCGTCCGCGATAGGCCAACAGCAGGCCGCTTTCCTTGTCCTGGGTATAGCCGAGGCCGAAGGCGAGCAAAGGTCCGGTTTCGGTCACGGCCGGCGTGATGTCCTCTTCCCAGCGCAGATATTCCAGCCCCAGGCTCGCCGTCAGCTCCGCCGCCGCCGGGTCCGCCATGCACAGGCCCAGCGCGATTGCTCCCATCAGGCTACTTTTCATTGTTTCGCTCCTGGACTGGATACCGGGTGCTGCTTGCATCGAAGCTTGGAGCCGCCAGCCACGGATTTGGTTCTTGGTGGACCTCGCGGCTCCGATCCTCAGCCGCCGAGGACTTTCTGCCTTTGTTCCCCCAGGCCGTCGATGCCCAGGCGCATTTCATCGCCCGCTTTGAGGAATTGGGGCGTCGGCTTGATGCCCATGCC